>JAFULU010000161.1 GCA_017483125.1 Clostridia bacterium
CCCACAGAGAAAACGCGCACCATACGTTGCCTATATGGCTGAGAAGAAAGGTAAGCCGTCTCATAGAACGCTTTTGAAGATGGACATTGATGATGCTATCGCAGATTGCATTTTGCCACAGCATTTTCAGTTTGCACTTGCGCGGCGCGGCTACACCTATCTGCGCGGTAAGGAGTACAAACATCCTTGCGTAATCGCAAAGGGATGGCAACGTCCCGTTCGCATAGACAACCTCGGAGAGCGTTATACACCCGAAGCCATAGAGAAAAGAATTCTTTCAAGGCGGGAATACCGATCCCCATACTTTCCGAGCCGTCCACCGCTATTCGAGATATGGGAACATCGTAAGAACTACGATCAGCACAACACCGTAGAGCTTATCTTTATGATCGTGCTTGAATTATTCGGCATCGACACAAGCGGCAAGGTGATTCAGAACGATAACTACCAAGAACCACTTTCACCCGCTATGCGACAAGAGCAGATCTATTTAGAGCGCTATATGGAAACGGTCAATCTCATCAATCGCAACGATCTCGGTACAACGGAGCGTGTTAAAGAGTTCATTGATGAGAAAGAAGCGGAGATGGCTATGTTGCTTTCAGCACGCAACAAGATAGACAATCGCCGCCGCAGAGCCAAGACAGATGTGGAGAAAGAGGAATGTTCCCTAAAGCGTAAAGCAATCTCGAAAGAGCTAAAAGCCATACGCCACGATGTTAATTTGGCAAAAGAGATATTCCCAATGATCGAAAATCTAAAAGAAAAGCTCCGCATCGAGATGGAGCAAGAACAAGAAATGTTCCCGAGAGAAACGGGAGCGAAAATCCAATCTAAAACTAAAAGAAATGAGGAAAAACAAAGATGATAACCAATTCAAACAAAAGAATCGAGACCACCGTTAATTACAACTTGGATATGTTTACACCGATGAGCAACCACCCGTTCCAAGTCCGCGACGATAGCGATATGCAGCATCTTATGGAGAGCATTAAGGAATACGGAGTTATCGTGCCGATCCTTGTGCGCCCCAATCCCATTGAGGGTGGAGCGAAGTATGAGATCGTTTCGGGACACCGCAGATATGAAGCCTGCAAGCGTCTTGGTATAGAGGACATTCCCGTAATCGTTCGCAATTTGGATGACGATGAGGCGATCCTTGCAATGGTAGATTCCAACCTTCACAGAGAGCAGTTGCTACCGTCGGAAAAAGCCTTCGCGTACAAAATGAAGTTTGATGCGCTGAAACGGCAGGGAGCAAGAAGAGATTTAACTTCAGAGCATGTTGCGCCGAAGTTATCCACCGAAATTATCGCGGAACAAGAAAACACGAGCAAGGATACAATCAAACGATATATCCGTCTCACTAAACTTATCAAGCCTTTGCTTGATTTAGTGGACGAAGGCAAGATTGCTTTAACTCCCGCCGAGAAATTATCTTATCTCAAGGAGGAAGAACAGCGAGCTCTTGCCGAACTGATTCAAGATTACGAGGCAACTCCTTCGCTCTCGCAGGCGGTAAAACTAAAAGAAATGAGTGCGATGCAGATGCTTGATGCTGATATGATGTTTGAGGTTATGAGCAGACCAAAGCCAAATCAGAAAGAAACATTGAAGCTTGATTTGGAATCTCTTCGAACATTCTTTCCGGATTCTACACCAAAGGATATGGAGAGCGCAATTCTGCGAATCTTAACCGAATGGCAAAAGCGTGAGCAGAGCAAGGTGCAGAGCCGTAATAGCTGGGATAGAGACGGGAGGTAAAATATTTGGAATTGATGAAGCAAACAATATATTTTCTGTTATGGTTGATTCAAGATAAAAGCGCTGAATATAAACCTCGTTCTTATCTTCCTAAATATGAGATTGAAGCAATCGTCCGCACCTTCTTTCCGGCGGTAGCGGCATTCTTTGAAACAGAAGAAGGCAATCGCGAGTTTGAGGAATGGAAAGCAAAGAAAGAAGCAGAGAAGAACGCCAAGGAGAAATCCGCCTAAACAGAAAACCTGTGCCGCGTATAGCGACACAGGCATACATAAAGATAGAGCTTCATCATAAATTTAATGAAACCGTACTCGATAGGTAGTTGCTTATCGGGTACGGTTTTCCTTTTTATCTACAGCTATGTTGTGCGCAAAAAACAAAGAATCCGAACGCATCCCCAATTAGGAATAAGTTCGGATTATCTTTGTTTGGTCTGAGTGACAAGACTTGAACTTGCGGCCTCTACCACCCCAAGGTAGCGCGCTACCAGCTGCGCCACACCCAGATGTCTCATGGAATCTCTCCCTGACGACTTGATAATTATACCACATCAAGGTCAAATTGTCAAGGGTTTTTTGAAAGAAAAAACCGACAAAAGTAACCAAAAGTTGGCGATGGGTTTGTGCAAGATGACAACAAAACTGAGGAAAAGATCAGGGGCGGCCTTTCGTTTGGAAGGTCACCCCTTTGGTCGTTTATGGCAGGAATCAGACCGAGGAATGCTCCTTGGACCTCTTGCGGGAATCGCGGTCGGAATCCTCGTCGTCCCCGTCGCGGTCATGGCGGTCATGGCGATCGTGACGGTCATGACGGCTGTCCTCGTCGCGGTCATCGCCATCATCGTCGCGCTCCTTCTTGGAACGCTTATCGTCATCATCGTCGCGCTCCTTCTTGGAACGCTTATCGTCATCCTCGTCCTCATCCTCAATCTCGTTGCGGACCACGTGGATGAGGGAGACGCGGTGGTAGTCGGTCTCGGTGACGGTGATATCCAGATTTTCAAAGCTGAAGCGGTCGCCGCAGGCGGGGATCTTGTCCAGGACCTCCATGATCCAGCCGTTGATGGTGATGGAATCGGACTCGATCTCCAGGTCGAAGAACTCGCTGAAGTCGGACAGGCTGCCGCCGCAGTCGATGCGGAAGGTGTTCTCGGCGATCTCCTTGTAGTCCTCCACCACCTCGTCGTGCTCGTCCCAGATGTCGCCCACCAGCTCCTCCAGGATGTCCTCCATGGTGACGATACCCAAAGTACCGCCGTACTCGTCCAGCACCACGGCCAAATGGGACTTGTTGGTCTGGAGGTCGCGGAGCAGGTCGTCGATGCGCTCACCCTTATGGATGAACAGGGGAGGGGAGATCAGCTCCTCCAGGGGCTTGTCGGTGAGGCCCTTGGCGGTGAAGACGTCCTTGGAATGGAGGACGCCTACGATCTTGTCGATGCTGTCCTCGTAGACCAGCAGGCGGGAGAAGCGGGACTCCTCGAAGAGCTGACCGATCTCCTCCATGGGGGTCTCGATGTCGAAGCCCTCCAGATCCACGCGGTGGGTCAGGATATCCTCGGCCTTCTGCTCGGTGAAGTTGATGGCGTTGCGGAGCAGGTCGCCCTCCTCGTCGTCGATGGTGCCCTCCTCCTGGACCTCCTCCACCAGCATGAGCAGCTCCTCCTGGGACATCTTGCTGTCGGCCTTGACGCGGAAGATCTTGGCCACCAGCTTGGTCCACAGGGAGAAGAGGAAGCTGAAGGGAATGAGGATCCAGATGAAGAACTGCATAAGGGGGGCTGAGAACATGGCAAAGCCCTCGGGGCGGTTCTTGGCGATGGATTTGGGGGTGATCTCACCGAAGATCAGCACGATGACCGTGACGGCGGCGGTGGAGATCAGGGTGCCGTAGCTGTCGGCGAAGGTCTGATCCTTGGAGCTCGCGCACAGGGTGATGACGAACACCGTGGCGATGGAGGACAGAAGGATGTTGACCAGATTGTTACCGATCAGGATGGTGGACAGAAGTCTGTCGTAGTTCTCGCTCAATTTGAGGGCGAGGGAAGCACGCTTGTTGCCCTTGTCGATCATGGTCTTGAGCTTGGTTTTACTCAGGGTCGAAAAGGCGGTCTCGGTGGCGGAAAAGTAAGCGGACATCAAGAGGCACACGGCCATGATGATGATCTGTGCTTGGGGGCTCATATTGTTTTACTCCAATTCAAATTCACAAAGATTTCAGATATACGCGGGAAAAATGAACGCAAAAAGGCCTACCTGTCCCGTCGGGTCAATTCCGAGCAAAGCAGGCACGCCACAAGATCGCGTATGGGGGCATACACGAGCAAAGATATTCCGTTGTGATGTAGTTGCGGTTACACGCGCGGGTGTTCACGCACATGCAATTATCCCCGTCGGTACTACTGTCTCCGTCCATGGTTGGCTACCATCTCCTTTCCGAGTGATGACTCTATATTACTCTATATTGTAGCAGACATAAGGAGATTTGTCAAGGAAATAGGGGGTTTGTTTACAATTCGTTTACGGATGTCTAACAACATGTCTAACAACAATGTTGATTTTTGTGTAAAACCAAATATTATGTGAGTCATCCTGAGCGGAGCGGCATGAAATGCCGCGGAGTCGAAGGATCTCGTGCGAGACAGGAGATTATTCGGTTTCACTCCATGTTGCTCCGTTCCGCTCAGGATGACCCGTTTTTGTCTATTGTTCAAAAAGTTAAAAGAACGCCCCGAGATCCGAGGCGTTCTCTCTTTATTATTCAGATCAGATCACTCTGACGCGAAGCACAGCCTCCAGAGCCGTGAGGTCGGCCTCCACGGTGGCGGGGACGTTGCCGGTGACGTCGAAGATGGTGTAGGCGGCGTTTCCGCGGGACTTGTTGGTCATGTTCTCGATGTTCAGACCCTCGTCAGCCATGACGGCGGTGAGCTTGGTCAGGATGCCGGGAATATTCTCGTGAAGCACGCAGATGCGGGCGTCACCCGAGCGGGGCATAGCCACGGCGGGGAAGTTGACGCTGTTCTTGATGTTACCGTTTTGGAGGTAATCATCCATCTGGAGAGCGGCCATGACGGCGCAGTTGTCCTCGGACTCCTCGGTGGAGGCGCCCAGGTGGGGGATCAGGATGGCACCAGGAACACCGATCAGCTCCTGGGTGGCGAAGTCGGTGACGTAGCGGGAGACCTTACCGCTGGCCAGGGCTTCGATCATGTCGGCGGACTTGACCAGAGAGTCGCGGGAGAGGTTGATGATCTTGACGCCGTCCTTCATGCCTGCCATGGTGGCGGCGTTGATCATACCCTTGGTGTCGGCGGTGGCGGGGACGTGGATGGTGATGTAGTCGGCCACCTTGTAGACCTCCTCGTAGGAAGCGGCGTGGGTGATGTTGTGGTTCAGGTTCCAGGCGGCGTCCACGGACAGGAAGGGATCGCAACCGACCACCTTCATGCCCAGACGGACGGCGATGTTGGCCACCAGACCGCCGATAGCGCCCAGACCGATGACGCCCAGGGTCTTGCCCTGGAGCTCACAGCCCGCGAACTTGGACTTGTTCTTCTCCACGGTCTTGGCGGCGTCGGCATCGTCCTTCAGGGTGTTCACCCACTCGATGCCCGCTACGATGTCACGGGAGGCCAGCAGGAGCGCGCAGACGGCCAGCTCCTTGACGCCATTGGCGTTGGCACCGGGGGTATTGAAGACCACGATGCCTTCCTTGGTGCACTTGTCCAGAGGGATGTTATTGACACCCGCACCCGCGCGGGCGATGGCCAAGAGCTCGGGGTTGAAATCCATGTCCAGCATATTGGCGGAGCGGACCATGATGCCCTCGGGGGCGGTCACGTCGGTGCCGATATTGTAGAGGGCGGCGTCCAGCTTATCGGTGCCGACCTTGGCGATCTTGTTGAGCAGTTGAATGTTTTTCATGGTAAAAATCTCCTGAAAATCGAATATTCAAAAAAACGGACCGTCGGGGACGCCGGTCCCTACACGAATTTTTTGAAAGGTTTTGAAGGGGTTGAGGGGGAACTTTTCTCAAAAGTTCCCCCTCGCGTTCTCTTGCGTACTCCTTACGCCTTGGGATTCTCGGCGGCGAACTTCTTCATGAACTCCACCAGAGCGGCGACGCCCTCGTAGGGCATAGCGTTGTAGATAGAGGCGCGCATACCGCCCACGGAGCGGTGGCCCTTCAGGTTCTTCATGCCTGCCTTGGCGGCCTCGGAGGCGAACTTCTTGTCCAGGTCGGCGTTGCCGGTGACGAAGGTGACGTTCATCATGGAGCGGGAGCCGGCCTTGACGGGGGCGATGTAGTAGTCCTGGTTATCCAGGTAATCGTACAGGAGAGCGGCCTTCTTGATATTCTTCTCCTTCATAGCCTCCAGACCGCCCTGCTCCAGCAGGTACTCGCAGACCAGACCCAGCATGTAGATGGTGTAGCAGGGAGGGGTGTTGTACATGGAGTCGTTGTCGGCCATGGTCTTCCACTCCAGCATGGTGGGAGCCTTGGGATCGCAGTAGTCCAAAAGATCCTCGCGGACGATGACCACGGTCACGCCTGCGGGAGCCATGTTCTTCTGGGCGCCTGCATAGATGACACCGAACTTGGTGACGTCCACGGGCTCGGAGAGGATGCAGGAGGACATATCGGCCACCAGAGGCACGTCACCGGTGTCGGGGACGTTTGCGAACTTGGTGCCGTAGATGGTGTTGTTGTAGCAAACGTGGACATAGGCGGCGTCGGGGCGCACCATGTCCGCGGTGATGGTGGGGATATGGTCGAAGTTATCGTCCTTGGTGGTGGCGATGCACTTGACGTCGTAGCCCATCTTCTGGGCTTCCTTGAAGGCCTTGCCCGAGAACTGGCCCGAGACCACGTAGTCAGCCTTGCCGGTGCGGCCGATCAGGTTGATCGGGACGGATGCGAACTGGGTGGAGTCGCCGCCCTGGAGGAAGAGCACCTTGTAGTTGTCGGGGATGTTCATGAGCTTGCGAAGATCCGCCTGGGTCTTTGCGATGATGGCCTCGTAATCCGGAGATCGGTGGGACATCTCCATGACCGACATACCGGACTCGCCGTAACAGACCAGCTCAGCCGCTGCCTTCTCGAGTACGGGGACGGGGAGCATAGAGGGGCCTGCCGAAAAGTTAAACACTCTGTTCATAACTGTTACCTCCGAATGGAAACAAAAAATGTGAACTGCCCGTGGCAGATCGTCACGGGCAGTATCGTGAAAACGATTGACCCTATTATAAACCATTTGCAAGAAGATGTCAATAGGTTTTGCAAAAATTCTTCAAAAAAATGGTCAAACAGGGGAAAAAACTCCAAAATTTGCTTGAAAATTTGCGGACGAGTTGCAAAAATCGGTTTTACGCGTTCTTTTTGACGCAGTCAGCCACGCGGTTTGCCAGTACCTCAACGCCGTAGGGGGAGGCGTGGAGGTAGTCCTCGGAGATCATGCGGTCGATGTCCTCGGCCACGGGGGTGAAGAGATCGTCGAACAGCACCCCCAAAGGCTCCAGAGCGGCCAAGGCGGCGGCGTTGTAGGCGCGGACGCGCTCCATATCGTGGCCCCACATCTTGGGGGAGGGAGGCGTGGTGGCGGCGAAGACCACCACAGGGGCGTAGGTCTTCAGGATCTTGGCGATCCGCACCATCTGCTCCATGTAGACCTCTATGGGGGTGAAGGAACCGTCGCCGAAGAGGTCGCACATATCCCACAGACCGCAGTTGAAGTGGATGAGGTCGGCGTCCTTCAGCTGCTCGCGGTAGTCGTAGAGCATCCGAAGGGTGTAGGAGGCGAAGCGGCCGTTGTCGTCGGGACCCCAGACGGTGTAGCCGTCGCCCAACAGCTCGCGGACGCGGTTCTGGTAGCTCAGACGGATGGAATCGCCCAGAAGGATGATCTTTTTCATGGTGTATTCTCCTTACAGTATATTCATTCCGCGACCAGATGCCACATCACGGCATACAGTCCCTCGGTATCGCTCTCCACGGAAATGCCCTTGCGAAGCTCCTCACCCGTGAAGGTCTTGCCCGAGACCGTATCCCTGTAGGTCACGCCCTTAACGGCGCGGCCGATCTTTAAGGTGTAGACCGTCTTCTTGGGGTCGCCGTAGTTCTGGAGGTAGGTCACCAGCAGCTCGCGGCTGTCGGGGGAGGCGAAGTAGTAGGCGTAGCGACCGCAGGCGAAGGGATCCAACAGGCGATAGAAGTCGCCGCGGAGGATCAGATGCTCGTAGGCGCGGTACTCCTTGATCTGCCCGCTCATGGTGGCCTTGGCGGTGTCGCCGGCCCCCAGGATGTTCAGCTCGTAGCCCAAAGGGCCGTTGAGGGCTACGCGGAAGCCGTAGTTCAGCTTGCGGGGATCCTCAATGGAGGAGCCGTGGTTGGCCACGTGACAGCTCATGGTGGCGGCGGGGTAGCCAAGCGTGCTTCCGTACTGGATGTAGGTGCGGGAGACGGGGTCGGTGTTGTCACTGCACCAGATCTGGGTGGAGTACTTCATCATGCCCAGATCGTAACGTCCGCCGCCGCCGCTGCAGTTCTCGATCATGGCGTGGGGGAACAGGGCGCGGAGCCTGCGGAACAGCTCGTAGACACCGCACATATGGCGGAAGGAGGCCTCCTTCTGACGCTCGCGAGGCAGGACGTTGGAGTAGACGGGGGAGAGATGGCGGTTCATGTCCCACTTGAAGTAGTCCAGAGGCACGTCCTTGAAGCAGGTTGCGAAGGACTCGGACAGGTAGTCCACCACGGCGGGGTTGCCCATGTCCAGCACCAACTGTTGGCGGGACTCCAGCGGTACCCGCCCGGGGGCGGCCAGAGCCCACTCGGGATGGGCGCGGTAGAGGTCGCTGTCAGGGTTGACCATCTCGGGCTCGATCCAGATGCCGAAGCGGACTCCCTTGGCCTTGACTCGCTCCACGAAGGCCTTCAGACCGTCGGGGAAGAGGGAGGGGTGGGGGTACCAGTCGCCCAAGCCCGCCCGATCGTGGCGGCGTTCACCGAACCAGCCGTCGTCCATGACGGGCATATCTATGCCCACCTCGGCGGCACCCGCGGCGAAGTCCTCCATGAGCTTGCCGTCGATGTTGAAGTAGAAGGCCTCCCAGGAGTTCAGCACCACGGGACGGCGCTCAAAGGGCTCGGCGGGGAGGATGTGGTTACAGGTGAAGCGGTGGAGGTTGCGGGAGACCTCGCCGATGCCGTGGGCCGAGTAGGTCATAACCGCCTCGGGGGAGGTGAAGGACTCGCCCGCCTCCAGCCGCCAGGAGAAGGTCTCGTCCCCCAAACCGATCAACACGCGGGTCTTCTTGGAGGGATCCACCTCCAGCTCGTCCAGGAAGTCACCGCTGTAAACGATGTTGAAGCCGTAGGCCTCGCCCCGCTCCTCGGTGGCCTTGGGGTCGCAGAGGAGGATACAGGGGTTCTCCATGTGGGAGGAGGCACCGCGGCGGCTGGTGATGCGGTGGACGCCGTAGGAGAGCTTGTAGCGGTCCACGTGGCGCTCGCGGGCGTGGGCACCGTAGGTGCTGATGAGATCCAGACCGTACTTGGAGTCGGGGATATCCAGACACAGGCTCATGCACTTCTCCAGGGAGACGGGGGTCTTACCCTTGTTGATGAGGGTCATGTGGCGGGCGATGACGTCGGACTCGGGGAAAACGGTGTAGTAGAGGTGCAGCTCACAGCCCGTGACCCTGTCGTCCAGGATCATTTCCAGCGTCTCGGTGTTCCCGTCGGCCTCGGCGTAGGGAAGCTCCCCGTAGATGGGGGCGTTGATGGCCACGCGGCCCTTGTACTTCTTCATCTTGCGGAAGGAGAACTCGGTGGCGTCGCTCCCCGTGGAGAGATCACGCACACGGATGGCGGCGGCGCGGAATTCACCCATACCGAAGGTGGGGAACTCGGAGGAGACGGTGGTGGCCATGTAGCCGTCGCCGTACTCGGGGTAGTAGGGGGAGAAGGCACTGCCCCGGGAGCGGTAGGTCAGGTCGGCGCTACGGGATTTCTTACCGTAATACAGGTGGACGGGAAAGCGATCCGCGAAGATACCCAGGGCGTACATGGTGTTCTTGGTGCGGATGACGGCTTGGGTGGTGATCTTGGAGTTTTGAGGATGGGTGATGGTGATGGACATGGAGGGACTCCTTTCGGAAAATGCAAAAATCAAAATGCAAAATCAAGGAACGGAGAAACTCGATTATGAAGGAGAGGTGATGGAAGCGTCATAGCCTGCTTCGCAGGTGTTGCAATGCCATTCTACAATGACGTGGGATCGTTGGGAATAGATGATCCTGCCGCTGTGGAATCCGTCCTCCAAATATAGGTTATCCTTAAGCTTGAATTGGGTTTGGTGCTTTTCGCCTCCGAAGCTGATCAGCGGCTTGGATTTTGCCCGCAGATCGTCTACGTTCTCTACTGCGAAATCGCCTTCATAGGTGACGTAGGCGTTTTCCTGTACATCCAATATATAGGGAGCGGTATGGATCACGATGGCGGTTAAAGCCCCTGCTATGATGCACAGAACCAGCATGAACGAAAGGACGGTATCCATACGCTCGTGCTTGGCTTTCTTTTTGCTCTTCTTGATTTGAGGAATGAAGATGGCCGTGATGATCCCGCCAAGCAGAAGGAGCAGGACGAAGAAGAAAACCATAACCCCTATGTGGACGGACAGAATGGAGTTGTACTTCTCCACGGGGATCATTCCTTGATACATATCCACTCCTTCGCGCAAGGCAGAGTCAGGATCCAATCGCACAGGGTATGCCACTCGGCCAGCTTGTGGTTTCGGCGGGCGTAGTAGATGTTGATGAGGTTCTCGTAGTTGAGGGTCACGGTGCGCATCTGGTTGTAGGAGGAGGGAAGCATCTGGATCATGTTGTGCCAGGGCTGGCGGTCCTCCTTGTCGGCGATGAACTTCTGCCGCTCGGCCTCCAGGTAGGCCACGGTGGCGTCCAGCAGGGCCAGACCGCCCTCGTCCAGACGGTCGTGGGAGAAATCGTCCCGCTCAAAGGCCTTGGCGTGGATCTTGTGCATGGTGGAGCAGGAGTTGGCCACAGTGCCCACCTTGTAGGTATCGAATTCCTTCCACCAGTACAGAGGGGCGGTGATGTCCACCGTCACGAAGACCTGACGGAGGAACTTTCTGTGGTCGCTCCCCGACACCGCCAGACGGTGGCCGAAGTCGATGTCCACGGGGCCGAGGACAAACTTGCCGTTCGCATCGTAGTAGCTGTCAGATTTTGCCCAGCTGTTCATGGGGTTGCGGGCACCGCGGATGGCGCCGTCCAGGTTCATAACCGAATCGCGTTCAATTTTCAGCATGATCGATCTCCTATGTGTATGTATTTTTTAGTTCAGCTTGGTGAGGGTGTAGCCCTTCTCTGTCCATACGACCTCCCCCTCGGGGGTGTAGCTCGCGGGCCACAGGGCGTAGGCCACGGCGTTTTCATGGGTGTCCGCGGGGCGGGTGACCGTCAGCCTGCCGTCCTCATAGACCGAGGAGAACAGGCCTATACCCATGTAGATATTGGCGTCCGAGCCCACGAAGG
>JAFULU010000162.1 GCA_017483125.1 Clostridia bacterium
ATACAGGGCAATGCTTTTCGGGTGTTTGATCGAAAAATCTTACCAAAAAATAGGCTTTTGCGAAGCAAAAGGCTTCATTCATTTTGCATTTCGCATTTTGCATTTTGCATTCTCAAGCTCCCCGATAAACTGCAATTTACATATACTTATACCTTCTCCTCATCCCCACCAGGAACGCGAAGGTCACCCCCGCGGCCAGGATCTCCGCCGCCGTCACCGACAGCCAGATGCCGTCGATGTCAAAGAAGATGGGCAAAGTCAGCACCGCCGCCACCTGGAAGAGCAGGGTGCGGAGGAAGGAGATGGCTGCCGAGACCACTCCGTTGCCCAGGGCGGTGAAGAAGGAGGAGCCGAGGATGCCAAAGCCCGCGAAGAGGAAGGAGGAGGAGTAGAGGAGGAAGCCGCGGCGGGTCAGCTCGTACAGTCCCTCATCGTAGCCCACGAAGATCCCCGACAGCGGGGTAGCGAGGGCCACCGACAGAGCGGCCATGCCCACCCCCGTCAGAACGGTCAAGGTCAGGCTCTTGCGGAGAAGGGACTTCAGCTCGCCGTGGTTGCCCGCGCCGTAGTGGAAGCCCACGATGGGAGCCGAGCCAATGGCAAAGCCGATGAACACCGCGATGAAGACGAAGCTGACGTACATCATGACCCCGTAAGCCGCGATGCCGTCCTCTCCCGCCAGCCGCATGAGCTGGTAGTTGTAGAGCATACTGACCACCGACATGGAGATGTTGGTCATGAGCTCGGAGGAGCCGTTGACCGATACCTTGCCGATCACCGAAAGGCTTTCGGACAGCTTCATGCGGGGGCGGGTCAGCCGCAGGGGACTCTTGTTGGGGAGCAGGAAGTAGATCAGAGGCACCACACCGCCCACGACCTGGGACAGGATGGTAGCCAGCGCGGCACCCACCAGACCCCAGTCAAGGACCGCGATGAAAAGGAAGTCCAGCACCATATTGGTGACCCCCGCCCCCACCGTGACCAGAAGCCCCAGAGTGGGTCGCTCGGCGGTGACCAGAAAGCTCTGGAACACCCCTTGGAGCATGAAGGCGGTCTGGGCGGCCAGAATGATGCGGCCGTAGGTGACGCAGTAGGGAAGCATGGCCTCGTCAGCCCCCAGAAGGACGGCCACGGGCTCCAGCAGGAACATCCCGGGAATGGTGATGGCGATACCCAGTACCACCGTGGTGATGACCAGGAGGGAGAAGCAGCGTTTGGCCTTCTCCCCGTCCCCCTCGCCCATGGTCTTGGAGACCAGAGCCGAGCCGCCGGTGCCGATCATAAAGCCCCCGCACCCCAGGATCATGAGGAAGGGCCAGATGAGGTTGATGGCGGCAAAGGGGGTCTTGCCCACGAAATTGGAAACGAAGAGACCGTCCACCACGCCGTAGACCGAGGTGAAGATCATCATGATGATGGAGGGGAAGGTAAAGCGCAGGAGCTTGCGGTAGTTGAAGTGCTCCGAAAGGGAAATGTGCATGAGAGTGCCTTTCGCGGATGATTATGAAATGATGGGAGGGAACAGGGAAAGTAGTTCGGGGAGGCTGTCCACCGTTACGTCGGGGATCTCTCCCTCGTGGTGGATGACGTGATACCCCCCGTATCCCTGCCGGATCAAGACCGTCTGCATCCCCAACGCTTTGGCGGGAGCCACGTCGTTGTCGGTACGGTCGCCGATCATGACGGCATCGGCGGGAGCGCATCCCGCCCGCGCGAGGGCGCGGCGGAACAGTTCGGGGTCAGGCTTGGCTACCCCCTCCTCGGCCGAGGCGCAGATCACCTCAAAGCAGTCCCGCAGACCGAACCGCGCCAGTCTCTCAGCGGATCCCGGGGACTGATTGGCAATGATACCGAGGCGGTAGCCTCGCTCCCTCAGGGTATGAATCACGCGGTCTGCATCGGGGTAAGGCGTTTCCGCATCTCTGGGCCAGGGAGCTTTTGGGAGTCCGAAATGGGCAAAAGCCGCTATATCCTCCCGTAAGCCCATGGCGCGGAATTCTGCCATTTTCGCAGTAAATTCTTCATAGGCGACACCCGTCCCCGCGATGGAGTCACGGATCCGCCTCTCCATGGCGGGGGTCTCGTTCATGACGGTGGAGCCCATATCGAAAAATAACCACGCTGCCTGCATATCCGCTCCTCCTTGTCTCTTTGTATGATTATTCTACCATATTCACCCCCGTTTGTCAACCGAAAGCCGTAAAAAGGCGGCGGCCGACCCGAAAAAGCCCTTACGGGGGCAGAAAATCCATGTCAAAATGCACGAAAATGCTCATGGTGAGTTGTCTCAAAAATACAAAACAACGATTTTGAAAAACTTTTCACAAACCCCTTGCATATTTGACGGTTTTGGTATAAAATATATACTTGGAAAGGGATGGAAACTCCCCGACCACTCGTTTTGTTTGAAAAAAATTATATAAAATGGAGGATCACTACCATGTCCGTAAAAGTTGCTATCAATGGCTTTGGCCGTATCGGCCGTCTGGCTTTCCGTCAGATGTTCGGCGCTGAGGGCTACGAGATCGTCGCGATCAACGACCTGACCAAGCCTTCCATGCTCGCTCACCTGCTGAAGTACGACACCGCTCAGGGCCGCTACGACGGTCACACCGTTGTCGCTGACGACGAGGCCGGCACCATCACCGTTGACGGTCAGACCATCAAGATCTCCGCTGAGAAGGACGCCGCTAACTGCCCTTGGGCTGCCAACAACGTTGACGTTGTTCTGGAGTGCACCGGCTTCTACTGCTCCACCGAGAAGTCTCAGGCTCACATCAACGCAGGCGCAAAGAAGGTCGTTATCTCCGCTCCCGCAGGTAAGGATCTGAAGACCATCGTCTTCGGCGTCAACGAGAAGACCCTGTCCGCTGAGGACACCATCATCTCCGCCGCTTCCTGCACCACCAACTGCCTGGCTCCCATGGCTAAGGCTCTGAACGATGCATACCCCATCCAGTCCGGTATCATGACCACCGTTCATGCTTACACCGGTGACCAGATGATCCTGGACGGCCCCCACAGAAAGGGTGACCTCCGCCGCGCTCGCGCAGGTGCTCAGAACATCGTTCCCAACTCCACCGGCGCCGCTAAGGCCATCGGTCTGGTTATCCCCGAGCTGAACGGCAAGCTCATCGGTTCCGCTCAGCGCGTTCCCACCTGCACCGGCTCCACCACCATCCTGGTCGACGTTGTCAAGGGCCAGAACGTCACCGTTGACAGCAGCAACGCCGCTATGA
>JAFULU010000163.1 GCA_017483125.1 Clostridia bacterium
GAACACAGACGGCAGGATACTTGGGCAGGATACCCAAACAGTCACGGGGTTTGTCCGAGGCATGGAGAAATATCTGTGCTTCCGACCCGGGCGGGATTTCCACACCTTTTCCTACACGTTGGAGACCTCCCTGTTCCATGGCGTCAGCGCCGAAAAGAATTTCCGTTTCGACGGCTTTCAAGTAAAGCCCCTATACGGCACGGAGGAGGAAGAAAAGCCACGCAAAGGGATATACCCCGTACAGCTTCACGTCACCGAGGAGTACGTAGGCACCCGCGACGTGGAGGTGTCCTGTACCTACATTCTTCTGGACAATGAGAACACCGTACACGGCATATGCACACCCCCTCCCCGCCGTCTGACCGAGCCTGTTCCCGCCCACACCTTCCCCGCCGCTGAATTTTCGTACCTCTCCAAAGGAGAGATCCCCCTGGACGAAGAGCTTCCCAAGGAGGGAGTGAAGGGAATCTGCGTATATACCGTTACCCCCGTTTGAAAATCAATCTCTCGAAAGGAGCCCCCATGAGACCCTACCTGACCGACGCCGAGATCATCTCCCTGTACTGGGCGCGGGACGAGCAAGCCGTCACCGAGACCGCCCGCCGCTACGGGAGCTACATCCACGCCATCTCGGTGCAGATTTTGGAGAGCGAGCCCGACGCCGAGGAGTGCGTCAACGACACCTACCTCAAGGCATGGCAGACCATCCCGCCCCAAAAGCCCTTTTCCCTCAAGGATTATCTGGGGCGGCTGGTGCGCCACCTCTCCATCGACCGCTACCGCGCCATGCGGCGGGCCAAGCGCAATATCCACATGACCGAGGCTCTGGACGAGCTGACCGCGATCTCCCCCGACACCGCCCAGGATAACCCCGCCCTGACCGGGGCCCTGGACGATTTTCTGGGGAAGCTCACCCCCACCGACCGCGCCCTGTTCCTGGGCCGCTACTGGTACTTCTACGAGGTAGCCGACCTGGCCCGCGCCTACGGCATGACCGCGAACACGGTCTACGTCAAGCTCCACCGTATGCGGGAGCGGCTGCACAAGCATTTGACCGAAAGGGGGTTCAAGCTATGAGCGAGAGAAACCATACTTTGGCCTACGCGCTGGGGCACGTCAACGCCGCCTATATCGCCGAGGCCGAGATCCCCGCCCTGACGGCGGCGGCCGCCTGTCCCTGCCGCGGCGGGAAGGAGCGCAATACCCCTCGCTTTTGGGAGAGCGGCTGGTTCGCGGCGGCGGTCAGCGGGATCGTGGCCATTGGTGTCATGGCCGCCATCATACTGGCGGGGCAGGGCGGCGGCCGTCCTCCTATAGGCACCGAGCCCCCCACAAAGCCCGTCACCGAGGTGACCGAGCCCGAGAGCGTGACCCATGAGACCGAGAGTCCCCACACTATCCCCGAGGGCTTTGCCGTCACGGATCAGCGGTACGACTACCGGGGCGAGACCGTCATCCTTTTACACGTGACCAACGGAACCTCCGAAAATGTCCTCCTCACCGTTCGTCTCTACGCCGAGGACGGAAACGGAGGCAAACGTCTCCTGGACAGACAACGGATCAAAGGTTTCCCTGCCGATTACGAAAAATACCTCATGTTCCGCACCGACAAGGAGGTTGGCGCCTACAGCTATACGGTCACAGCCGAACCCTACGACGGGGAATGCCTGGATTCCCTGTACCGCTCCGAGTTCCACAGTCTCTCTGAGGACGTGTCCCTGATACCGCCCAACGAGTACGGGGATCCGGACTACGACGCCTGGGATGCGGACTGGTCCTCTCCAGGTCTGCTTTTACGAATGACCCATGCCTACCTGGGAGATCAGCCCGCCTCCGTGACCCAGACCTGTATTCTCCTTGACAACCAAGGTAATATCTTTTACATAACCGAGTCCGAAAACCAATATTACTCCAAATACCAGGACGGCGGTATCCAAAGCGTATTCGTCTACGTCTCCGCCGAAGATACCCTGACCTGGCCCGAGGAGCTTTTGGGAGACGGTGTCACCGCCATCCGCATTTTCAGCGTGACCTACACGGATATGACCTTCCCCGACCTACCCTGATCCCCCGATGCCGCACCCCGCGTGCGGCATCTTTTTTTATTCAAAGCCCTCCCCTCCCTTGACTTCCCACCCCGAATATGCTATAATGAATCCAATCCAACAGAAAGGGAATTTCCCCATGAGCCACATCAAACTCGTCATCTTCGACCTGGACGGTACCGCCGCCGACACCATGGACGGCATCGTCGAGGGTCTCAACCGCACCATGCGCGAGTGCGGCTACCCCACCCACAACAGAGAGAGCGTCCTGCAATTCGTCAACTACCACACCCGCCGCTATATCGAGGAGGCCCTGCCCGAGGGCGCCCGCACCGACGAAGAGATCGACCGCGTGCTGGGGATCTACACCCGCCACTACGAGGACACCTACACCCTCACGGTCCCCTTCGAGGGAATCCCCGCGCTGTTCGACAGGCTGAATCAGCGGTGTCTGGTGGCCATGAACTCCAACAAGCAGGATGCCTTCGTCAAGGCCCTGGCCGAGCAGTTGTTCGCCGCGGGCACCTTCATCGCCGCCGAGGGCTACCGCCCCGACCGTCCCTCCAAGCCCGACCCCGCCATGGCCTACGCCATCATGGAGATCGCGTCGGAGAAGCTGGGGGAGAGGATCACCCCCGATCAATGCGTCTACGTCGGCGACAGCGACGTGGACTACTACACCGCAAAGAACGCGGGGATGCACTGTATCAGCGTGTCCTGGGGCTACCGCTCCCATGAGTTCCTGCGGGCTCTGGGGGATCAGCCCGTGGCGGCGACCGTGGAGGAGCTGTGGGACGAGCTCGTTCAGCTGGGCGTATGAAAAAATGCAAAATTCAAAAGGCAAAATGCAAAATCAAGTTACGATTGGGAGGTATATGATGAAAAACACCTGTAAGAAACTGTCGGCTTTGATGCTGGCGCTCCTCATGCTGATCTCCGCCGCCGCTTGTACGGATAGCGGAGACCCCACCGACACCACGGACGCCGACACCTCCGCTTCCGACACGGGGACGGGAACCGACACCCAAGCCCCCGACGCCGAGGCCACCACCGAGGAAGTGACCCTCCCCGCTCCCGAGGACTACGAGGTTTCTGAAAAGGACGGCACCGCCACCGTCACCACCCCTCTGGGGCTGACCTACACGGTCACGGGCTACACCGCCCTGGACAAGGCCGCCGCCACCGTGGGTGACGCTCTGACCTACACCTTCTCCGAGGAAGCCTTCTCCGAGAAGTTCAACCGCTTCACCCTGACCTACTCCGCCACGGCTCCCGTCAAGGTCTGGACCACCTACACCGAGCGCGGCAAGACCACCGAGGAATACTTCTTCCTGGACGGCAAGGAGGGGCAGTTCTCGGGTCTGAACACCGGCTACATGGACGGCTACAGCGCCCGCAAGCTCACCGCCCTGCGGGTGGAGCCTCTGACGGATCAGGCCACCGCCTTCACCCTGGCGGGGGTCTCCACCGAGAAGCTGGACAAGCTCCCCCGCACCTACTACCTGGAGAGCGACCGCTACAAGCTGGGCATTGATCTCGGCTGGGGCGGTACCGTCAGCTACCTGGAGGACAAGTCCTGCACCATCCCCGATCTGGTGAACCTGGTCAACAAGCACGACACGGGCCGTCTCATCCAGCAGTCCTTCTACGGGGTGCAGGAGAACGACGAGTACAAGCCCGGTGTCTCCTTCGACTCCAAGTGGGTGTACAATCCCGTCCAGGGCGGCGACCAGTACAACAACCCCAGCCGCCTCATTGATCTGGTCATCACCGAGAACTCCCTCTACATCAAATCCCAGGCACAGGACTGGGCGCTGGACGGTCAGCTTACGCCCTCCTATTACGAGAACACCTACACCCTGGACGGCGACTGCGACAAGGTGGACAACCGCTTCACCGACTATTCGGGCTGGGAGCATCCCTTCTCGGGGCAGGAGCTGCCCGCCTTCTACACCGTCTCCTACCTGGACACCTTCGTGTGGTACAACGGCGAGGAGCCCTGGACGGGCGGCGCGCTCTCCTCCAAGAACGATCTCCCCTTCTGGGGCGAGTTCGCGGGACAGTGCACCTTCATTCTCCGCGAGAAGAACACCGAGACCTGGTGCGCGTGGATCAACGGTACCGATGATTACGGTCTGGGCGTCTACGTTCCCAACATCGACCAGCACAAGGCGGGCCGCTACCTCTTCGACGGCTCCAAGAGCGACATGGCCGAGTCCACGGGCTACGTGGCCCCCATCAATGTCCTCAAGATCGTCTCCTTCGATCCCATTGAGTACAGCTACCTCCTGACCGCAGGTAATACCGCCACCATCCGTAAGACCTTCACCGACCGCAAGGACTTCACCGATAACGCCGACCTGCGGGTCAACTACCGGTCCACCCGCCTGCCCTCCATTGATGGAGACATCACCAAGCTGGACTTCACGGAGGGTAAGAACCTGGCCCTCATCACCAACCCCGTGGATACGACGGTGGTCTTTGACGAGGCCGCGGGCGCGGTCAAGCTCACGGCGGGATCCATCGGTGACGTCAGCATCACCATCCCCTACGGCTCCAGCCCCACGCCTCTGTCGGCCGACAGCTACAAGACCCTGAAGATCGAGTACATGATCCCCAAGGAAAACGCCTCCGCCTCCTACCAGTCGGATCTCTTCCTCTGCGCGGGCGGTATCAATGCCCCCGACGGCAACGCCCGCATCCGAGTAAATCTCACCAAGGACGGCGAGTACCACACCCTGGTGGTGGATCTGTCGCAGAACGCCCACTGGACGGGGGATATCCACATGATCCGCTTTGATTACTTCGACTTCTCCTCCGCAGGGGACGTGATGTATATCAAGAGCGTCAGCCTGGAGTAATACCCCAAACAACCATACCGCAACGGTCATGACCCCGGCCGTTGCGGTTTTTTGGAAAATTTTTCGCCCATGGCGGGACATTTGGCGGGAAAACCGATCTATATAGGTGAAGGCCTTCAGACCACACGAAAGGAGACAGCTACAGTCATGGACGAGCAACAAACCGACCTCCGCATCATCGACCTCTATTTCGCCCGCGACGAGCAGGCCATCGCCGAGACCGACCGCCATTACGGCGGGCTCTGTATGCGGATCTCGCTGGGCATCCTGGACGATCGCCGCGACGCCGAGGAGTGCGTCAACGACACCTACCTGAAAGCGTGGAATGCCATCCCGCCCACCAGACCCCGCTCCCTGCGGGCGTTTCTTTCCAAGATCGTGCGCAATCTCTCCCTCCAGCGGCTGGAGCACAACAAGGCCGCCAAGCGCAATCGGGACTTCGAGATCGCGCTGGAGGAGCTGGGGGACTGCATCCCCATGAGGGACGAGGAGGCGGACGCGCTTCCCGAGCTTTTGAACCGTTTTTTGAGCCGCCTGGAGCAGACCGAACGGCAGCTCTTCTGCGGCCGCTACTGGCACGGACAGAGCGTCAAGGAGCTGGCACGCGCCCACGGGCTGACCCCCAAGGCGGTGACCATGCGCCTGTCCCGCACACGAGACAAGCTCCGCTTATTCTTAACTGAAAGGGGTTATCACCTATGAAACATGAATTGATCGCCAAAAAAATGACCGAGATCGACGACCGCTACATTCTGGAGAGCGATCCCGACACGGTGGCCGCCGCCGTCTACCGTCCTTCCCGCTCCGCCGCCGTCGCGGACTTCTTCAGCCACGGCTGGGGCGTGGCCGTCATCTCGGGGCTGGTGGCCCTGTCGGTCCTGGGCGGCATCGTGGCCGCCGGACAGATCCATCCCGGCACCACCCCCGCGGGAACACTTCCCCCCACCACCCTGTCCTCCGAGCCCACCGAGACCGAAGCCCCCCAGCCTACCCCCGTCTACACCGAGGGACTGGAGTTCCGGGTGGAGTCTCACGGCGAGGCCACTCTGGTCGGTATGGGCACGGCTACCGACACCGTCCTGCGTATCCCCCCCAAGGATCCTTCGGGGCATCCCGTGACCATGATCTGGTATGATTCCTTCAAGGGCAACACCGCCATCACAGAGGTGGTCCTGCCCGCCAGTATCTACGGCGTACTCTCCGGATCCTTTGCGGACTGCACGTCCTTGGAGCGGGTCACGGTGGAGGGAGACAAAAAGGTCATCTTACAGAGCAATTGCTTCGAAAACTGCCCCAAGCTCGCCGACGTCCGTCTCCATGAGAAGGTCGCCTGCTCGGATTACTGCTTCAGCGGGACTCCCTGGCTGGCATCCCGCACCGAGGAATTCGTCATCCAAGGCCAATGCCTGTTGGCCTATAACGGCGAGGGGGGCGACGTGGTCATTCCCGCGGAGGTAGCCTACATCAGCGGCACCGTTTTCGCGGGCAATACCACCATCCGTTCCATCACGGTCCCCGACACCGGTGTAAATATGTCCGTAGGCAACGAGGCATTCCGCGGCTGTACCGCGCTGGAGACCGTTGATCTGCCCTTCCTCGTCGCGATTAGTGGTAATCCCTTCGCGGAATGCACCGCCTTGAAGACGGTGTACCTGCCCGCGTCCTTGTACTCTATGGGCGAAATGAATGAGTTCCCCGAGAACGTGGTATTCCATTACGCAGGCACCAAGGCGCAATGGAAACAGGTTATTTTCCTCTCCGAGGAGGATCGCGCCCTCATGGAAGAGCAGGTAGTCTTTGAGGGGGAGTGATCCCTTCACGCACAGCTCCGCTTTTCCCGCCGCGCCCAAACGGGCGCGGCTTTTTTTCGCCCAGTTCGGCGGTTTCCCTTGACGAATCCCCCAAAATATGCTATACTAAAGCCACACAAATCCCCGCGGCACCGCCGCCGAAAGGAAGTCTCGCCATGTTCAAGACAAAACTGGTCTCCTCTCTGGAAAAGCCCTTCCTGCACAGCCGTATCGAGGACTATAGACCCCTCTCCTTCATCCGCATGATGAAGAACCAGCGGCTCTCCTTCCAGCTCCTTCACACCCTCGTGGGCATCGACACCCCCTACCGCGCCATGCTGGCCCTGAAGATCGAGGGTCTGCCCGCCGAGTACGTGACCGCCCGCACCGTGGAGCTGGTGCCCGTGGCTTACCCCATCTACCCCGAGATCCGCGACGATAACTACCTCTCCAAGGAGCCCGGCCTCTACCCCGACTGGCTCCAGCCCCTCCACTACGGCGGTGTCATCTCGGTCATGAAGAACCAGCTCCGCGCCGTCTGGATCCAATTCGACCCCCAAGGCAACGTCCCCGCGGGCTCCTATACCGTCACCGTCAGCCTCATGGCTGGGGAGGAGGCCGTGGCCTCCGAGACCCTGACTATTGAAGTGCTGAACGCCGAGCTTCCTCCCCAGGAGATGAAGCTGACCCAGTGGTTCCATTGCGACTGCCTGGCTAACTACTACCACTGCGAGCCCTGGTCCGAGCGGCACTGGGAGATCGTGGAGAACTTCGCCCGCACCGCCCGCCACAACGGCATCAACCTCCTGCTGACCCCCCTGTTCACCCCCGCTCTGGATACCGCCGTGGGGGGTGAGCGCACCACGGTTCAGCTCTTGGATATTACCGTAACCGACGGCGAGTACTCCTTCGGCTTCGACAAGCTGGATCGCTGGATCGAGATGTGCAACCGTCTGGATATCCCCTACTTCGAGATCTCCCACCTCTTCACCCAGTGGGGCGCGGGCCACGCACCCAAGGTGATGGCGACTGTTGACGGTGAGTACAAGCGCATCTTCGGCTGGGACACCGACGCCACGGGGGAGAAGTACGCCCGCTTCCTGCGGACCATGCTGACCGCCTTCCTGGATCACATGAAAGCCCGCGGGGACGACAAGCGTTGCCTGTTCCACATCTCCGACGAGCCCAACATGGACCAGCTGGAGCAGTACAAGAAGTCCAAGGCCGTGGTGGCCGACCTGCTGGAGGGCTATACCATCATGGATGCCCTGTCCAACTTCGAGTTCTACCGCGACGGCATCGTGGAGACCCCCATCCCCTCCACCAACCACATCGAGCCCTTCATCGAGAGCAGGGTCCCCGATCTCTGGACCTACTACTGCTGCGGCCAATGCCTGGACGTCTCCAACCGTCTGCTGGCCATGCCCGGCTGGCGCACCCGCTCCATCGGTATGCAGTTCTACAAGTACGATATCGCGGGCTTCCTCCAGTGGGGCTACAACTTCTACAACAATATGCACTCGGTCAACACCATCAACCCCTACGCCGACGTCAGCGGCGAGTACTGGGTACCCGCAGGAGACCCCTTCTCGGTCTACCCCGCCGAGGACGGCACCGCCTACGAGTCCATCCGCATCATCCAGTTCCACGAGGCCCTGGAGGACTGCCGCGCCATGAAGCTGGCGGAATCCTTCTGGGGCAAGGAGCGGGTCATTTCCGAGATCGAGGCGGTATTCGGCAAGGAGATCAAGTTCTCCCGTTGCGCCAAGTCGGCTGATACCATGCTGGCCGTCCGCGCCAAGGTGGACGAGCTGATCGCCGAGGCGGTGGCTAAGGAGCAGTAAATCAAAGCAACACATAAAGGAGAGCATTATGGATACCAACGACCGTTATTTTTCCACCAAGACGAACCCCATCCGTCGCATCCTGCTGGTGTGCATTCTGCTGGGCGTTTGTCTCGGCCCCGGTCTGATCATGGCCACCGCTCACATCGTCGCGTTCCTGATTCTGCTGGTCTTGACGGCGATCGCCTATGCCATCCTCATCCCCTTCGGCAAGAAGCAGGGGACGTTTCAGATCTCCTTCCGCAACCGCACCGTCACCCTGCGCGCCGATACGGCCATGGAGGCCATGAACTACTTCCATTTCGACGATCTGGAGATCCGTGATTTCACCTTCTCCCAGTCCAAGTCCCAGATCGAAAAGAACCGCGGCGACATCAAGATCCGCGGACTGAAGTTCACACTGGAAAACGTGGAAAAATTCGCCGAGACCAAGAAGTACGTCGAGGAAAATTTCTGACAGCCGCATAGCCACGCTTCAACGCTGATCGCTTCGACGCAGCATGACGGGAAAGGCTCCTCAGATTTGCCGCCGTCAGCATAGAAACCATTTCCCATACAGGGCATCCCACGTGGGGTGCCCTTCCCTTTTATCGAAAAAAGCTCTTTTTTTCATTTTTTTGGAAACCGTTGAAATATTACGGAAATTTTCCGGTCTATATAGGTAAAGGCCTTACAACCACCGAAAGGAGACCAAAGACATGGACGAACAGCAGACCGACCGCCATATCATAGACCTATTCTTCGCCCGAAACGAGCAGGCCATTGAGGAGATCGACCGCCGCTACGGAGGCTTCTGTATGCGCATCTCTCTGGGCATCCTGGAAGACCGCCTCGACGCCGAGGAGTGCCTCAACGATACCTACCTGAAGGCATGGAACGCCATCCCGCCGACCCGCCCCCACTCACTCCGCGCCTTTCTGGCCAAGATCATCCGCAATCTCTCGTTGCATCGGCTGGAATACAACCGCGCTGTCAAGCGCAACAAGGACTTTGACCTGTCTTTGGATGAGCTGAGCGAGTGCATCCCCCTGCGGGATGAGGAGGCAGGAGAGCTGACCTCCCTGCTCAACGAATTTCTGGAGAGCCTGCCCGAGGCCGATTGGAAGCTCTTCTGTGGCCGCTACTGGCACAATATTCCCGTGGGAGAGTTGGCCGCGATCCACGGTCTTCCGCCCAAGACCGTTTCCCTGCGCCTGTTCCGATTACGCGAAAAGCTCCGCGCATTCCTGAATGAAAGGGGGTACCGCCTGTGAAACCGCTTCTGATCGCTCAGCAATTGACGGATATCGACGATAAATTCATTCTGGGCAGTATGCCGCCGTCCGTCATTCCCTCCCCCAAGCCTGCCCGTCCTAAGCTCAAAGCCGGCGTTATCGCGTTGGGCGCAGTCGCTGCCGTCCTGTCGGGAGTCCTGACGGTGGGGCTGATCGTTTCCCTCGTGAAAATGGGAAATCTGAACCCCTTCGCGCCGCCCGACGATACCGAGGAGAGCACGGTCACTTCCGAGGACACCGAGACCAACGAGACCGTTGAGACCAACGACTCCGAGACCGTCACCGAGGCCGAAGCAGATCCCGAAGCCCCCACGGTCTTCTCCGAGGGTCTGGATTTTGCATTGCATCACAGCGGAGGCTATATCGTCGCAGGCATCGGCAGCTGCACGGATGCCGACCTGGTCATTCCCTCCACCCACGAGGGCGCGCCCGTGGTGGGCATTGATGAGTACGCGTTTTACGAGAACACACAGTTGACCTCGGTCTACGTCCCCGGAAGCGTGACCGAGATCGGCTCCAACGCTTTCACCAAGTGCAAGAATCTCACCACCGCCACCCTCGCGGAGGGTGTTTCGGAGATCGGCACTCTCGCCTTTTCGGGATGTACCGCGCTGACCTCCATCACCATTCCCAACAGCCTCACCTATGTGAACAGTCCGGCGTTTCAGGATTGTAAGGCCTTAGAATTCACGGTCTACGATCAGGCCAAATACCTCGGCAACGAGGAAAACCCCTACGTCCTCCTCGTCAGTTGTCTCAACCGCGACATTACCGCCTGCGAGGTACACGAAAACACCCGTGTCATCGCGGGAAGCGCCTTTGACAGATGCACCAAGCTTGCGTCCATCACCGTCCCCGACAGCATCGTTTCGGCGGGACAGAACGCATTCAAGGACTGTGAGAATCTGACCTACAACAGTAAAAGCTCCGCTCTCTTCCTCGGCAACGCGGAAAACCCCTTCGTCATTCTGGTCTCCGCCTCCTCCACCGGCATATCCGGCTGTGACATCCCCGAGGGAACCCGCGTCATCATGCCCTACGCCTTCAAGGACTGCAACAGAATGTCCGGTGTGTCCATTCCCGATACCGTCGTCTTCATCGGAAAAGGCGCGTTTACCATTGCGAGTGGCTGAACGAGGTGAGCATTCCCGCAAATGTCACCAAGATCCGCGCCGCTACCTTCTACTACTGCATCCAGATGGCTGAGGTGAATCTTCCCGACGGTCTGACCGTCATTGAGGACAAAGCCTTTGAAGACAGCGGCGTAGCCTCCGTCCGCTTCCCCGAGGGACTGATCTATATCGGTAACACCGCCTTCAGAAGCACGTGGCTGGCGCAGGTCTCCCTGCCCGACAGCGTGACCTTCGTAGGAGAGTACGCCTTTGCGGAGTGCAGTAAGCTCACCTCCCTCAAGCTCTCGGCGGGGCTGACCTCCATCAGCGCCTACACCTTCAAGAAATGCACGGGGCTGACCCACGCGGAGATTCCCGAGGGGGTGGAGACCATCGGTATGCACGCCTTTGAGTCCTGCTCTGCCCTCACCTCTGTCACTCTCCCCGACAGTCTGCGGCGGATCGACAACGGTGTGTTCCTGGATTGCTATGCGCTGACCTCCGTCACGATTCCCGAGGGCGTGACCCATCTCGGCCAAAGCGACGTATCGGGCAGAGGCGTATTTGAGAATTGCTCCAGACTGACCACAGCCTATCTGCCAAGAAGCCTCACGTTCATTAGCCACGGCCCCTTCGGAGGCTGCACGAAGCTGGAGTCCGTCCGCTACGCCGGCTCCGAGGAGGAATGGAAGGCCGTGGACAAGGGAGAAGCATGGGATGCCTGCTTCCCTCTGGGGGCTACGCTCCATTTCAATTCTACGCCGTAATAGAATACCGCGCCCCGTGGGTTCTCCCCATGGGACGCGGTTTTTTGAGTATGAGAAAAGGGAGCCTTTGTAAGACCCCCTTTTTGGTATGGGTTTATTCCACCGAAATGACGAAATCGTAGAGAGGCTGACCGCCAAAGAGCAGACTGCACTCGGCCTCGGGCACCACGGCCTTCATTTTCTCAAAGATGATGTTGGCGTTTTCCTCGGTAACCTCGTCGCCGTAGAGGACGGTCACGAAGGAGGCGTCGGGGAAGTTGCGGAGCATTTCCAGAATGATGATCTCGTAGTCGGTGCCGGTGTAGCCAATCTTGCGGTCGCACAGACCCATGTACTCCCCCGCCTTGATGGAGATGCCGTCGATGGCGGCGTCCTTCACGGCGCGGGTGACCGACAGGGTGTGGACCATACCGAAGGTCTCGGTCATGGCGGCGGCGTTGTCGTCGGCGGGAGAGTCGGGATCGAAGGCCAGCATAGCCGACATACCCTCGGGCACGCTGCGGGTCTCCAGCACAATGACGCGCTGCTCGGGGATCAGCCCCTCGGCCACCTCGGCCTCAATGATGGCGGCGGCCTGGTTGGCCACCATGATGATGTTCTTGTTGTTGGGCAGGACGAAGACCTCGCGGCCGCGGGTCTTGCGGATGGCGTCCAGCAGGTTGTCGGTGGAGGGGTTCATGGTCTGACCGCCCGTGACGATCTCATGGACGCCCAGCTCACGGAAGATCTTGGCGGTACCCTCGCCCAGGCAGACGGCCACGAAGCCGAAGTCCTTGTCGGGGGTGTAGTCCACGGGCGCGTCGATCTCACCCTTGGCGGCCTTCTCGCCGGCGGAGGTCAGAGCCGAGTGCTGCTTCTTCATGTTCTCGATCTTGACCATCTCCAGAGCACCGTACTTGACGGCCTCGGACAGCACCATGCCGGGATCGTTGGTGTGGATGTGGACCTTGATGATCTCCTCGTCGTCCACGAAGACCATGCTGTCGCCCAGAGGCGAGATGTACTCCTTGAAGGCCTCGGCGGTACCCTCACCGCGGAACTCGTCGGACTTGCCCACGATGCACTCGGTGCAGTAGGCGAAGGTGATGGAATCGGTATCGAACTCACCGAAGTCGGCGCCCTCGTCGCGCTCTGCGCTCTCGTCGTCGGAGCCCTCCACGGCGGCCACGTCGTGACCCTTCAGGGAGGCCAGCATACCCTTGAGCATGGTAACGAAGCCCTGACCGCCCGCGTCCACCACGTTGGCCTGCTTCAGGACGGGGAGCATCTCGGGGGTCTGCTCCAGCACCTCCTCGGCGCCCTCCAGAAGGCGCTCAAAGAAGGCCTCGGGGTTGCCCTTGAATTGCTCGCTCTCGGCCTCGGCGATCTCGGCGGTGCCCCGCATGACGGTCAGAATGGTGCCCTCGGCGGGCTTGCTGACGGCGCGGTAGGCCTCGTTGGTACCGCTGCGGATGGCCTTGGCGATATCCTCGGAGTCGGCGGTCTCCAGGCCCTCAAAGGACTTGGACATACCGCGGAAGAACAGGGACAGGATGGCGCCCGAGTTACCGCGGGCGGCGCGGAGGAGTCGGTTGGCCACGCGGGAGGCGGCCTCGGCCAGGGTGCCGGGCTCCACCTGGATCTCGCGGGCGGGCTTCATGGTCAGGGACATATTGATGCCCGTGTCGCCGTCGGGAACGGGGAAGACGTTCAGGTTGTTGATCTCGGTCTTTTCGGTGTCAAGGGAATTCGCGGCGGATGCCACCATTTTCTGGAACTGCTCGCCATCAATGACTTTCTTAGACATAATTTCAAACCAAGCCTTTCGTAATCATTTTCGGTGTTTTATCATAGGCAGAGTGCTCTGCGGGGATACGGTTGCCCGTCTGTCTGCTGTCACGGGGGACGAAAGCCCCGCGAAGGGCTACCCCATGATACAGTCATACAAGATAATTATAGCGCAAAACCCCATATTTGTCAAGTGTTTTTCCCACGTTTTGCGGCTTCGATCAGAAAAACTGTGAGTTTGTACCGCTTTTTCACCCCTGCACAGGGGTTTTTGGGCATACTGTTGTAAAATCAACAACTGTTTGTGAACTCCTTTCCCCGCTGAAAAAGCCACGCCGACCGCAGAATTCCCCATTCGCTATGATTCCACCGATTTCGTGATTGTATACAAAATTGTATATTCATTTTTGTGCACAAGAACAAAAAATCTGTGGAAAACTTTGGACATTTTCATCCACTCTCCCTCTTGCTTTTTTCGGTCTTTGGGACTATAATATGGGCGCAGGTTGAAAGGAAGCCTGCAACGATTATTGAACCCATCGACCCCTAAAAAGCCGATGTTCCGTGCCGTTTTTCGGCAGAAAGGAGATCATCATGAAGTCTATTTACATCAAGCTCGTTACCATCGAGGACGTCTACACCCTGGTCAAGACCCTGCTGGCCTTTGACGGTGAGGTGGATCTGGAGTCGGGCCGCTACAAGGTGGACGGCCGCTCCCTGCTGGGCATCTTCAGTCTGGATCTGACCAAGCCCGTGAAGCTGATCTATCACGGCGCGAAGGCCGAGGAGCTGTTTGCCCATCTGGACCGATTCGTGGTCGAGAATCCCGAGGCATGAGCCTCACCCTCTTACAATGAAAAGTATCCCCCGACACCCAAAAGCGGCGTGTCGGGGGAATTGGTTTTTATGGGGATCAGATGGTGACCTCGGCGTGGGCCTCGGCACTGCGGTAGATGGCGTCCAGCATCTTCTGGACGGTGAGGGCATCCTCCATGGGGGAGACGGGGGTCTTGCCGGTGTTCAGGCACTCCACGAAGTGGCGAAGCTCCTCCACGAACATATTGTTGGGGGCCACCTCGGGCTTGACGTCGGAAAGATACCCCTCCTCGTTCTCGCCGTAGACGGTAAGAGGATCGAAGGAGCAACCTGCCTTACTGCCGAAGAGGGTGACGTCGTTGGCCTCCTGGCCGTTGATGGCCCAGGCGATCTCGGCGGTCATGGTCTTGCCGCCCTCAAAGCGGAAGAACACCATGGCGGAGTCCTCGGTGTCGAAGACGCCCTTGCCCTGACCGAAGGGGCTCCAGCGGTTGATGCCCTTGGTCTGGAAATCGCCGATACGGTAGGAGGTCTCGGCGGAGCAGGTGATGGGGGTGGGTCTGCCCATGAGGTACCAGGTGCGGTCGATGGCGTGAACGCCGATGTCCAGGACGGGGCCGCCGCCTGCCAGCTCCTTGTCGGTGAACCAGCCGCTGGGGGTGCCTCTGCGGCGGACGTAGCGGCACTTGGCGGTGTAGATCTCGCCGAAAACGCCCTCCTCGTACAGCTCGCGGCACTTGATGGCCTCGGCCATGTAGCGGGTCACCACGGCCAGCATGAACTGAACGCCCGCCTCGCGGACGGCCTTCTCCATGGCCAGACCCTGCTCCAGGTTGGCGGCCAGGGGCTTCTCGCAGAGGATGTGCTTCCCTGCCTTGGCGGCGGCGATGCACACGGGGGCATGGGCGGCGGTCCAGGTGCAAATATCCACGTAGTCCACGTCCACGTTCTCCAGAAGCTCCTCGACCGAGGCGAAGTAGTGGGGGATGCCGAACTTCTCGGCGGCGTCCTTGGCGCGCTCGGGGACGATGTCGGCGATGGCGACCACCTCGACAATGTCTTTCAGCTCCATGTAGGAGGGCAGATGGGCGGAGGTGGCGATGTTACCCGCGCCGACGATACCGACTCTCAGTTTGTTTGCCATAGTGTTTTCCTTTCCCGACGGTATTCCCTCGGGAATTCCTTTCCCGGGCGTGTGGGGCCCGACTGTATGGTGAAGCACTCCTGCGCCGGAGGGCTTTTTCACCTGTTATTATAGCATGACGGCCGCCCTGTGTCAAGAGGACGGCCGTGGAATTTTCAAATTTGAGTTTGTCGGACTGTTTGTTTTCGGTTTGCCCGCGCTATTTGCCCTCTCACCGCTACGCGCCCGAGCTTGCGAGGAGGCACCCCCAGAGGGGGAACCTTGGAACGGTGGGAAAGCGCTTGTCGGGAAATGAGATTTCTCTGGGTATGGCATGAAAGGCTCCCCCTCTGGGGAGCTCCCGCGAAGCGGGTGAGAGGGCTTTTCGGCGGGAGCAAGCCCCACCCTACGACATTGACGCTACAGAGTCAATCCTCCTCCTCGAACTCAATGATCTCCTTGAGTCTTGCGGGCAATTCCTCCTTCTCGCCGAGAGGGAAGTCACCGTAAGGCGTATGAAGGGTAGGCAGATCGTCATCGTAAATGAAGAATGCCACGCGGCAGGGACAAACGTCCTCCTCGGGCTCGTCGTAGACCTCACAGAGCTTCTCGGTGCCGTCTGCGTTCAGATACTGCTCCATGTAGGGGCATTGCCAGTCCCCCTCGTCCAGCTCCTCATTGGGAACGGCGATATCCATCCAGTCGATCTCGGAGGAGGGGATATCCAGGACCATCTCGATCAGGAGCCATTCCTCGTTGTAGCGGTAGCATTTGTATTGCTTGACCATTTTATATTCCTCCTGTATTCAATACTATCCTTTTTTCAAAATATACGCTTTGGAAAACACACCGATCTCGATCCCCAACTGTTCCGAGGCCTCGCCCAACTCATTATCGTCAGCGGTCAGTGTGCGGGACTCGAATATCTCCTCGCTCAGGATCTCAAAGCCGGCATTCAGAAACCTCTCCCGCCACGTGGGGGCGCGTTGATTCGAGTCAAGCCCGCTCCACGGAGTCTTTCCCGTTTCACGGAACACCCGGAGCATGGCCTCGGTGTCCGTCCACGTCGTTTCGACGGTATACAGGAAACCGTTTTGCATCAAGGTCCTGTAGATTTCCCGCAACGCCCGCTCGTGTCCCGCCTCGCCGCTGCGCGTAGAGGATAATCCGATATAACTGGAATAGGCGGGGACTGTGTGATCCCGAAAGGGAATGTCCATGAGTGAGAACTGGGCCAGTTCCAGGTTCCCGACAGCCTCGTTCTCGTCCAGATACCGTTTCCACTCCTCGATCACAAGGGCGCTTGCGTCTGTTGCCAGGCATACGTGACCCGGTGCCAACCGCTTCACCGATGGAGTAAGTCCCATACCCGGACCGCAAGCGATCTCCACCACGGGAACGCCTTGCCCGACGATGTGATCCACAAGACGGCGGGAGGCGGGGTTATCGAGGAAGAAATTGCTGTGGAAGTTGCGCTTCATTCTTCCGTCCCGCCAAATCGCCACATTGGATTCATCAAAGTAGTCTGCATCACGGTCGGAGTCAAAGTAGTATACGCCGTCATGACAATGAGCAGGCGGGCGGGAAAACCAATCGGAAAAAGGCTTGTTCATGGGGATCTCCTTAATGTGGATTTTGTCAGATGATTGTACATCATGGAAAATTGGGGTTTATCGGTAAGGTTACTCATCGTAGGGTGGGGGCTTGCTCCCGCCGAAAAGCCCTCTCACCGCTGCGCGCCCGAGCTTGCGAGGAGGCACCCCCAGAGGGGGTGCCTTAGAACGGCAGGAAAACACTTATCGGGTAACAACATTTTGCGTGATTTGGGACGAAAGGCTCCCCCTTTGGGGGAGCTCCCGCGAAGCGGGTGAGAGGGC
>JAFULU010000164.1 GCA_017483125.1 Clostridia bacterium
AATGGAGAAATCCGTAGGATTTCCACCTTAACTCGCCCGTAGGGCGAACTTCACGCGACCAACGGGAGCACTTCACGCGCTATAGCGCGCTTCACACGACCAACGGGAGTGCTTCACTTGCAGTTTATCGGGCGTCAGACCAATAAACTGCAATTTTTATTTTCTCTTCTCAATATTCCACCAGCTTCACCGGTCCCAGAAGTCCCGAGGGGGTGATGGGCATACAGTGGGAGAAGGGGTCTCTGACCTTGCCCACGAGGGTATTGGCCACCTCAACCGTGACGGTATTCTCACCCTTGTGCAGGAGGTAGGAGATGGGGCAGGCGTAGGGGGCGGTGATGCGGATGCCCGCCTCGGTGCCGTTGACAAAGAACTTGGCGGTCTGGCCCACGCGGCCGAGATCCAGCACGGCGTTGGCGGGGACCTCGTCCAGATGCAGGGTGAAGGTGTAGCGCATGAGACCCGAGAAGGAGGGCTTTTCGGGGGCGGAGGTGATATTCACCAAACGATCGGTGGTCTTGTAGGGATAGAAGGCGGTGAGGTTCTCGGAGTCGGCCAGCTCTACGGTGTAGGTGGGGTGCAGCTCGGTGACCTTGACGGGGGCTGACAGCGAAGGCATGGTGGGGCACATCTCAGCGGCGGCGGAGCCGAAGACCAGGATCTCGGACTGGCCGGGCAGCAGCTCTACGGTGACCTTGCCGTCCTCGGTGGCGTCGGCGTAGATGCCGTTCTCAATGAGGCGGAGACGGATGAACGGACCGCTCACGGGGAGGGTGAGGGTGGCCTTGGCGGTGCTCACGCTGTCCTCGTTGAAGAGCATGAAGACGTCGGCGTCGTCGCGTCTCACATGGTAGTGGCGCAGAAGCGGGCAGTTCCCTTCCACGGTGAGATCGGCCAGACCCAGCTCACGGATGCGGGTGGGGAGGTCGGCAACGGGAACCACTTCGCCGTTCAGTCCTGTGGGTCTTGCATCGCAGAGGAGGACGGGGACACCCGCGGCGATGAGCTTGTCCACCACGGGGTGCAAGGCAGGGTTGAGCACCTTACCGTAAGGCACCACCAGCGCGCCGTAGTGCTCGCCGTTGACCACCAGCTTGCCATTCTCGGCGGTGGCGGTCTCCAGGGTCTCCTGGCAGATGATGTCATAGCAGAGGTGCTCGTCGAGGAGGGCCTTGGCGGGGACCTGGGTGAACATATAGTCTCCCGTTTGGTTCATCCACTCGCCTTCAGCGTGGTAGAGGATGGCGCAGGAGGTGATATGCTCGCCGCCCCAGAGGAGGTGGGAGACCTTGTTGGTGTAGCCCATGAGGTGGGTGAAGCCGTCGAACTGGGGATCGTGGCCTTCGGCACCGAAGTGGGGCGGGCAGTCGGGGTCGGGGTAGTCGGGGGAGAAGGCGTGGGGGACGAAATGGTTGATGCCGCGGACCAGGAGGAAGTCTGAGATCCACTTCATCATGGTACAGCCCTCGGCCCAGCCGTAGGCACCGAACTCCTCGCACATGGCGCGGCCCTTCATGTGGGGGTACTGGTGGGCCAGAGAGGCACCCAGCTGACCCAGGACGTAGTGGTAGAAGGCGGGGTCGCTGACACCCGTGGAGAGGCTTGTGTTGTGGATATAGTTGGCCATGCCCGGCATGACCTGATGGAGGACGATGTCGATGCCCGCCATATCCTGGCCCTCCAGAGCGCGGAAGTAGTGGCCCGCACCCGTAGACATACGAGCGTGGCAGTTGAAATCCTCGATGATGTGGCCGATATACATGACCCCGTGATCACGGCACCAGTCGCCCAGGAGGTAGCTGAAATTATCGCGGTAGAGGCGGGTGACGGCGTTCATGTAGGCCAGACGGGTGATGGGGGCGTGGTCGCTCGGGAACCACAGCTCGCCCATGTAGCCCAGAGAAGGCTCACCCATCTCTTCGTCCATCATGGCGGTGACCCGCTCGTTGTAGGGGAGGGCCATGCCCACGGTACCGAGGGGACGCTCATGACCGCTGGGATCCACGGGGTGGCGGGTGGCCATGCTGTTGCCGAAGGAGGGCTCGTCCGAGAAGAAGCCCACCAGGGTATTGCCAAAATACTTGGCGTAGTGCTCGTAGTGAGGCTCGTAGACCGCCTCGATCTGGACCTTACAGGACTCGGGGTTGGTCATGTCGATGTAGTTCCCGCGGGAGCCGCGGCGGGACTTGGTGTAGATGAAGATACGGTAGCAGCCCTCGGGGACGTCGAAGTAGGCATATCCCTCAGTGATGGTGGGGGTGAGGTCGATGGGGGCACCCGTGGTGGCCTGTCCCTCGCCGGTGCGCTTGAAGGCGTAGACGCCCAGGATCTCGTCGTCGGGGAGGACCTTACTGACCAAAAAGGCGGTGTCGGGGGCGGGGCCCAGGACGTCGATATGCTCCTCGATGATCTCCCACTGACGGAGGTGGGGGTACTTTTTCTCAAGCAAGCCGTTGGCGTAGCCCGTGGGGAAGCGCTTATCGTCCAGGATCCAGACCTTCATGTCCCGCTTCTCGCACTCGGCGAGGATGATGTCCATATCCGCCCACCAGTCGGGGCCGCAGAAGTCGGGGTGGGGGCGGGACTCCACGCAGAGGGCGCGGCATCCGCTGTCGTAGATGCGCCGGATCTGGGCGGGGATGCGGTCGCGATGGGCGCCGTGCTGCCAGTAGAAGGGGAGGAGATAGTTATCCTCACGGCCAAGGATGACGTCGGTAAGACGGGTATCGTTCATGGGGGGCCTCCTGACGGTGTTTTTTTCATTATACCATATTTTGGGGCGGTTGTCAATTGATTTGGGAAATTGGGGTTTGTCGGTGGGGTTCCTCGTCGTAGGGCGGGGGCTTGCTCCCGCCGAAAAGCCCTCTCACCCGCTTCGCGGGAGCTCTCCCAGAGGGAGAGCCTTTCGTACAAAACCAGCAAAATCCCGTTTGCCGACAAGAGTTTTCTCGCCGTTCTAAGGCTCCCCCTCTGGGGGAGCTCCGCGAAGCGGTGAGAGGGCAAACACAGCAGGCAAGGCAAAAACAAACAGTTCGACAAACCCAAATTTGAAAGCCACCCTTTCACAGAGTGGCTTCTTATTTCAGATACACAACATCCCTCGAAGTATCCGCAACCAAAGCTCAAAAAACCCCAGCTCCTCCACCGTTTCTGTAGCGGTGATGCTCACCTCCCCCAAGGGCTGACCCTTGCAGATATAGGTGATCTTCCCGACGGCTTCTCCCGCGCGGACGGGGGCTTTGACCGACTCGGGGAGGGTGACGGTATGCTCTACGGCTTTGACGTCGGCTTTAGGGAGTACGGCGGTGAATTGGGGGTATGCTATGCCCACCTCGTCCGCTTCTCCCCCCGTGACACGGAGGGGGTCAAGGGAGCCGCCCTCGGCGGTGAAGAGGCCGTAGGTGGCAAAGCCCCAGTCCAGAAGCTTCTGGGCCTCGGCGTTGCGGATGTCCCGATTCTCGGCTCCCATGATGACGCAGATGAGGGTCATGCCCTCTCGCTCGGCGGTGACCGACACGCAGAAGCCCGCCTTGGCGGTGGAGCCTGTTTTGAGGCCGTTACAGCCGCGGTAGAAGCGCACCAGACGGTTGGTGTTGGTGAGTCCGAACTGACCGTTTCGGATGGTGTCCATCCACGTGGAGCTGAATTCCAGGATCTCGGTGTGCTTGATCAGCTCACGGGACATGATGGCGATATCCCCCGCCGAGGTGACGTGGTTTTGTGCGGTATCGTCCAGGCCGTTGGTGTTTTCAAAGTGGGTAGCGGTCATGCCCAGCTCGGCGGCCCGCTGGTTCATGCGCCCCACGAAAGCCTCCTCCGAGCCGTAGGTATGCTCTGCCAAGGCTACGGCGGCGTCGTTGGCGGAGGCGATGACCACGCTCTTGATGAGGTCTCGGGCGGTCATCTGCTCTCCCTCCTTGAGGAAGATCTGGGACCCGCCCATGGAGGTGGCGCGGGCGGAGGCGGTGACGGTGTCTTCCCAATGGAGAGTCCCTGCGTCCATGCACTCCATGACCAACAGGAGGGTCATGATCTTGGTGACCGAGGCGGGGGGCATGGCCTCGGCGGGGTTATGGGCGTAGAGGATCTTGCCCGTGGAGGCCTCCATGAGGACGGCACTCTTGCAGTTGGGGGTGAAGGCGGGGGTGGGTGTCGCGGTAGCCTCGGCGGCGGTGGGTAGGGGAAGGGCGATGAGGAGGAACAGTAAGGACAGGAGCAAGGCTGTGGCGCGGGGGTGTGGTTTTTGCATGGGCGGTACCTCTCTTTTTTGGTAGAGGATATGAGAGAGGGGGGGTGAATATGCGTTTTGATGTGAGGTAGTTCGTTATCAATATTTGATATTTGTTGTCAGAACGCAAGCTATTGTCGGGCATTCGAAAAAGGAAACTCCCGCTTCCCTTTCTGGGTTGCGAGAGTTTCTTTCTTTGGCTCAAAGCACTCCTGCATACCCCCTGACCGAGGAGTCATGGGGGGAGTGCTCACGGGCTTTCAGCCGTTCACCGTGACGGTGCCGTCTACGGTGTCAAGCTCCACGCTATTGAAATCACTATCCATCGTGTTCTCCTGCACCAGGGTCAGTCCGACAGCCAGATCGTCTCCCACAAGCGCGGAAGCATCCACGGCGAAGGTCAGCACGGCGAACTCACCGCTGACATAGGAATCCTTGAGGGGGCTCATGAAGGTGATCTTCTGGTGGTTGGTAAAGGGCTCGGGGGCCGTTACGTAGTCACCCAGCTCCTCATTGAAGCGAATGGCGGTCAGGGTCAGTCTCTCGTCAAAGTCCACGATGAACTGAAGAGAAGCCAGACCGGGGTTATTGATGAGAGAGATCACCACGTCAACCGTAGCGGTTCCATGGTTCACGGATACGGATTCCACCTTCAGCGTGGGGGCGATGGTAGCCTCATACAGAGCCGTTACCGTCATATCCGCGTACACGTTCTCCAGGGACTCGCTCCAGCCCACAAACGCGTAGCCCTCACGTACAGGGGCGGCGGGAGCAGAGACCGTTCCGCCCTTGACGACCGTCGTCTTCAACAGGACGGTTCCGTCATAGTCCACGAAGGTCACGGTGAAGACTCTTACGAGGGAGAAATGGATCCTCGCGTTTACCAAAGCATCGTTGCCCGAGCCGATATCCATCTCGTTCCACTGCTCTTCGGAGCCGTCGAAATACACGTCGGTCAGGGAGTCGCAGTTATTGAACGCACGGCGGCCGATATAGGTAACACTACCGGGGATGGTGACAGCGGTAATGGGCATACCCGCGAATACACCGGAGTCGATCTCGGTCACCACGTCCCCCGCGGGGCTCTTTTCGGGGATGATCACGTGCTCATCGGTGCAGTCGCCCAGACCGACCAGACAGCAGGTACCGTCCCCGTTGCTGTCAAATTCCAAGCCACTCGTATAGGCGAGGTAGACGGGCACGTAGTAATTGTTCACGTCGCCAACGGTCAGCTCGCCCTTCTCATTCAGCTCCACCTTATTGCCGTTACGGTCGGTCCAGTACGCGAAGGTACCGCCCTGCCCATCGGTTTCGGGAGCGTACAGAGCGAGGGTATCGCCGGGGAGGTACAGCCCGTGATTGGACAGATCCCCCAGGACACCGCCGTAGAGGACCACCTGATAGAAATCCATGGTGGCCAGGCGGTCGGTCTTATAGTCGGCATAATTCTGGGCGGAGGCACCGTAGTCCAGCATATCGGTCAGCAGCTGCTTGAGCTTGGCGTCCTCGGTGGGTGTCGCGGTCTTACCCAGCTTATTGTAGGCGTACTGCAGAATGCTGTACTTGTTGACCTCGCTGTAGCAGACCTCACCGTCCACCTCGGTGTAGGCGCGGGTATAGACCACGTCGGTCATCTGGCGGGCGGCCAGCTTGGTGTAGTCAAAGATCAGATGCTCCACTCCGCCAATGGCTTCGGTATACAGCGGCTCCAGAATATCATCCTCTGTGCCGAGGACGTAATCCTGCTCGGGCTCCGTCCAGACCAACAGCTTGACATCGGCGGCATTGTCGGCCTTGACGGCGTATTTGATGTAGACGTTATCCTTATGGGATAGATTACAGTAGGCAATGCGGAGAGACGGCTCTGTCTCCTCGGCGCCCACCGTGATGGCCATGACTGCGACGGTACACAGGAGTATCAGCAACGCCGCCGTCACCGTCATGAGTATTCTTCGGAATTTCATAGTCTTTCCTTCCTTGCTTGGTATTCATTCAGGGCTGGGGATCCCATTCGCCTTGATTGGGGTCTTTGGTGGCCTCCTCGCCCTCCTCCGCGGTATCATCGGGGGGCTCGGTGCCCGAGGTGTCGGTGGGATCCGACTCCTCAGGCATACTTGAAGTCACTTCCCCGCTCTCGGTCTCCTGCCCTGTCTCCGAGGAGGATTCCTCTTCTGTCTCCTCGGGGCGGTCTTCGGGGCGGGTATCCTGCGCCGTCGTCTCTGCGGCGGTAGTTCCCGAGTCAGTCTCATCGGGGGACTCATCGCCTCTGCAAGCGGCGGCGGTCAACAGGATCAGCCCACAGAGGCACAGCGAAATGAGACGCGGTATCATTCTGTCCTTCATCTTCGGTCACCTTGCTCAAGGCTTGAAGGGGTTGAAGGGCGGATTGGGGATAAACTCATCGGGCTGAGCATCCCACTCGCCCTGATTGGGATCCTCTCCCGAAGCCGTCAGGAAGTCCGGCTCGTTCGGGTCTGCGCTGTACACCCATATGCTGGGGGAGGCGTAGGCTTTTTTGGTTTTTGGTTGTTCTTTCATTTTTCGTATCCTTTTCTGTTCTCCCGCCCTCTTGGAGAGCGGGAGTTATGGGATGTCAGGCGGCGGGGGTCTCTTCGGCGAGGAAGTGGATGGTGGCGTTCTGGATAGGAGTGTTGTTGGTAGCAATCGTGACATTGTTCCACTCTTCCTCAGAGCCGCCGTAGTAAACGTCGGTGAGGGCAGAGCAGTTATAGAATGCATAGTTACCAATGCTCGTCACGCTCTCGGGGATGGTGATGCTTGTCAAGCCTGTACAGCCGTAGAATGCATAGTTATCAATGCTGGTCACACTATCGGGGACTGTAATGCTTGTCAAGCCGGTACAGTTGCGGAATGCATAGTTGCCAATACTCTCGCAGACGCTTCCTGCCTCGAATTCTACACTCACGATCTTGGGGGCAGAAGTACCAGAATACGGGTAGAACAGATATGCGGGGATCTTGGTCACGTTCTTTCCGATCACGACCCGAAT
>JAFULU010000165.1 GCA_017483125.1 Clostridia bacterium
CCCAAGGGGAAGGCTTTCAGAGGGAACCCTCCTCTCACCTACACCCGAACATTTGTTTTTCTATGTAGTATAGAACAAAGGACGGTTTACTCAGGTAGCCTTCCCCCTCGGGGGAAGGTGTCGCCCAGCAAGTGCGGCGGGCGACGGATGAGGGGTAGACAGGGGTATGCGATCAAACAGCCCGACAAACCCAAATCCGAAGCATTTTCCGATCGCTTACATGAAAAACCGAAAAGGAGATCCACCCATGCAGACCACCGTATCCCACCCCGCCTACGGTCTCATCACCTACGAGGAGAGCTTCTGGACGGGCAAAAAGATCATCACGTTCGACGGCATCCCGCTGACCAAGATCAATAAGACCACCTATCAGTACCAATCCCTGCCCGCCGATCCCTTCGCTTCCCCCGAGGAGGGCGTATCCGCTCCCGTGACGGTCACGGTCAAGGGCAATTACATCAGCGGCGTGTCCTTGGTCATCGGCGACGAGACGGTCACTCTGACCGCCAAGGCTACGGTCCTGGATTTCGTGCTGGGCTGGATCCCCGGTATCCTGTTCTTCGCCTTCGTGATCGGCGGTGCCATCGGCGGCGCGCTGGGTGCCATGATCGGTATGGGTCTGACCATCCTCATGAAGACCCGCAAAAAGACCGTCCACAAGGTCCTCATCTGCATCGGTATCTCCGTCGCCATTCTCGCCGTCGGGATCCCCCTGCTCCTCGCCGCGCTGGCGGCGCAAGCCTGATCCTTCCTCCCCCTTTTTGCGGCCCCCACACAGGCGGGGCCGCCTTTTGTGTATATTGGCAAAAATACTGTGCAGTATCCACAAAACCACCCCCGATCGGTTGACAACCCCGCCGAGGCTTGCTATAATAGGAACATAACCTTATATAAAGGAGAAATACTCTATGAAAAAGTATATTGCGATCCTTGTTTGTATCGCCGCGTTGCTCGTGGCGGGCGTGATCTGTGCCTCCGCCGTCTCTCAGGAGGCGGGCTACTGGGTGGAGAACGCCGAGAACATCGACGAGATCCTGGCCGGTGAGGCGGGTGAGCGCGAGGTGGGCTGGGAGGTCCCCTTCCTGCACATCGCCCCCACCATCGACGGTGAGATCGGCAAGACCGAGTATATGCCCTTCGAGCTGTATGAGGACTACCTGTCCTGGATGGCTCCCATCGGCGACGACGCCAACCCCGCCGTGGGCGGCACCACCGAGGAGGAGTTCAACGAATTCTACAACTCCACCCAGATCGACTTCTTCGACGCCTGGTGGGGCTGGGACGGTGTCTACATGTACATCGCCTTTGAGATCAACTGCCTCAACGGCTACAAGTGCGACCCCGAGCAGGACGTGCTGCTCTACGCCTATAACTGCCTCCAGGTAGGCTTTGCCGACGTGGGCTGTGCGGGCAAGGACGACACCTACGTGGAGCTGGGCTGTGGCGTTCACAGCGAGACCGGCGACCAGATCACCTTCAACTGGGCGGGTCAGTACTGCCCCGAGGCAGGCACCGACTTCGTGGGTTCCTACGATGCCGAGAACCAGGTGCTGGTCTACGAGATGCGCGTCAACCTCCAAGCCGTCATGGGTCTGGACCGTCTGGTAGAGAACAACGATGAGATCAACTACGGCTGGATCCTGGCGGTGAACGGCCAGGCCCAGAACACCAACGAGACCTGGCAGCTGGCCTTCACCCACGGTATCGGCGGTCAGTATTCGGGCAAGTGCCCCCAGTACTTCGCCCGCATTTCCTTCGTGGGTAAGCCCGACGGCCTGGAGATCAAGCCCGTGGAGATCCCCGGCATGAGCGAGGAGGACAAGGAATTCAAGCTCATGGAGGTCATCGACATGTCCGACGAGGCCGTGGTCAAGACCTTTGAGGCCGAGAATGCCGGCGTGGACTTTGTGACTGAGGGCGAGGAGTCCTTCATGCGCATTACCTCCTTCGCCGTGGACGACCAATTCCCCTATGTGTTCAGCAGCAAGTATCCCAAGAACGTATTGGGCGGTCAGGCTGACCACGTGGTGGTCAAGTACCGCACCTCCTTTGCCGAGGGCGACGAGCTGGGTATCATCTACCGTACCGTCAATAACCCCGAGTACAACGTGGATATGTGCTACAGTGAGCTGGTCGGCACCGACGGCGAGTGGCACACCGTCATCTTCTACATGACCGAGGAGGCCTCCTGGAACCACTTCATCATGAATCTGGGCCTGGTCCCCTTCTACTACGCCGACAGCTCGGCACAAGAGACCATGGACATCGCCTGGATCAAGTTCTACCAGGAGGACCCCTACGACCTTTATTACGAGAGCGAGTACGATCCCGACGGTAAGCCCGGCGGAGACGAGGACACCACCGCCGAGGAGGACGAGACCACCGCTCCCGTGGAAGAGGATACCACCGCGTCCGAGGACGTCACCACCGCTCCCGCCGACGAGAGCAACGAGGCTCCCACCGAGCCCGCCGAAAAGAAGGGCTGTGGCTCTGCTATGGGCTTTGGCGTGGCCGCCGTGCTGACCGCTATGGCCGCCGCCGTGGCACTGAAGAAGAAGGACTGAGCCTTGACAAATCCTTAATGGAATAGAAAGATCCCGCCTGCCGAGCAATTTCGGCGGGCGGGATGTTTGTTTGAAATTCAAATTTGGGTTTATCGGTTCAATTCGGAATTCGGAATTCGGAATTCGGAATTAAAGGACGCGGCGGAAACCACTATGCTCGTTATTTTAAAAAATGTTGTAGGCCAATGCTTTTTAGGGAACGCGGAGGAGAAATAGCGGTCATAACGATTGACTCCGCGCAATTCCGAATTCCGAATTCCGAATTCCGAATTAGAACGATAAACTGCAATTTATCACTTGCTCCCCTGGCTCAGCGCGGCGGTCCGATAGGTGCCCTCGGTCTTGCCGCACTCCTCGTTCCAGAGTCTTGCCATGCGGTCGTAGACCTCCTGCGGGATCTCGGGGGTACCCTTGGAGAAAGTGGGGAGCAGCATATCCCCCGCCGCCTTGGGGTCGGTGCAGGTGGTGTCGTTGCGCCACTTGTCACGTTGGGACTCATCGCGGAGGTTGGGGAGCTCCATGGGGATGCCTCCCGCCATGACCGAACGGTAGGCGAAGAGGCCGGGGAGGAACATATCCAGAGCCTCGTAGACGTCGATGGTGTCGGCGTCGGCGTCGCCCAGGATCTTCTTGATGAAGTAGTACATGGAGAAGAAGTCCGAGCCGCCGTGGCCGAAGCCCGCCACCTCTCCCTCGGGGGCGTGTTGGGGGAATACGGCGTTGAGGGAGCCCGTCTCGTAGCCGCCGTCGTACTCGTCCTTGTTGATGTAGAGCTTGCCGATGTGGCCGTCCATGGCATCCTCGCGGCCGCACTCCAGCCGTCCCTTGGAGCCGTACACCGAGTACCAAATGGAATTCTTGTACAGACCGCCGTGGATGGACTTGACGATACCGCCGTTCTCCAGGGTCACCATCTCGATGCCGAACTGGCCGCTCTTGGAGCCTACACGGAGGTTGCGCCGGTTCATGGTGCCCTCAAAGCCCACCACCGATACGGGACGCAGACCCGTGATGTGGATGATGGGGCCCAGGGAGTGGGTGCAGTAGAAGGTGGCGTACATATTGTTGCGCCAGTGGTCCTCCTCGCCGTAGGTGATGGAGTGCCAGATGGACTCGCAGTTGTGGACGTACTCCCCCTCGCCGTACTCGAACTCGCCGATCTCGCCCTTCTCATAGAGCTTCTTCATCTCGTAGGGGGCGGGCATATAGCAGTAGTTCTCGCCGTAGGCGTAGACCAATCCGCTCTCCTCCACGGCCTCCACCAGCCCCACAGCCTCCTTCATGTTCTGGACGGGAAGCACCTCCGAGAAGACGTGCAGACCCTTCTTGAGACAGCGGATGGCGAAGGGGGCGTGCTCGTTGGCGTAGTTGGCCAGCACCACGGCGTCCATGTCGTGCTCAATGAAATCGTCAAATCGCTCGTAGAAGGCGATGTCCAGCCCCTCGGCGGCGGCTCTTTGGGCGTCCAGCGCCTCGGGGCTCTTGTCGCAGATGGCCACCACCTCGGCGTGGTCAGCTCGCTTGCAGTAGTTGATCATGCTGGTGCCGCGGTAGGCACCCAGGACTCCGATGCGTACTTTTTTCATGGTGTTCTCCCTTCCGTAATCAGTAATTGTCCCAATCCGTATTCCCGATCTCATCCTTGCGCGCCTTGAACCCCTCGCGGATCTCGGAGAGCTGTCCCGCGGTGATGAGGTAGGAGTAGGTTACGGGCTTGAAGCATTGGAGCCGCAAAGCCTTCAGGGGCGCGATGTAGTTGCAGGAGGCGGCGGCGGGATCCTTGGAGCCGTCGTACATATGCCGTCCCGCGATGGTACGGGTGATGTTGGGTGTGTACAGACCCAGACCGTAGCCGTTATCGTCCACAAAGGCGCTCCACAGCTCGGTGTTGCCCGCCTTGGGCTTGAAGGTGCAGTAGGGCCAGTCGTCGGGCCAGAAGGGCAGGTCGGACTTCACCGACAGGGTGTCGTCGGTCCAGGGCTTGTCCCCGTCGTACCAGTAGTAGTTGTTCAGGTAGCTCACCGTATAGAAGGCGGGGACCTCCTGGGTAGCCATGGGGTGGGTGTAGCCCGAGAAGTCCACGAAGCGGTTGTCCACGATGAGGTAGTCTCCGTCCAATCTGTACCAGTTTTCCATGTAGGAGTAGGTGGTGCCGCCGTCGTGGCCCCAGTCGCGGGGACGGCACTTGACGTAGACCTCATGCTCGCTGACCCGCGCGTCCACCAGCTTGGACTTATGGTTGCCGCGGTCGCCTCCCTGGACGGGGTTGTAGCACCAGCTGTTGCCCATGAACTCCCCGCGGACGTAGGGCGGGTCCCCCGTGCCGTAGTAGGACTGCTGGATCAGTCGGCCCGTGTCGAAGTTGTTCAGGATATTCACCAGGCCCTCCACGGGGCACTTCTTATCCTCCAGGTAGGACAATCCACCGCCCCAACACAGCTCCACGCCCACCTTGTAGCGGTGGTTCTCAAAGTAGAAGGTCTTTTCGGCCAGTACGGGATGGGTCTCCACCGAGAAGCCATGGAGGGTGAACGCGCCGCCCTCGTGGGAGATGGCGCGGACGGTCATGGACAGAGCGGCCTTGGCGGTCCTGTGGCGGAGGTAGCCGTCCACGTAGGAGGCGAAGGTCTCATCCTCTCCTGCCTCCAGGAAGAACTCCTCGACCCGCTCGCCGCCCTCCTCGGCGTAGGTCAGGGCACAGCGCAGAGGGATGTCAGCGGTGTAGGTCAGGACGTATCGGTTGAAGGATTCGGTCAGATTCAACGAAATGACCGCGTCGTTTTTGGTGATTTGCATAAGCAGACTCCTTTCGGGAGAGGTTGATTATAGAATAACATAAAATGGAAGGAAAGTCAATGAATCCGCCGAAATTCGGCTCGCTTTTTTTGAGGGGCGCATATACTGACAGTGACCGCGCCCGTGAAGAGCACGTGGACAGAAAGGAAGGTACCCTCATGAAGATCGTGGTCCTGCGCACCCCCGCCGTCCTCGCCCCCATTCTGCGGCGGCTGTTCGGCATTCGGAAGGAGAAAAGAAGGTAACAGCCATGGGAATGGCCCAACGGGAGGCGCAAGGCCTCCTTTTTGTTTGAGGGAGATGGGTATATTTGACAAATTTGGGTTTGTCGGTGGGTTTCCTCTGTAGGGGTGCAGGGGCGAAGCCCCTGTACCCCCCTGATCGGCCGGCGGTGTCGGGGGCGGCCTTGAGCGCCCTGACGCGCACCGGAAGGTGCAAGATAGTTTTCGGGTCGTATCTGGTTTTTATTTGGTGCACAAGGATATTTTGATTGCAAACCTTCTTGCTCTACCGCGCGCGTCAGAGGGCTTTCCCCCCTCCGACACCGCCCC
>JAFULU010000166.1 GCA_017483125.1 Clostridia bacterium
GAAGAGGCGGTGACACGATCCACCCTCATCCGCCTCCCGCCGCAGGAGCTGGTCGGCACCTTCCCCCGCGGGGAAGGCAAGTATTATTGTGTTCTTCGTCATCCCAAAACTTATATGCATCAGTATGTTTTTGGATTTAGGAGAACGAGAAACATACCACGAAAGCCTTCCCTTGTGAGGGAAGGTGGCACGCCGCAGGCGTGACGGATGAGTAGTCCCCCTGCCCCATTCCACTCTCTTCCGTCAGACCGACAAACCCAAATTTGAAACTCACCATCCCATAAAAGAAAGGCCAAACCCATGAACGATAAAGAAATAGCCGAGCTCCGCCGCCGATTCCGCGCCGACAAGACCAGCATCTCCCGCATCCGCGGGGCCTACGTCAACGAAAAGCGGGAGATCATCTCCGAGATGGATCAGTCGGTGGCCCTCATGTCCGAGACCGAGGCCGACGAGCTTCTGTCCCTTCTCAAAAAGACCCTGTCGGGTAAGATCGACACCAACCTCATCGACATCCACTTCACCACCCAGCAGGTCATGGAGTCCCCCGAGCACAAGCTCCTCTGCAACCTCCGCGAGACCGCCCTGCAGGACAACGACCTCGTCCACGCCCTCTACCAAAAGATCATCTCCTCCCTGGAGCTGGAGGGCAACTACATGATCCTTCTGGCCTCGGATGCCTACGACGTCTTCACCTACCGCCGCGACGGCGGGAAGGACGACGAGTCTACCGAGATCTTCCGCTACATCCTCTGCTGTGTCTGCCCCATCAAGATGGCCAAGCCCGCCCTCTCCTACTACATCCGCGAGAACTGCTTCCGCAACATCGTGGCCGACTCCATGATCTCGCCCCCCGCCCTGGGCTTCATGTTCCCCGCCTTCGATAACCGCTCCACCAATCTGTACGGTGCCCTCTACTACACCCGCGCCACCGACAACAGCCACAAGGAGTTCACCGACGCGGTCTTCAACGCGGGCGACCTCCCCATGCCCGCCACCGAGCAAAAGGAGACCTTCCGTTCGGTTCTCGCCGACGCCACGGGGGAGGCCTGCTCCCTGCCCGTGGTGCGTTCGGTCCACGCCCAGCTCCACCAGGCCATGGAGGAGCACAAGATCAACAAGGATCCCGAGCCTCTGGTGGTGGACAAGTATGTCATTCGGGATATGCTGGGATTTTGCGGTGTCCCCGAGGAGAGCATCGAGCAGTTTGAGGAGAAGTTCGACAAGGGCTTTGGACAGAACGCCGCCCTCTCCCCCCGCAACATCGTGGAGACAGGGAAGTTTGAGGTGAAGACCCCCGACGTGGTCATCAAGTGCAACCCCGCCCGCACCGATCTGGTGGAGACCCGCGTCATCGACGGCGTCAAGTACGTCCTCATCCGCGCCGACGGCGGCGTGGAGGTCAATGGGATCGACGTAAGGATTGAGGAATGAGTGTCGCTTATCGGGGAGTATGAGAATGCAAAATTCAAAATGCAAAATGCAAAATTGAAGAAGCCTTTTGCTGCGCAAAAGCCTATTTTTATGGTATATGCTTGCGTTTTGATGAAAATACTCCCCAATTCCCCCCGAAGGAAAATTCTGTTGACGGTTTTTCCGTGATCTCCGTACTTGATTTTGCATTTTGCATTTAGCATTTTGCATTTTTTTCAAAAACCCACTTGACATTTCCCCCATTCCGTACTATAATATATCTGTTGTGCGAAAAGCACCCCAAAACGCAATGACGGGGAATCTCCCCGCCATGTCCGTGCAGAGAGCCGCCGTGTGGTGCGAGGCGGTCGGACAGGCGACGAGTCTCACCCCCGAGCGGCGGATCTGACAGGGAAGCACCCCAAGGACCCGACGGCCCCCCACCGTTAC
>JAFULU010000167.1 GCA_017483125.1 Clostridia bacterium
ACCACCGTAGGTGGTGGATGAGGAGAGTGGGTTTGGTTTTTTATTCGGGTGTATACGGGAACCCTTGATACGACAAAAAAATTCATACCCGATGCCGAGCGGAAACTTGCTCTCCTCATCCACCGCTCCGCGGTCCCCCTTCCCCGCTGGGGAAGGCAAGTGACGAGGAAACCCACCGATAAACTGCAATTTGCCGCATTCCTCGTTCTGCCATGTGTTCCCTTGATTATAGCACGCCCCGCCGCTCCTGTCAAGGGAGGACTTGCATTTTCGCGGCAGGTGTGTTATAATAGTATCAGTTCAAGAGAAACAGGGAGGTGTACCATGCCCATCCGCATCATCCGCCAGGACATCACCAAAATGACCTGCGACGCCATTGTCAATCCCTCCAACGAGGATCTCTACCCCGGGGGCGGGGTGGACGCCGCCATCCACGAGGCCGCGGGGCATGAGCTGACCGAGGCCACCCGCAAGCTGGGTGGGGTGGAGCTGGGCGGTGCCCGCATCACAAAAGGGTACGCCCTGCCCTGTAAGTATATCATCCACACCGCGGGCCCCGTCTGGTGCGGCGGGGATCACGACGAGGAAAGGATCCTGACCTCCTGCTACACCGAGTGCCTGAAGCTGGCGGTGGAGGCGGGGTGCGGGAGCGTGGCCTTTCCCCTCATCTCCTCGGGGCTGTACGGCTACCCCAAGGATAAGGTCATGAAGGTGGCCATCTCCGCCATCAGCGACTTCCTCATGGAGCATGAGCTGGAGGTCTTCATCGTGGTGTTCGATAAGACCGCCTTCGCCATCAGCGAAAAGCTCTTCTCGGACGTCACCGCCTACATCGACGACTTCTACACCCAAGCCGCCCTTCCCATCTACGACTCCCTCCGCGAGGAGCGCAATTACGCCTCTTTCACCCGCGCCCGCCTCTCCCGCGACGGATCCGCCTCCCCCTCCGCCCGAGAGGAAGCCAAGCCCGCCCGCAGACCCAAGCCCCCCAAGGGGATCCTGGCCTCGGAGGCCGCCGCGCCTACCAGCCTGGAGGATATGCTCCGCGAGCTGGACAAGGGCTTCGCCGCCACCCTCTTCGAGCTGATCGACAGCCGCGGCATGACCGACGTGGAGTGCTACAAGAGGGCCAACGTGGACAAGAAGACCTTCTCCAAGATCAAGTGCAACAAAAACTACAAGCCCTCCAAGATCACCGCCGTCTCCTTCGCCATCGCCCTGCGGCTGGACATAGAGGAGACCAAGCGGCTGCTGGGCACCGTGGGATTTACCCTGTCCCGCAGCTCGGTGTTCGACGTGATCATTGAGTATTTCGTGACCACGGGGAATTATGAGAGTATTTTTGACGTGAATGATACGCTGTATCAGTTTGATCAGGAGACGTTGGGAGTGCTGTCACAGTGAAATTCGCCCTTGCGGGCGAGTGAAGGTGGAGATCCTTCGGATCTCTCCATCTGCATTTGATTCTGAAACCCGAAGGGTTTCTTCCGACACACGCCGCAGGCGTATTTCACTTGCGCGAAGCGCAAATTTCACGCACCGCCCGCGGTGCATTTCACACGCCGTCCGCGGCGTATTTCACTTTCAAAGGTCTCCCACCAAGCGACCACGCCTCCCCCGTTTTGTGCTATACTGTAGCCACAACAAAACGAGGGAGGTTTTCTCATGAACAACAACTTGACCGAGATCGTATTCATCCTGGATCGCAGCGGCTCCATGGCGGGGCTGGAGGAGGACACCGTGGGGGGCTTCAACGCCGCCATCGCCGAGCAGAAGGGCAAGGAGGGCACCGCTCTGGTCTCCACCGTCCTCTTCCACCACGAAAGCACCGTTCTCCACGACCGCGTCCCCATCGACCGCGTCTCTCCCATGACCCGCGCCGACTACCGCGTGGGGGGCTGTACCGCCCTGCTGGACGCCATCGGCGGGGCCATCCACCACATCGGCAACGTCCATAAGTACGCCCGCCCCGAGGACGTCCCCGCCCACACCGTTTTCCTCATCACCACCGACGGCATGGAGAACGCCTCCGGCCGCTACGACCTGGCCACCGTGAAGGCCATGATCGCCCGCCAGCAGGAGCGATACGGCTGGGAGTTCGTCTTCCTCGCCGCCAACATCGACGCCGCCGAGACCGCCGAGGGGCTGGGCATCTCCCGCTCCCGCTCGGCGAACTACGACCCCGATGGGGAGGGTGTCCGCGTCACCTACCGCGCCATGTGCGAGGCCATCACCTCGGTGCGCAGCGGCCGCTCCCTGGACGAGGAGGGCTGGCGGCGGGATCTGGACAGACCCAACCGCGAACGCAATGCCAAGAACAGAAAAGGAGGTAAGAAGGCATGATCGGCGCCATTTTCGGAGACATCGTGGGCTCGGTGTACGAGTTCGATAACCACAGGAGCAAGGAGTTTCCCCTCTTTCGGGAGGACTGCGAGTTCACCGACGACAGCGTCATGACCGTAGCGGTGGCCGAGGCGCTTCTGTCCCATAAGCGGGAGGACGGAGCCGAGGCCTTCAAGGAGAAGCTGATCGACTCTATGCACAAGTGGGGCCACGCCTACCCCTATGCGGGCTACGGAGGCCGTTTCGGCTGGTGGCTGACCTTGTATTCCCGCGAGCCCTACAACAGCTTCGGCAACGGCTCGGCCATGCGGGTCTCCCCCGTGGCGTGGTACGCCGAGTCCCTGGAGGAGGCCATGGCCCTCGCCCGCGCCTCAGCCGAGGTGACCCACAACCACCCCGAGGGCATCAAGGGGGCGGAGGTCACGGCGGGAGCCATCTTCCTGGCCCGCGCGGGGGCGACTATGGAGCAGATCCGTAGCTTTGTGGAGTGCTTCTACGCTCTGGACTTCACCATTGATGAGATCCGCCCCACCTACCGCTTCAACGAGACCTGTCAGGATACCGTCCCCCAGGCCATGGAGGCTTTTCTGGAATCTACCTCCTTCGAGGACTGCATCCGCACGGGGGTTTCGGTAGGGGGGGACACCGACACCCTCTGCGCCATCTGCGGCGCGGTGGCAGAAGCCTATTACGGTCTGACCGATGCCGAGCGAGAGGCAGCTCTGTCCCGTCTGGATGCCCCTCTGCGGGAGGTGGCGGAGGCGTTTGAGGGAAGGTATATGCGGAGTGGGGAGGGAAAGCGATAAGGAAAATCAAATTTGGGTTTGTCGGTGAGTTGGGTTTCCGTGTTCTATGCCTTCCCCAGCGGGGAAGGGGGACCGCAAAGCGGTGGATGAGGAGAGCAAGTTTCCGCTCGGTATCGGGTATGATTTTTCTTGGTGTATCAAGGGGTTTCCGTATGCACGCGTACGAAAAAACAAACCCTCTCTCCTCATCCACCACCTACGGTGGTCCCCCTTCCCCGCTGGGGAAGGCTCACGAGGAAACCCACCGCTAAACTGCAATTTCCCATCCCCCTACCCCCTTCCCCCAACCAAAAAGATCCCCCCGCAATACGACCTGCGAGGGGATCTCTTCTATGAGGAGGCTCAATCCTCCTTTTTCTTTTTCATCGCCACGGCGGCGGTAGCAACCGCTACGGTCACGGCACCCAATCCCACGGCCGAGCGGCATCCCTTCTTGGGAGCCTCGGTTTCGGCGGGGGAAGTGCCCTCGGCGGAGCCGTCACCCTCGGGGACGGTATCGGAGGCGGCGTTTTCGGTCTCCGTGGGATCCGACTCCACAGGCGCGTCGGGGGTCTCCGGATCGTCGGGGGTAGTCTCCGCGGGATTGGCCAGCGCGCGCAGAAGCTTGGCGATGGTGTAGGCGGTCTCGGTCAAGTCCTCGTCGGAGGGGGCGGGCTGCTCCAGCACGTCACGGGCCAGAGCAACGGTGACGACCAGTGCCTCGTGGTTGGCAAACTCCGACGCTTCGGCGGTCTTGATCATCTCCATCAGCGCGGCCTTGCGACCTACGTCGTTGACCTTTTCCTGCGCCTGAGTCACCGTGGTATGAAGATCACCGCCGACGGCCTCCAGCACGCGGGTGAGGCTCTTTTCATAGTCGGGGTAGTTCTCCATGAGCCAGTTGAACTTGGCGATGTCCCGAACACCCTCGGCCAGCTTCTCAAAGCGGGCGGAGGAATGGGCGGTGGGCTTTTTGGCGTCCTTGACATCGGGGTAGATCATGTAGATGTCCCCCGCGGCGAAGAGACGGTGATCAGAGCTGTTCAGGGGGTCGGCGTTGAAGGCATCCAGAGCCCAGCGCAAAAATCCGTCGGCCCCTCTCTGGCGGGCGTACCACAGGGTGTAGAGGCTCTCGATGGGGGGATTGGACAGGGCGGAGTTCTGGGCACCGCAGGTGTAGAGGGTGGTGGTCAGACCCAGACGGCGGCGGTGCTCGGTGATGGTGTTCAGGCGGGAGGGGGTCATGGCGAAGGCCAGAGACAGATCGGTGACGCGGTCGAAGAGGTATTCGGTATCAAAGGTAAAGACCGCCAGAGCCGTCTTGAAGCATTGGCCGTTCTCGTCCTTCACCGACTCGATGACGTCCAGAGCGGCCTCCACCACGTCGGCGGGACGCTCGTCCATGGCCATGTAGGTGCGGTCGAACCAGCCCTTCTCCTTGGTGTGGGCCATGAAGTCGGTGAGGAAGGCGGTCCAGACCTTCTTCCAGCGCTCCGAGCCCACCGTCAGGTTCTCGGAGACCACCTTGCCCGACCGCTCGCTGTAGTAGGTGATGCGGTTGGCCCAGTCCACGATGGAGAAGGCCATGATGTTGCCCGTGACGCCGTTCTTCTCGTTCAGCTCCACGAAATAGTCGAAGTCGGTGTAATCGAAGGCGAAGGAGCCGTCCTTGTTCTGGGTCCACTTCACCATGGAGGGGTAGGGATCGGGGGTCTGGGAGTTCCAGGCATCCTCGGTGACGGTGACGGTGACGCTGGTGCCGCCCGCCTTCTTGTAAAGCCGGATCTGGGAGACCAGACCGGCCTCGTAGGCGGGATCCAGGTGGGTGTTCCACAGACCCTCCACGCCGTCGCCGAAATACTCCTCGGTGGTCTTGCCCGAGTAGTAGCGGTTGGAGGAGTAGGGGTACTGCCAGATCTCGAAGGGGATGTCCCCCTCGGGGCGGGTTAGTGCGATGACCTCCACTGAAAGGGTCAGGGTCTCGGGGGTCTCCATGCCGTCGGCGGTGACCGTGACCGTACCCGTGTAGATGTCGGGCAGGGCGTCGGCGGCGGTCTCAATCTGCAACCACACCGAGGCTACGGAGGAGGCGGGGAGATCGAAGGGCTTCGTGGAGTACAGCACGTCGGGGACGTACTTGCCCGTATCGTGGGCCAGAACGGTCTTGATGAAGTAGGGGGTGACGGTGCCGTCCAGCCTGTCGCCGTGGGTGTTGATCAGATCCCCTACCGTG
>JAFULU010000013.1 GCA_017483125.1 Clostridia bacterium
AAAGGATAACACCATGAAGAACAACCCCTCCCTCCGTCCCGACCTCGGCACCCTCAAAACCGAAGGCCGCAACCAAAATACCCTCCACATCGACCAAATGTCCACCATCGACATGGTCACGGTCATGAACAACGAGAACCGCGTGGTGGAGGACGCCATCGCCACCCAGCTCCCCCAGATCGCCGCCGCCGTGGATATCATCGCCGAGGCCCTGAACAGGGGCGGTCACCTCATCTACATCGGCGCGGGTACATCGGGCCGTCTCGGTGTGGTGGACGCCTCGGAGTGCCCTCCCACCTTCGGGGTGGACTACGACCTCGTCCGCGGCATCATGGCAGGGGGTGAGGGCGCCATGTTCCGCGCCGTAGAGGGCGCCGAGGACAACGAGGCTCTGGGTGCTCACGATATCGAGGCCGACGGCGTCACCGCGGGCGACGTGGTGGTAGGTCTGTCCGCCTCGGGGGGCGCGCCCTACGTGCTGGGGGCCCTGAAAAAGGCCCGTGAGCTGGGAGCCATCCCTCTGGGGATCACCTGCAACCCCGACAGCCGTATGCACCCCCTCTGCGAGGTCACCATCGCCCCCTACGTGGGTCCCGAGGTCATCACGGGCTCCTCCCGCCTCAAGGCAGGCACCGCCCAGAAGCTGGTGCTGAATATGCTCTCTACGGGAGCCATGGTCAGGACGGGGAAGGTGGTGGGCAACCTCATGGTCAACGTCCGACCCACCAACGTCAAGCTCCGCGACCGCTGTATCCGCATCCTCATGGAGCTGGGGAGCTGTGACCGCGAGACCGCCGAAGTCCTCATCGACAAGCACGGGGATATCCGCAAGTCCCTGGATGAACTGGAGACCCTCCGCAAGCAGGAGGCGGGAAGGTGAGCCGCTACCTGGTCGGCATCCTCTTCTGCCTGGTCATAGCCCTGGCCTACGCCGCCTTTCGGGACGAGGCCTTCCAGGACCTCCGCCACCGCAAGATCCGCAAGCGGGACATTCGGCAAAAGCAGAAGGGAGCCATGAATTTCTGGTTCTACACCGAGCTGGAGAAGGCCTACGGGCTGGGGACATACGGTGTCCTGCTTCGGCTCTACCCCGTCGCGGCGGGGAGCTTCACCGTCCTGCACATCACCTTTGGCTGGATGGAGTCTTTGGCTACGCCCGACCTGATCCTTTCGTGTCTTGTGGCCGTTTACCTGTCGGTGCTCACCCTGTACGCCTGTATCCGCCGCAACCGCCGCCTGTTCGGTCAAGCCTTTCTCCTTTTGGCGTGGCGGGAGACCAATAGCCCCGTGGAATATGGAAGGATCCTGATACCCAAGTCAAGGAACGGCAACCGCATTGAGTATTTTTCGTCGGTTCTCGACCTCATCCTCGCCGCTTCTCCTTTGGTATTCCCCCTGCTCATGGGGATACTCGACCGTCTGTAACTCCCATTCCAAAAAATGTAACTGTACAGCAATGTTTCAAATTTGGGTTTGTCGAACTGTTTGTTTGTGCCTTGCCCGCGTTATTTGCCCTCTCACCGCTACGCGGAGCTCCCCCAAAGGGGGAGCCTTGGGAGAGCGTGGTAAAATCACCTGTTGGGCAACGGATTTCCGCAGGGCAAGATGAAAGGCTCTCCCTCTGGGAGAGCTCCCGCGAAGCGGGTGAGAGGGCTATTCGGCGGGAGCAAGCCCCCGCCCTACGACGAGGAACCCCACCGCTAAACCCCAATTTGACTGCTACTGAATATCAAAAACATATTGAGAGGTAACTCACCATGACACAAAGAAAACTCGGTTACGCCGTCCTCGGCCTGGGAATCGGTATGGCCCATGCCGACGCCGCCTACGCCTCCGACCGCGCCGATCTGGTGGCGGTTTGCGATCTCAACGAAAAGAAGCTGGCCAAGGCCGCGAAGAAGTACGCGGGTGTCACCACCTACACCGATTTCGAGGAGCTTCTGAAGGACGACCGCGTGGAGTGCATCAGCATCTGCCTCCCCTCGGCCATGCACGCCGACTTCGCCGTCCGCGCCATGGAGGCAGGGAAGCACGTGCTGGTGGAGAAGCCCCTGGACATCACCCCCGACCGCGCCCGCCTCATCGAGGAGGCCCGCCTCCGCACCGGCATGACCTGCGGCGTGGTGCATCAGAACCGCTTCAACGTGGATATGTACCCTATCCGCGAGGCGGTGGAGAGCGGCCGCATGGGTAAGCTGATCCTCGGAACCTTCGGGGTCAAGTGGTACCGCGACCAGGCCTACTACGACAACGGCGGCTGGCGGGGCACCTGGGAAATGGACGGCGGCGGCTCCCTCATGAACCAGTCGGTCCATACGGTGGACCTCATGCAGTGGCTCATGGGCGAGGTGGAGTCTGTCACCTCCCATATGGGCATCTATAACCACGATATCCGAACCGAGGACACCACCGCCTCTCTCATCAAGTTCAGAAGCGGTGCCGTGGCCACCTTTGTCAGCACCACCTGCGCCTACCCCGGCATCTCCACCGAGATCATGCTCTACGGTACGGGAGGCACGGTAGAGGCCGACGCCGACTGCCTCAAGACCTGGAAGATGACCGACTCCCCCGACGAGGACGCCGAGGAGGCCGAGATGCTGGCCCGCTACGGCGGGGGCAACCTCACCGCCATTCCCGAGGACGCCGCCCGTAAATTCGGCCACGACCACGTGGTGGAGGACATGATCGCCGCGGTGCTGGACGGCCGTGACCCCCAGGTCATGCCCGCCGACGCCCTGAAGGCGGTGGAGATCGTCTGCGCGGTGTATGAGTCGGCACGGACGGGGAAGACGGTGTATTTCTGAATGCAAAATGCAAAGTGCAAAATGCAAAATCAAGAACGGAGTGGCTTCATTCCTGAATTTGCCTTGCACTTTGCTTTTCATGTTATTTCTGCGTCACTGTATTTCAATGGAGGGAGGTGGTTGAACCTGACTGCCAATACTGTCTCCCTACCATCCAATACCTTTTGCGCAAAGCAAAAGGTTTCCTCAATT
>JAFULU010000168.1 GCA_017483125.1 Clostridia bacterium
GAAAATTGAAACCCGTAGGGTTTCTTCCGACACCCGACCGAAGGGAGGATTTCACACGCGAAGCGTATTTCACGCCGCAGGCATTTCACACGCGAAGCGTATTTCACTATTGCAGTTTATCGGAACGATAAACTGCAATTTCTAAAATAGGCACCGCCCCAGAAACGGTACGGTGCCTGTTCTCTTATTCGCTGACCGACGGAGTCCCCGTCTCGGTGGCCTCCTCGGTGGGAGCCTCGGTCTCGGGGGCGGTCTCGTCGGGCTCGGGCACCAGCTCCACATAGCCGATGAGCTTCTGCACGTAAGGCCATAGGGTAGTGTCCTTGTAGAGCTTGGCCGCCCGCTCCACGTGTCGGGCGTTGCGGGGCACCTGCAGCTCCACCATGCGCTGATCCAGATCGTAGGCGAAGTGGGTCACCGAGGTGTACTGCCCGTCAAACTTCTCGGTAGTGGAGTTGACACCCTGCAGGATCTCAAACTGCTTGCCGTCCCGCATGGTGAAGGTCACCGACAAGCCGTCGTTCTCGTTTTCGCAGTCAATGGTGTAGCCCGTGACCTGCTTCCACTCGTAGGACTTGGTCTCCACGAAGAAGTAGCTGCGGATCCCTTCGGGGGTGACCAGCTTGTAGGTGTTGATGGAAATAGCGCCCGTGACCACCACGGCGGCCAGAAGACCTCCCGTAATGAGCCAGAGGGAACGCTTGGAAAGTCCCTCGCTTTTCTTTTGTCCCAGCATGGGGGAGAGACCCTGGTTCTGCTTCTTCAGCTCCTCCTCGGTGGGGGTAAAGGCCCAGATGGCCAGAATGGCGATGAAGAAGAAGGACACGTACCCGTAGGAGGGGGTCACGATGTCCATGAGGGCGTAGGCAACCTCGTCACCGTGACGGGCCTCGATCAAAGCTCCCGTCAGAAAGGAGACGAGCAGCACGTAGGCAAAGGATGCCAGCGTAATGAGGATGGCGCCCACGGCAATGAAGAGAAACCCCTTGCGGCCACCCTTCTTTTTCTTTTTGCTGTTGAGTTGATTCATGGCGGACTCCACTTACAGCACGCGGATGCGGGTCACGAGAGGATAGCCCACAGAGGCGATCTTGGCCTTGACCTCCCCCTCGCTCATCTCCTCGGTGATGAAGGAGAAGCGGCCCTCGGTATAGTGGACGGCGTTCAGACCGCCAAAGACAGTCTTGAGGTGGCCGGCGGACTCGTCAGAGGTGTCAAACACCACCAGATGGCGGCAGACGTGGGTGTCGGGATCCGCGATCTCGGCAGGCTCCGCATCCACCCAGACGGGAGAAATGATGCCCGCGGGGGTATGGGCCATGACGTCGATGAGATCCCCCGCCACAGCCGAGGCGGTGGGGAGCTTGCCCGCGCCGGGGCCGTAGAACATGACCTGACCCACCATGTCGGCGGTGACCAGAATGCCGTTGAATACCCCGTTCACCCCGTGAATGGGATTGCCCAGAGGCACCAGACGGGGGGAGACCATGGCGAGGATCTTACCCTCCACACGGGTGGTGTAGCCAATGAGCTTGATGGCGTAGCCCATTTCCTTGGCCAGCTCGCTGTCGGCGGTGGTGATCTTCGTGATACCCTCGCAGAGAATGGTGTTGGGGTCAATGCGCTTGCCGAAGGCCATGGCGGCCAGAATGACGGTCTTGCGGGCGGCATCCAGACCCTCCACGTCGGCGGCGGGATTGGCCTCGGCGTAGCCCAGACGCTGGGCGTCCTTCAGCACCTCGTCAAAGGAGGCACCCTCGGTGTCCATGCGGGTCAGAATGTAGTTGGTGGTACCGTTGAGGATACCGCTGATGGCGGTGACGTTGTTGGAGGCCAGATCCTCGCGGAGAGGACGGATGATGGGGATACCGCCGCCCACCGAGGCCTCGAAGAGGTAGGACACCCCATTCTCGCGGGCTACGGCCAGAAGCTCGGTACCGAAGTTGGCCACCACCTCCTTGTTGGAGGTGACCACGCTCTTACCCGCCTTGAGGCAGGCCAGGGTGAAGTCATAGGCAGGATGGGAGCCGCCCATCATCTCGGCCACCACCGAAACCTCGGGATCGTTTACGATGGTGTTGAAATCGTGGACCACCAGACCGCCGAAGGGGGAATCGGGGAAGTCCCGCAGGTCGAGGATGTACTTAATGTTGACGGGCCGGCCCACCTTCTTTTCGATGATGGCTTTATTTTGAGTCAGGACCTCCGCGGTGCCGCTGCCGACAACGCCGAAGCCCAAAAGTGCAACGTGGATCATGGTGATAATTCCTTCCAGAAAAGTATTCCCTTATATCATACCACAAAACTGAAAAAAATGCAATGAGGGGGTTGAAAAAAAACAAAAAATATGATAAAATTTTAGGGCATCACTCATCAGGAGGCTTACTTCATGTCATCACCCCTTGGAAATAAACAGAATATCACCGTCTTCGTCCTCTACCTCATGCAGAACGTGGGGTATCCCTTGGACTTCGTGACCCTCAACGACATCATCATGCAGACCGATTACGTGGCCTATCTGGACTTCGCCGAGACCTTCTCCCGTCTGGTGGATACCGAGCTCATCGAGCAGAAAGGTGTGAACAGTAAGGGTGAGGCCACCTACGTCGTCACGGGCAAGGGCCGCACCGTGGTGGAGTCCATGCAGGGGGACATCCTGCCGTCCATTCTGGAGGAGAGCCTGACCTGCGCCCTCCGCCACCTCAATTTCACCGCCCGCGGAGTCAAGGCCACCTGCCGCTCCACCCCCAACCCCTTGGGCGGCTACGACTTCACATGCGCTCTCCTTGAAGGGGAGACCACCCTCCTCTCCATCACCCTCTGGGCGGACACCAAGGCCCGCGCCGACCTCATGGAGACCCAGTTCCGCACCCACCCCGAGAATACCTACCGCGCCACCCTCGCCCTCATGACGGGGAACGTGAACTATCTCTTTGATTCGTAAAAAGAAAACGGATGCTTGTACGGGCATCCGTTTTCAAATTTGGGTTTATCGCTCTGCGATAAACCCAAGTTTGAAAGTTAGAAGTAAGAGTGAAAAGTGAAGAAGTAAGGTGCAAATCCTTCGGATTTGTCCATTTTGATTTAAAATGAAGGAAACCGAAGGTTTCCCTCCTTACCTCTTCACTCTTCACTATTACCTATTACCTTAATTGCGGTTTATCGGTACGATAAACCGCAATTACCCCCGCGAACACCGCCGCCGCCACCGCGTAGCGATACCCCTCCTGCGACAGCCGCTCCGCCTCCTCGGGATTGGACAGAAACCCGCACTCCACCAGCACCGCGGGGGTTTGGATCCGATCCAGCAGGTAAATGTTGCTCCCCGCCGCCTTGATCTTGCGGTGATTGTCGGGCATGATGGCCACCGCCGCCGACTGGATCCTCCCAGCCACCTCGGCGGAGAGAGGATGAGCCGCCCCGTACCACACCTGCATCCCGCTGTAGCGCGGCTGGGGAAAGGCATTCATGTGGATGCTGATGAACAGACAGACCCCACCTCCATCGGCCACCTCGGCGGCGACCTTCTCGGCCACCAGACGGCGTGCGGCCAGATCCAACACCTTCTTACGGCCCTGAAAATCCAGGTTCCGGTCATAGAGCAGTTTGTCCTCGGTACGGGTCATGACCACGGGCACCCCCGCCGCCTCGAAAAGATCCCGCAGAGCGAAGGCCACCGATAGGTTCAAGTCCTTCTCCAACACCCCCGCCGCCGAGGAGGCGCCCCCGTCCTCCCCGCCGTGTCCCGCGTCGATGACCACGCAGGCAATGGGGGGAGCTTCACCCACCGCATCCCCCGTCGCGGTGACCGTCCTTTCATCCCCCGCCCGCGCCGTGGGACTCCCCCCCAGCAGGTAGGCGACGAGAGCGAGAAGGGCGGTGCAGACCAACAGTAGGGGCACGAGACAGGGAAGGGGAGTACGGGTTCTTGCGGGCATGGGGGACCTCCAAAAGGCTTTTTGGGGAGTATATGCGGAGCCATACGGAAAAAGAACGAGTTTTTTCAGAAAAAGTGGAAAATAGATGATAGAAAATCCCGCAAACGTTGTCTGATAGGGTAGAGGCCTCACCCATAAGGACAGAAAGGAGACTTGTCTGCATGAAACGAAACCAGGACCCCCGTCGGACGGAGGAGGAGATCATCGCGCTGTACTGGTCACGGAACGAGGAAGCCATCCGACAGACCGCCGACACCTTGGGTCACTACTGCTACGCCGTGGCTTACAACATTCTGGGAAATCCCGAGGACGCAGAGGAGTGTGTGAACGACACCTATCTGGCACTCTGGAACGCCATACCCCCCGCCCGTCCCGCTTCCCTCAAGCATTTTGTGACCCGTATTCTGCGCAATCTCGCCCTGAACCGCTACAAGGAGCAGAACCGCGACAAGCGAGGCGGGGGACAGGTGCCGCTGGCTTTGGAGGAGCTTTCTGAGGTGGTATCCGACACCGAGGACATCCCCGCCGATTACGCGCGCAAGGAGCTGTTGGAGTCGGTAACCCGCTTTCTGCGTGAGTGCTCCCCCCGTGACCGCGGCCTGTTTCTGGATCGCTATATCCGTCTGGAGCCCACGGCGGTATTGGCGGAGCGCTACCGCGTCAAGGAAGCCCAGGTGCTCCTGATTCTGTCCCGCACAAGAAAGAAACTGAAAGCGCAACTGGAAAAGGAGGGCTATACTCTATGAAAACTATGGATTTTTTGACCCTGTTGGGAGAGCTGGACGAGACCGCGGCGGCTCCCGTTGTCAAACCGAACAAGCACCGTCCCCTGTGGGTGGCGGTCGCGGCCTGCTTCTGTGCCTGCTTGCTGGGCTTTTCGGCTTGGTTCTTCCTGCCGCCCATGACGGTTCAAAACAACGATCTGCGGCTTGTGGTCATTCGTGTGGATGATCGCTTGATCTCATATGAAATTCTGAAAACGAGTGTCATGTCCCGCTTTGAAAAAGCACGGTTGCCCGACGAGGCGGGAGAGGTGCTGGTCCGACACAAGGACTGTACCTTCTACCGCGTTGCGGGCGAAAGCGATCTGTTCTACCTCATTATGGTGGACGGAGAGGGAAAAATCTCGGTGCTGGAATACGAGGACTACGTGCCCACCGTGGGAATGGACATGACCGACTCCCTACTGACCGAAAACGGCTGGTTTACCGAGGAGGATATTGCCGCGCTGAATGTTACCACACCGCCCACTATGGGAGAGGCGTGGGAGACGGTGTACGGTGTGACCTCCGCCGATGAACTGAAAAGCATTCGTTTTGCGAAGGTGTACGGCTTCGAGGGCGGCGTGGAAAGCAGGGTGCGGGTCAAGGCGGTCACGGTCAGGGATCAGAAGAGCTTGGCGCGGCTGTACGGTATGCTGGTGCCCATGATCCCCGCCGACTATAATCAGAAACTGGACTATGGCTTGGTGGGTGCCCATGACGAGGCCTACCTGAAGGGGGAAGCACCCCTTTGTTCCCAGACCGCCCGTGATCTGACCGTCACGCTGACGAGCGGTCGGCGGGTGACGCTCACCTATTACCCCGCCACAGGGCTGTTATGCCAGCGGGGAACGCGGTTCTATACCATGCTTTCAAAGGCTGATAATGAGTGGCTCATTGACCTTGCTGAGATCGACATGAGCTGGAAGGATTGGGGTACCGAAAAAGACTATGCGTATGGCGGAGAGGGCTGTGAGACCGCCACCACTCCCATCATTCCCGAACCCGAAGCTCCGTAAAACAGAACATCCCCGACGGAAGCACTTCTCCGTCGGGGATGATTTCTTATTGCTGTCCAAGTACGATCTCCCGAATCCGTCGGTCGATCTCCCCGCAAGCCGCCTCTCTGGCGGCGTACTCCTTCTCCAACCCCTCCACAATGGGGGTGAGCTTGTTCATGAGAGGCACCATCTTCTCCCGCACGTGATCCAGCTTGACGTCCACCACGATCTCGGAGATGGGCCCGTCCGCCCAGCGGTCCAGAAGGATCAAGCCCTCCCCGAAGCGGGTGGTGGGGAGATGCTCCATGGGCAGGGATGCCACGTCCTTCAGCTCGGCGGCGAAGTCTTGGAGATACCGCCCCAGGGTTTGGAGAGAATTGTCCAGACGGACGACGGCATTGCGCTTCTCGTGGTCGATCTCGGTGTCGTGAACGGCGTCGATGGCGGCGGAGATGACGCTGTAACGGCCGCCGGGACCGCGGGTGTCTACTCTGCTCAGGTACTGCGCCTTGGCCAGAGCGTCCATCACCGAACGGGCCACGCGGAGGGCGTACTGCCCGCTCTCCATGGCCTCCTTCAGCTCCTTGGAATCGCGGATGATAGCCGCCTTCTGAGCCTCCAGAGCCTCCACCTCGGTATTGACGGCGACCTCCTTGGCCATGAGCCAGGCCTTCTTCTCGGCTACCATCTCCTCGTAGTCCCGCTCGCAGTTGCCCAGAGAGCGGATCTCGGCGCGAAGCTCTGCCTGTCGGGCCAGCACGTGATCCAGCTCGGCCTTGGTGCTCTCATACTCCGCCTTGGCCGCCAGCACCTCGGACTCCTCCTTCCTAAGCTTTTCCTCCTTCAGACCCATGACGGAGTAGAGCAGGAGGGTCAGAGTGGCACTCTTCATGGCGTCGGCCTCCTCCTGCTCCGCCTCGTATTCCTTGAAGCGGTCCTCCACGATGGAGTTCAGGCGGGCGGCCTCCTCGGTGAAGTGGGCCAGGAGAGTTTTGGCCTTCTTCTTGCGGCGGATCTTTTCCTGTAGCTCGGAGAGAGCCGCGTCGTAATCAAAGCCCTCGGGACGGGCGGGGAAGTTGTCGTGTATGTTCATGATTTTGTTTCCTTTCTGCTGAGCGAAGTTTTCAAATTTGGGTTTGTCGCTCTGCGACCGAAATGCAAAATGCAAAATGCAAAATTCAAAATCAAGGACGAAGCGGCGGTACGATAACGGCTTTCGACTATGGATATTCCATACAGGGCAATGCTTTTCGGGTGTTTGATCGGAAAATCTTACCATAAAATAGGCTTTTGCGAAGCAAAAGGCTTCATTCATTTTGCATTTCGCATTTTGCATTTTGCATTCTCAAGCTCCCCGATAAACTGCAATTTCCCTATACTCCTATCTCCCCTGTATAAACCGCTTCAATTCATCCTCCGCCGCCTCTCGTCTGGCCATCTTGGCCTCCTTTACCTCCATCAGCCCCTCCAGCACAGGCTCTACCTGATCCAGAAGCCGCTCCATCTCGGCGATAGACCCCTCAATACGGTGGCGCACCGCGAAGTCGGTGAAGATGTTGTCGAAGAACAGATCCAGGGTGCGGGTGCCCTCGCTGACCCCGATACGGTTGGGAATGTCCCGTTCATCCAGCTCCACGTCCTCCAGCTCGGCGGCGAAGTCCTGCATATACTGGCCTAGAGTCCCCAGCATGGCCTGGGCGGTGTCCAGATGGTCGTACTTTTCGGCATCTCGCAGATAACCCCCGGGGTAACGCCGAAAGCGGGTGTCCACACGGCTCAGCTCCTCCGCCCGGTCCAGCTGACTACAGATACTGCGGATGATCCCCCGCACCCGTGAGCCCTTGTCCAGAGCCTCATCCACCTCGCGGATCTCTCGGTCCACCGCCTTGACAGCCCGCTCCAGACGGGCCACCTCCTCAGCGAAGGCGGTGTCGGCCTCCAGCATCTTCTGCTTTTTCTCCTCCACCATCTCCTCCAGCTTGCGCTCGCAGTTGCCCAGCCTGCGAAGCTCAAAGGACAGGCTCTGCACCCGACTCTCGGCGTACTCCAGATCCCCCTTGACCGTCTCGTACCGCGCGGCGGCGGCCAGGGCCTCGGCTTCTTCCTTGGCCAGCATCTCGGCCTTTTTGCCCGTGAGGGTGTAGAGGATGAGGGCGGGGCTGATCCTTTGCAGTCTGGCCACGTCGGCGTTCTCCAGAGCCAGCTCGTTGCGGCGGGACTCCTCCAGACGGGACAGACGGCCTACCTCGGCTTTAAAGTGTGCCAGCTGACTCGTCACGTGCTTTTTGCGGCGCACCTGCTCCTCCAGCTCGGCAATGGCGGCGTTGTAATCGAAATCCGCGGGGCGGTGTACGGTGTAATCATCATGAAACATGATCGCGGTCTCCTTCTGTGGAATCGGTAGGGTTACTCATCGAAATTGGACAGGACTTCCTCGGGGTGCCTCGTATTCCACATGGCCAAAAAGCGGCTGATACCCCGCTGGGTGGTGGGGTCGAGGTAGCATACCTCGGTGGTGGGTCTACCGAAAAGGCTTGACGTATAGTAAATGGCGACGACGGGCATGTCGGGTCTGACTCGGTTGAATGGGCGTGCTTGGCTTTCTCCGATCTGCCATTGCACCGAGGTGATCTGATGCCAAGGCAGATATGCCGTTTTGCCGAACCCAACGCGTATATGGATGCCCATTGTGTCGTAGCGGAGCAGGGGCGTGGAGCTTGAAAACAGGACGAAGGCCGCAAAGGCGCCTCCCATGAGAAGCAGTTCGCCCGCGGCGGGGGTAAAGAGCCCCGTGACCAAGCGAAAGAGCCCGGGCACAGCGAAGCCAAAGGCGGGAGTCAGAAACAACAGCACACCGAGATGATCCTCCTCTACGGTGTCCCTATCCCATGAATCTTCTCTCCGCGCGATCCGCTTGGCCATGGCGCGGGGAATGGCGTGAGTATTGTAACACGCGACGATTAAGAAAATGACTGCAAAGGGAGCAAAGTCCAGAATCAAGGCGATCTTTTCAAGCATGGCGGCTCCTTTCAAGCGGATTCGTTATAATCATTATAACACACGGTCACTTGATTGTCAAGAGTTTTTTGGAAAAATGTTTGTTGTTTTCAAATTTGGGTTTGTCGGTGTGTTAGGGGTGCAGTTACGCGGGAGTGAAGGGGGCGAAGCCCCCTTCACCCCAAGCGGACGGCCGGCGGTGTCGGGGGCGGCCTTGAGCGCCCCGACGCGCGCGGTAGCGCAAGAAAATTTCTGTTTACCATCAAGTACTTTTCAATTTTCTTGCGGCCACAGCCGCGCGTCAGAGGGCGTTCCCCCCTCCGACACCGCCCCCCTTCGGGGACGTGCAGGGGCTTCGCCCCTGCACCCCGTGGAGAACGGAGAGAACTCACCGCTAAACTGCAATTTTCCTTCTCACTCCCTTCCCCCGCCACCAAAAAGACCCACGGTCTTGCGACCGTGGGTCAAATGTTGGAATTACTTCACCTCAATGATGGACTCATCCCACATAGCGGGAGCCTCGTAGCCCATGAGGTTGACCATGGTAGCGGCCACGTTGGACAGACCGAACTGACCGTTGTCAGCCTTGACGGTGTAGCTGTTCTTTGCGTCGGTATTGTCATACACGATGCAGGGAACGGGATTCAGGGTGTGGCTGGTCTTGGCCTTGTACTTGCCGTCCTTGCCTGCCTTGGGCTGACCCTTCTTGTCGCACTCGTACATCTCGTCGGCGTTACCGTGGTCGGCGGTGATGAGGGCCACGCCGCCCAGCTTGTCCACGACAGCCAGGATGCGGGCCAGCTGGAGATCAAGAGCCTCCATGGAGCAGCGGGTCGCCAGCAGGGAGCCGGTGTGACCCACCATGTCGCCGTTGGGGAAGTTGACGCGGTAGTAGGTGTACTCGCCCGCCTCCAGAGCCTCAATGAGCTTGTCGGTAATCTCGGCGCACTTCATCCAGGGTCTCTGCTCGAAGGGAACCACGTCGGAGGGAACCTCCACGTAGGTCTCCAGCTCGTCGGAGAACTTGCCCGACTTGTTGCCGTTCCAGAAATAGGTGACGTGACCGTACTTCTGGGTCTCGGAGATGGCGTACTGCTTCACACCGGTGCCCGCCAGATACTCACCCATGGTGTTGGTGATCTCGGGAGGATTGACCAGGTAGCGGTGGGGAATGTGGAGGTCGCCGTCGTACTCCAGCATACCGGCGTACAGCACGGCGGGAACGCGGACGCGGTCGAACTTGTCGAACTCGCCCTCGGCGGCGTCAAAGGTTTTGGAGATCTCGATGGCGCGGTCGCCGCGGAAGTTGTAGAAGATCACCGAGTCACCGTCGTTGATGGTGCCCACGGGCTCGCCGTCCTTGGCGATGACGAAGGGAGGCAGATCCTGGTCGATGACGCCCAGCTCTGCGCGGTAGGTCTCCACGGCCTCGGCGGCGGAGGCGAACTGACGACCGTTACCCAGCACGTGGGTGTTCCAGCCACGCTCCACCATAGACCAGTCGGCCTCGTAGCGGTCCATGGTCACCTTCATACGGCCGCCGCCCGAGGCGATGGCGATGTCGAAGGACTCGTCGCGGAGATCGGCGATGAATGCCTCAAAGGGGTTGATATACTCCAGAGCGGAGGTCTCGCCCACGTCGCGGCCGTCGATGAGGATGTGGATGCGGACGCGGGAAACACCCTCCTTCTTGGCCTGCACCAGCATGGCCTTCAGGTGGTCGATGTGGGAGTGGACGTTGCCGTCGGAGAACAGACCCAGGAAGTGGAGGGTGGAGTGGTTCTCCTTGACCCCGCCGATGAGGGTCTGCCAGGTCTCGGAGGCGAACATCTTGCCCGACTCGATGGACTGGGTGACCAGCTTGGCACCCTGGGCGAAGACCTGACCCGCGCCGAGGGCGTTGTGGCCCACCTCGGAGTTGCCCATATCGTCGTCGGAGGGAAGACCGACGGCGGTACCGTGGGCCTTCAGAGTGACCATGGGGTACTCCTTCATGATGCGGTCGAGGGTGGGGGTGTAGGCGAGGGAAACGGCGTTGCCGACGGTGTCGGGAGCCAGACCTACGCCGTCCATAACGATGGTCAGAACGGGGCCCTTCACGCCGCCAAAGCCTGCGAGCTTGTTCAGCTTGTTCATAGTCGTAATTCCTTTCTTGTTGGAATGGTTCACAATCCCTTATATTATACCCCCTTTTTCCTTAAATTGCAAGGGGTTTTCGTGAAAAATCCGTATTTTGTGGGGAATACCCACAGACAGGGCCGTAGCCGCCCCGCCTTTGACAATTTTAAACATATCTTGAATTCCTTGTTAAATGCTTGACAGACTTCTGACTCTATGGTATAATATTTTCATATTCTATTCCGCCTCCGCGCGGGAAAAAAGGAGTACACCATGAAAAAGCATCTTGCTTGGATTCTGGCGCTGATCACGGTTCTGGCCGTGCTGGCCGCCTGCACGACGGGCAGCGGCAACGACACCACGGACGGGGACACCACCGTGACCGATCCCGCCACCGCCGAGCCCACCGACGCTCCCACCGAGGAGCCTACCGAGACTCCCACCGAGGAGCCCACCGAAGTCCCCACCGAGGGTGAGACTACGGTCAATCCCGACGACATCGTGGACACCGATCCCCCCGAGACCGAGGCTCCCACCGATCCCTATCTGGAGATCGATGGCTTCGCCCTGGACCACGAGCGCGTGGCCAAGCAGTTCAGCGGCGCCAGTGCCATGAAGGCCGAGCGGGTGGAGAAGGACGGCCTGCAGGTGGTGAAGATCTATTCCACCGCCGCCTCCCAGGATCCCTTCATCTTCTTCAACTCCCAGAACTACTGCACCGCCAAGAAGCTGGGCAAGTTCACCGCCGACGACTATCAGTACGTCATCCTCCGCGTCAAGGCCGAGAACTGCTCCTCCGCCAAGTTCGAGCTGTTCTACTGCGCGGGTGCCGTCACGGGTGCTACGGGCGAGTGCGTCCTGCAGGCCTCCTTTGACAACGCCACCGAGGACTGGCAGTACATCGTCTTCGACATGAACGGTGCCGCCAAGTGGACGGGTCTGATCCACGGCTTCCGCTTTGACTACCAGCTCTCCACCTCCGCCGCCGACGAGGCCATGTACATCTCCCATATGTACTTCGCCAAGAACGAGGAGGAGATGAAGCAGGTCACCCAGAAGGGCCTCAAGAACCCCTTTGAGGTGGTCACCGATCCCGTGGTGGAGGAGAAGGTGGAAGAGCTGCTGGCTACCCCCGATTCCGCCCCCGCTCTGGACAACACCAAGCTGGATGCCGCAAACGAGGATGCCAATCTGGATCTGTGGTTCAACCACGCCTACATCAACAACCCCGCCGAGGATATCACCTCCACGGGCTGGAATGCCTACCAGCTCCGCCTGGCCAAGAATGAGTCCGAGGGCACCCATATGTTCCTCCTCTCCAAGGAGGGCCACAGCGGCCTGACCGTCTCGGTCACCCCCTTCAAGAACGCCGACGGCGTGGAGCTGGGCACCGAGCTGATGTACGGCTACTACTTCGACGACGTGGAGGGCAAGACCCTGGTGGATCCCATCCCGTGGGTCAAGGACGGCCAGACCTTTGATCTCGCCGCAGGCCGCAGCTATATGTACATCATCAAGGCCACCTCCTACCTCGATACCCCCGCGGGCATCTACACCGCCACCGTCACGGTCAAGGACGCCGGCGGCAACGAGATCAAGAAGGCCACCGTCTCGGCCTACGTCTGGAACTTCACTCTCCCCGAGGAGACCTCCTGCAAGACCCAGATGGATCTGTCCTGGTACAACATCTACTACTCCCACGAGTGCTGGGACGGCGACGACAGCCTGCTCTACAAGAACTACTACGACCTCCTCTTGAACAACCGCGTCTGCGCCTACACCCTGCCCTACAACGAGGACGGTTACTTCACCGACTCCCGAATCGTGGAGTATCTGGATAACCCCCGCGTCACCGCCTTCAACCCCCTTGGCTGGACCGTCCGCGAGAACCTGGAGTCCCGCGTCCCCGCCGCCTACGCCTTCCTGTCCCAGAAGCAGGAGTGGCTGGATAAGTCCTACTTCTACCTGGTGGACGAGCCCCTGAACAAGAGCCACCTGGACCAGATCAACCAGTACGGTGCCCTCCTGAAGGAGCACTTCCCCGGCTACAAGATGATGGCTCCCGAGCACGTCAACTACGTCTGGGACAAGGATTCCACCGTGGATAACTTCTCCTACGTCCAGGATTCCATCAACGTCTGGTGCTTCAAGCCCTACTTCTTCACCACCTACGAGCAGGCCAAGTACGACCGCCGCCTGACCTACTGGATGACCCCCAAGCTGGAGGCCAATCTGGGTACCTTCGCCGAGCGTATGTACAAGGAGCAGGCCGAGGGCGACGAGCTGTGGTGGTACGTCACCCGCCGTCCCGAGTCCCCCGAGATCACCCTCTTGATGGAGACCGAGGCGATCCGCCACCGCATCCTGTTCTGGCAGCAGAAGCTCTACAACGTGGACAGCTTCCTCTACTACCTGGCCAACGACTGGTACGAGATGGCCGAGAACAACGGCGTGAACAAGAAGTACGAGCATACCGACGGCTTTGACGCCTTCGACTGCTACGGCAACGGCGTCCTTCTCTACTGCGGTCAGGACTTTGACGTCTACGGCGGCGTGGAGTCCATCCGTCTGGAGACCGTCCGCGACGGTATCGAGGACTTCGAGTATCTGACCATCCTCACCGAACTGTACGGCAAGGAGGTCACCGACGCCATCATCCACCGTCTGACCACCTCCCTGTCCAACTACAACACCGACACCGACAACTTCACCGACCTCCGCGTCGCCCTCGGTAACATCATCGAGGCGACCCTCGCCGAGCGGGAAGGGAAGTAAGACAAAAATCAAGGCTACCGTCACTTGGGCGGTAGCCTTTTTGAGTGGGGGACCTTCAAATTTGGGTTTATCGGTCTGCGACCGAAATGCACAATGCAAAATGCAAAATGCAAAATCAAGAACGAAGCGGCGGTACGATAACGGCTTTCGACTATGGATATTCCATACAGGGCAATGCTTTTCGGGTGTTTGATCGAAAAATCTTACCATAAAATAGGCTTTTGCGAAGCAAAAGGC
>JAFULU010000014.1 GCA_017483125.1 Clostridia bacterium
AAGGAGACCGCACCCGCCAAACACACCGAGAGCGATCATCCTTTGGAACGAAATACGGCTCATGAGCCGAAAAAAAACGCCGTGCCTGCCTTTACGGGGGACCGCTTCGACTACACCGAGGGGGAGTACATCGACGCCCCCGACGAGGAGGCCGATCACGTAGACATCTACGCCGAGCCCACCGAGCTCTACGAGGATGCCGACGAGGACGAGATCCTGGACGCCGAGGAGGAGATCACCGAGGAGACCGTGGAGGAGGCCATCGAGGAGGCTATTGAGGAGGTAGAAGCGGATATCGAGGAGGAGGAGGAGATCCTCGCCGAGCAGAGACCCCAGGAGATGGAGCGCAAGTTCGCCTATCTGGAGGACCTGCTGGATACCCGCCATTACGCCGACTTCCGCGACGAGCTGGCCGAGCTGAACCCCGTGGACGCCGCCGAGTTCTTCGACGAGCTGGAGCCCAAGCGCATCCCCGCCGTCTTCAAGCTGTTGGATAAGGATACCGCCGCCGCAGTCTTCGCCGAGCTGGAGATCGAGGAGCAGGAGCGCATCATTTCCGCCATGACCGACCGAGAGATCTCCCTCATGGTGGAGGAGCTGGCTCTGGACGATACCACCGAGATGCTGAAGGAGCTGCCCGCCAACATGGTGCACCGCATCATGAGAAACGCCACTCCCGAGACCCGTACCGATATCAACCGTCTCCTGGCCTACCCCGAGGACAGCGCGGGAAGCGTCATGACCGCCGAGTTCATCGACCTCCGCCGTGACATGACCTGCGCCGAGGCCATCGCCCGCATCCGCAAGACGGGCGTAGACAAGGAGACCGTCTACGTGGCCTACGTGGTGGACGCCCAGCGAGTCCTGCAGGGTGCCGTGCCGCTGAAGGATCTGCTCTTCGCTTCCGCCGACGACCTCATTGAGGACATCATGGACGAGGATATCATCTGCGCCTCCACCATGGACGACCAGGAGACCGTGGCATCCACCGTGGCCAAGTACGGCCTGCTGGCTATCCCGATCGTGGATCGCGAGTACCGCCTGGTGGGTATCGTTACGGTTGACGACGCAATGGAGGTCATTGAGACCGAGACCACCGAGGATATCGAAAAGATGGCGGCTATCTCGCCGACCGATAAGCCCTACCTCAAAACGGGTGTTTTCGAGACCTGGAAGAAGCGCGTCCCGTGGCTGCTTCTGCTCATGCTGTCCGCCACCTTTACCAGTACCATTCTCGCCCGCTTTGAGAGCGTGCTGGACGCCGCCACCCTGTCTCTGGCGGTCTTCGTCCCCATGCTGACGGGTACGGGCGGTAACGCCTCCTCCCAGACCTCGGTCACGGTCATCCGCGGACTGTCTCTGGGAGAGATCGAGCCCCGCGACATTCTCCGCGTGCTGTGGAAGGAGCTGCGGGTGGCCGCCGTCTGCGGTCTCACCGTAGCCGCCGCCTGCTTCGCCAAGACCATGCTGGTGGATCTCAAGCTGGTGTTCACCGTGGACACCGTGGAGGTCGCCCTCATCGTTTCCATCACCATGTTCTGCGCTGTGGTCTTCGCCAAGCTCATGGGTGTTTTGCTCCCCATCGGCGCGAAAAAGGTAGGACTTGACCCCGCCGTCATGGCCTCTCCCTTCATCACCACCGTGGTGGACACCCTGACCCTGCTCATCTACGTGGGGATCGCGGTGGCGGTGTTGCCGATCTGATACGAGATACGGGATACAAGATACGAGATACAAGATAT
>JAFULU010000015.1 GCA_017483125.1 Clostridia bacterium
GCTGATCCTCTGCCCGACGAGTCTACCATTGGCGGTAAGCTTTACACCCTGCCTGTCCCCACCCGCGAGGGCTACGTCTTCAACGGCTGGTTCACCAGTATGTACGGTGACGGGGACAAGCTGACCGCCGAGTTCACCGCGGATACCCCTCTGACCTCGGATCTGACCCTCTACGCCGTCTGGGCTCCCGAGGGTGCCAAGCTTCCCTCCCCCAAGGTCAGCGTCACCGCTACCTCGGTGAAGTGGAACGCTGTGGTGGGTGCATCGGCCTACAGACTGAAGGTCACCGCTCCCGACGGCACCGTCCTCTACGAGGAGACCGTGGGCTCCACCGCCAAGAACGTGGACTTCTCCCGGTTCGCCGCGGGTGACTACGTGGTGGAGGTCTCGGCTGTGGCCAACAAGGCCGAGAACAGCTCCGACGCCGCGGTGCGCTACTACCGCAACAAGGCTCTGGACGCCGTCACCACCTTTACGGTCATTGACGGTACCCTGCTCTTCAACGCGGTCAAGAACGCCGAGCGCTACCTCATCACCATTGAGTGCGGCAACCCCGGCCACAACCATACCGAACTGGACAACGGCAGATCCACCAACTACTACTTCGGCAACTGCACCATGAAGCAGGGCGGTATCCTCTTCACGGTCACCGCCGTGGCCGAGGGGTACGCCGAGTCTGTCTCCAAGACCTTCAGCTACGAGCGGGCTCTGGAGGGCGTGACGGGTCTGACCTACGACAAGACCTCCGATTCCCTTGTCTGGAATCCCGTGCTGAACGCCATCTACTACACGGTGGAGATCACGGTCGGGGACAAGACCGAGACCTTCCGAAAGGTCATGGATCTCTCCTTCTCCCTGGGCAATTACACGGGTGACATCACGGCATCGGTGACCCCCGTCACCGAGGGCTTCCTCTCCCCCGAGGCCGCCACCGCCACCTGCAAGAAGACCGCTCCCGCCATTCCTCAGGGTCTGTCGGTCACCAACACCACCCTGACCTGGGCTGACGGCGGTGCCGCCTCCTACGAGGTCAAGATCGGGGATAAGACCTTCACCGTAAACGGCACCTCCTTCGATCTGACCAAGGCCGAGGGTCTGGAGCTGACCGTGGGCGAGATCTACGCCGTTTCGGTCCGTGCCATCAAGGACGGCGAGGCCTCCTCCTTCTGCGCTCCCGTTTCGGTGGGCTACTACCAGATGGTCCCCACCCTGTCCTACTCCGCCAACACGGTGTACTGGACTCCCGTTATCGGCTGTACCAACTATGAGGTGCGGGTCAACGGCGGCGCGGCTATGGCAGTTTCGGGCGCAAGCTCCGCCAAGGTGGTGCTGACCAAGGCGGGTCTGAACGTCATTGAGGTCCGTTGCACTGATCTGGTCAACGACGAGTGGGTGGCCATGCAGGTCAACGCCTACGCCGTCACCTACATGAGCCGTACCGACAAGGGCGAGATCACCGAGTATCTGGCCGTGGGCGACACAATGACCCTGCCCCGCGACCTGCTCCTGGCAGGCTTCACCCTGGACGGCTGGTACAACGTGCCTGACGGTGCCGAGGGCAACGGTAAGGAGATCACCGACACCGTATTCAACGGTTCGGCCTCCGTGGTGCTCTTCGCCAACTGGAAGCCCAACGAGTACAAGATCATCTTCAACGTGGATCCCGAGATCGTGGACAACCTGGAGAACGGCTCTCACCAGAGCGTCCTCTTCAACAAGGAGTTCACCCTTCCCGTCCCCCATGCCGTTTCGGACGACGCGGGCTTCTTCAAGGGCTGGTACACCGACGCCTTTGGTAAGGGTACCCGCATTACTGACGACGAGGGTCTGGGTCTGGCTCCCTACACCTTCACCGAGGATCTCAACGTCTATCCCTTCTTTGACACCGCCACCGACGTGCTGGCCTACGAGCTTCTGCCCGACGGCACCTACTCGGTCAAGGCAGGCCCCAAGGTGGGTACCGTGACCAAGATCCGCATCCCCGCTACCTATCAGGGTGTGGAGATCACCGAGCTTCCCGACAACGCCTTCCAGAACTGCTCGAATCTGAGGTCCATCTCCATGCCCGATACCATCCGTCATATCGGTGTCGGTGCCTTCGACAACTGCGGTAAGATGGAGTCCTTCGAGATCTACAAGGCCAAGGAGGGCGACTACGAGATCTTCTACGGCTCTCACGACGGTGCCCTGCTCTACTTCGACAAGGGCTCGGGCAACGACTATCTGGAGATCTTCCCCAGAGCCAAGACGGGTACCTACACCCTCCCCGAGACGGTGGACACCATCCGTCCCTACGCCTTCAACAACGCCCAGATCAGCAAGGTCATCATCTCCAAGACGGTCACCGCCGTTTCGGAGAACGCCTTCTACAACTGCGGAGCCCTGGAGACCATTGAGTTCGCCACGGGCCGCGAGTCGGACGTGACCATTCACGCCAGCGCCTTCAGCGGACTTTCCAAGGTCACCATGCTGAAGCTGCCCGCCCGCATCACCCCCTTCGACGCCGATATGACGGTTCTCCGCTCGCTTCCCGCTCTGAACACCATTCTGGTGGAGGAGGGCAGCTCGGTGTACACCGCCGTGGATAACTTCCTCTGTGACGCCAGCCCCGCGGGTCTGACCATTCTCTACGTGCCCCAGACCGTCCGCGGCGAGTTCAAGGCGCCCATGGGCATCAGCGGCATCGGCGCCAACGTATTCAACGGCAATCTGGACATCACCTCAGTGGTGATCCCCGCTTACATCAACAGCATCGGGGCTGACGCCTTCAAGGGCTGTCACCTCCTCACCACCTTTACGGTGGAGGGTCCCCGTAACGGCGCGCTGACCATCGGCAGCGGCGCGTTCCAGAACTGCTCCTCCCTGGAGCTGGTGGACTTTGCGGGCTCGGGTGCCAAGGCCAGAGGTGAGATCACGGTAGGCGACGGTACCTTCCAGAACTGTTCCGCCCTGACCACCTTCCGCGTAGGCGAGGGGGTCAACGTGGCCTCCATCGGCACGGGTGCCTTCAAGAACGATACCAATCTTACGACCATTGAGGTGGCCGACTCCGCTACCCTCGTCCGCATCGGCGACAACGCCTTTGAGAAGTGCACGGGGCTGGAGTCCTTCGCGGTCCACAAGAGCACCACCTACATCGGCAGCTCTGCCTTCAAGAACTGCTCCCAGCTTCTGACCTTCGCCTTTGGCGAGAGCGACACCCCCGTGTCCTTCGGCAACGGTGTCTTCAGTGGCTGCTCGGTCCTCAAGACCATCCGTCTGCCCAAGACCCTGTCCGCCTTCGACGGCTCGGTCTTCAACGACTGTCTCTCCCTCCAGAGCATTGAGGTGGATGCCGCCAACCCCAACCTCCAGTCCAAGGACGGCGTGCTCTACGTCAAGGGTCTGACCGAGATCCTCTACTACCCCAAGAATCTGGACGGTGATCTTACCAAGCTTCCCTGGGACAAGCTCCAGAAGATCGGTGCCGCCGTCTTCAAGAACAACCAGCGCATCACCACGGTGAAGATCGGTGCCAATATCGTTGAGATCGGCGAGGGTGCCTTCTACGGCTGTACCGCTCTGACCTCAGTCAGCTACGATACCGCCAACAAGAAGCCTCTGACCGTGGGTGCCCAGGCCTTCTACGACTGTACCAAGCTGAAGACCGCTTCCTTGCCCGCCTCCACGACGGCCATCGGTGCCGAGGTCTTCTACAACACCGCCATCTCCGCCTTCACCCTTCCCGAGTCCCTGACCATCATCGGCGCGAGAACCTTTGCGAATTCCAGCCTGACCTCGGTGGTCATTCCCGCCTCGGTCACCACCATCGGTAACGGTGCCTTCGCGGGCTCCAAGCTGACCTCCCTGACCTTCGTGGGCGGCTCCGCTCCCCTGATCATCGGTACTGCCGATGCCGCCGCCGGTAACGGTGCCTTTGAGGGTACCAAGCTGACCTCGGTGACCCTGCCCGCCAATCTGGAGTTCATCGGTGCCTACGCCTTCGCGAGCACGCCCACTCTGAAGACCGTAACGGTTCCCTCGGGTGAGCTGAAGGAGATCGGCATGAGTGCCTTCAAGGGCTGCTCCGCTCTGTCCTCCATCAGCTTCCGCGGCGGTCTGTCGGTCATCGGCGACTCCGCCTTTGAGGGTACGGCTCTCACCACCGTCTCCTTCCCCGGCTCCATCACCTACATCGGCGTCAACGCCTTCAAGTCGGTTCCCCTGACCTCTGTGGTCTTTACTAACGGCCCCGCCAACGCCTCCCTGGAGATCGGTGAGGGTGCTTTCGCGGGAAGCCGCTTCGCGACCATCAATCTGCCCTCTCACCTCACCGAGCTGGGCAGCTACAACGAGCCCTACAACTACTACACCGTGGATACCGTCTTTGAGGGTAACACGGCCCTGCACACCATCAACGTTCACGCCGCCAACCGCATCTACCGCGGCATCAACGGCGTCCTCTACCTCCGTCCCGTCACCGAGTCCAACGATCTTCTGCTGGTCTACTGCCCCAGAGCCAAGACCGGCTACCTGACGGTGCCCAAGAACGTCTACATGGTGGGTGCCAGAGCCTTCTACGGTACCCAGCTGACCACCATCGTGTTTGAGGAGTACGACAAGAACGACGCAAGCTACGGCCAGCCTCTTCTGACCATCGGCTCCTTCTCCACGGCCTCCAGCAACGGCTCCGCTTATGCCGCCATCGGCGCTCCCATTGGCTCCTACACCAACCTGGTCTACATCAAGCTGCCCTCCCATCTGGATACGGTCAACAGCTTCGCCATGTACAACCTGAACAAGGCGCCCAAGCCCAAGGACGGCTCCCCCGAGCCTCCCGCTCAGCTCATCATTGAGTTCAACAAGGACGCCGCTCCCGTCAGCTTCAAGTACTACGCCATCAGCAATAACTCCGCCCTCAAGACCCTGACACTTCCCCGTGTCAAGGATATGGGTGCTTACGCCTTTGGCGGCAACAGCAATCTGACCGCTCTGTCCCTGCCCACCGATTCCCCCATGCCCCTTATCGCCTCCAACGGCTTCTACGGCAGCCAGATCACGGGCTTTACGGTGCCCGACGGTGTGACCGCCATTGAGGACAGCGCCTTCAACGGCTGCACCAAGCTGACCTCCTTCGACTGGGGCAACAGCAAGGTCACCTACCTTGGTAACAAGGTCTTCGGCCGTACCGCTCTGACCAGCTTCAAGATCGCCGACACCGTGACCTCGGTGGGCGCGGGTCTGTTCGAGTACAACACCACCCTGAAGTCCGTGGAGCTGTCCAGCGGCATGACCACCCTCTTCTCGGGTAACGATTCCATCTTCAAGGACTGCAACACCATCGAGACAGTTTCTCTGCCCGAGGGCGGTGCCCAGATGAAGCGGGATGAGTACGGTATCCTGTACAGTCCCGACGGAAAGGTCGTGTACTACTGCCCCGCCAACGTGCAGTACGAGGGTATTCTGGAGCTTCCCGAGGGTGTGGAGACCATTGAGGTCGGTGCCTTCAACAAGTTCCAGGGCAAGCTCATCAAGCTCCCCTCCACTCTGAAGGCCATCAAGAACTCCGCCTTCCGCGACTGCGCTCTGGAGATGATCATCTTCCCTGCCTCCCTGGAGACCATCGGCGATTACGCCTTCTACACCAGCGGCACCTCCAACCTGCACACCATCGCCTTTGAGGGCAACAACCTGAAGAGCATCGGTTATCAGGCCTTCTACAGAACCGCCATCACCAGCCTGTACATTCCCGACGGCATCTCTTCTATTGGCTACCAGGCCTTCAACGCCTGCAACAAGATGACCACTCTGTCCATCCCCGGCTCGGTGACCCTGGCCGACCAGGTCTTCGTGTCCTGCTCTGCTCTGAAGAGCGTGACCATCCGCGAGGGTCTGCGGACCATTCCCGCCCGTACCTTCCGTAACTGCACCTCCCTGACCACCATCTCCGTTCCCGACTCGGTCACCTCCATCGGCGACTACGCCTTCACCGGCTGTACGGCTCTGGAGAGCGTGTACTTCGGTCAGAACAGCCAGCTGACCAAGGTGGGCAACAGCCTCTTCAGCAACTGTAAGAACCTCAAGACCGTGATTTTCGGTGACAAGCTCTCCGCACTGGGTGACAATATCTTCAATGGATGCGTTAGCCTCACCGAGGTCCACCTCCCGAACGCTCTGACCAGCATTCCTGCCAGCCTGTTCCTCAACAACAGTATGCTGGAGTCGGTCAACATCCCCACCTCGGTCACCTCCATCGGTGCCAGCGCCTTCCAGAACTGCGTCAGCCTCAAGAGCATCACCATCTCCGCCAAGGTCAAGACCATCGGTCAGAGTGCCTTCGCCGGCTGTACGGCTCTCACTGACGTGGTCTTCGCCGACGGCTGCCGTGTGACCTCCATTCCCACGAGTGCCTTTGACGGTGACACCTCCCTGACCTCGGTCAATCTGCCCTCCACGGTTACCTCCATCGGTAACTACGCTTTCCGCAACACCGCCATTACCGCGGCGGAGCTGAAGAACGTCGGCTCCATCGGCACAGAGGCCTTCCTCGGCTGTTCTTCCCTCAAGTCCGCCGCCGTGTCCGGCAAGCTGCTCACCGTCGGCGCGAGAGCCTTCTCGGGCTGCTCGGCTCTGGAGAGCATCAATCTGACCACGGGTCTGAAGTCCATCGGTGAGATGGCCTTCGCCGACTGTACCTCTCTGAAGTCCATCAACCTGCCCTCCACCCTGACCACTCTGTCGGGCAATCCCTTCTCGGGCTGCTCTGGCGTGACCTCCTTCACGGTGGATTCCGGCAACAAATCCTTCATTTATAAAGATGGCGCGCTGTTTGACAAGACGGGCTTCACCCTGATCTACTATTCCGCCGCCAACACCGCTGATACATACGTTCTTCCCGACTCGGTCCACCAGATCCTGAGCGGTGCCTTCGCGGGCTCCCAGCTCAAGACCTTTGAAATCCCCGCCACCTCCAACATCACCGAGATCCCCGCCGACGCCTTCAGAAACAGTAAGCTTCTGACCTCGGTGGTCATTCCCGCCACCATCAAGACCATTGGGGCAAATGCCTTCCGCGGCTGTGTGGCGCTCAAGACTGTCCACATCCCCGAGAGCGTGACGGTCATCGGTGACGCGGCCTTTGCCGACTGCTCGGCTCTGACCACCGTGACGGTTGCCGACCGAAACACCGACTTTATCTCGGTGGGTTCCCGCCTCTTTGAGAACTGCGTGAGCCTCACCCACGTGGTGGATTTCCGCGGTATCAAGTCCTTCACCGAGGGTATGTACGCCAACACGGGTCTGGTGACCGCCATCATTCCCGCAGGCATTACCAATCTCTACACCCCCTCCGTGTTTGAGAACTGCGCATCCCTGAAATCCGTGGTCTTCCACAACGGTATCACAAGTGAGCAGCTGGGCCAGCGATTCTTCTACAATTGCTCGGCTCTGGAATCGGTCAGTCTCCCTGCTTCCATGACCATGATCGGTGATCAGGCCTTTATGAACTGCACGGGCCTTACAAGCGTTGTCTTTGAGGGTCCCTTTGAGAGCATCAGCCACCAAGGCTTTGAGGGCTGCTCCAAGCTGGTCTCGGTCACCTTTGCGAGTGAAGTGCCCGTTATGTTCGGCGTTGGAGAAAGAGCCTTCGCCAACTGCTCGTCGCTGACCGACTTGAGCGTCATTCTGTCTCTTTGCGACAGGCTGTCCAGCGAGGCCTTCCTGAACTGTTCTTCCCTCACCGGTAGCCTTACCGTGTCCAAGAAGTTCAACAGCATGGGTGCCTTCGCTCTGAGCGGTACCAATCTGACCGATGTCTACCTTGATGTGCTGGATCTGACTCTCGAGCCCAATGCTCTGAGCGGTCTGCCCGCCACCACGACCGTGCACTTCCTGACCTTTACCGAGACCATCGCCCGCAAGCGATTCGGCTCGATTCTGGACAACACCGACGCTACCCTGCTCTTCGTGGAGCAGGGCGGCAGTCAGCCCGAGGATCCTACGCCCTCTGCGGAACTGACCAAGGACGAGATCAACGGCATCGACAAGCTCTGCGCCGAGTCCAAGGAGCTGGGTAGTGCCAATGAGACCTTGAAGGCCGCCCTTCTGGAATACAAGAAGATGGGCTTCCTGGATAAGATCGAGTCCGAGAAGGTCACCGAGGAGGAGATCGCCTTCATTGAGAAGACCCTCAAGAAGCTTGGTCTTCCCGACGACTTCACCAAGAAGACGATGGAGGACTTCATCAACCGTCTGATGTCTTACAAGAAGACCCTGATGAAGGGCTGATCCCGAAAACAGTAAGTACGAAATCAGGCTTCCCCTTCGGGGGAAGCCTCCCCCCAAAAGCTCTCCAAGAGAGTCTGACGAATCGGCCTCCACCACACGGCCGACCCTACCGAGGCTTGTTCGCCAGACCCTCTTGAGCGCGGAGCATTTCGCGCAAAACCTTGAGCGGATACATTCCGCTTGGAAAGGAATTTCTTTCATGAATCGCAAGCAAAACTTTGAAAAGCACTATTCCAGACTCAGGCTGGAGGCGTGGCTTCTCTCCATTCTCTGGGGTCTTGTGCCCGGTCTCGGCTGCGGAGCCTTGACCGCCCTGGTCCTCTGGTTTACCAAGCTTGACGGTCTGCTCCTCTCCCTGATCGCTACTGCCGCCGTGACCCTCATCGCCACCCCCGTCTACTACGCCGCCCGCTTCCGCCCCGACGCGGTCAAGAACGCAAGGCGTCTGGACCGACTGGGACTGGAGGAGCGACTGGTCACCATGGTGGAGTTTGAGAAGGACGACTCGGTCATGGCCCGTCTTCAGCGTGAGGATGCCAAGGCCCAGCTGGAGAAGATCAAGCCCTCCAGCATGAAGATGCGGATCACGAGATCCCTGACTCTCCATCTGCTGATCACCGCCATTGTCTACGCCCTGCTGCTCACCCTCACCATCCTCAGCGCCAGCGGGATCATCCCCGGAGGTGACGAGCTCATCGAGAATGCCGTGGAGGAGGCCCAGGAGGTCTACGTTTCGGTCACCTACGAGGTGGAGGACGGCGGCTACATCGAGGGCGAGGCCGATCAGCTTATCCTTCTGGGCACGGACGCCGAGCCCGTCGTGGCGGTTGCCGAGGAGGGCTACGTCTTCGTGGAGTGGGAGGACGGACGATCCCGTCCCGACCGCGCCGACACCAAGGTCACCGAGGACGTGGTCTATATCGCCATCTTCGAGCCCATCGCAGAGGATGGGGACGGGGATGATGGCGATTCCAGCGACAAGCCCATGGACAACCCCCAGGAAAACGAGAACGCCAACCAATCCAACCCCGACCAGGAGTCGGATTCCCCCTCCAGCGCGGGAGGCAAATACGAGGAAGCCAACCAGATCATCGACGGTGAGACCTACTACCGCGAGGTCCTGGAAATGTACAAGGAGCTGCTCCGTCAGCGTCTTGAGGCAGAGGGCGACACCCTAACCGAAGAGGAACGGGCCATCATCGAGGCCTATCTCGGCATCGTCTGATCCAAGGATCAACCGACCATCACAAATACATATTAGAATAGTGAGGATAATCAAATGGTAAACGAGCAAAATATTCAGCAGTTCAGCGAGCAGTGCGGCAAGATCTTTGAGCAGATCCACCGCGACGTCATTGGCCAGAGAGAGGTCATTGAGGGTGCGGTCATCGCCATGATCGCCGGCGGTAACGTCCTTCTGGAGGGTGTTCCCGGTGTCGGTAAGACCCGTCTGGTCCGTTCTCTGGGCCGCGTATTCGACCTTCCCTTCTCCCGTATCCAGTTCACCCCTGACCTGATGCCCGCCGACGTTACGGGTACCAACATCATCGTCAAGGACGACGACGGTAACTCCTCCTTCCAGTTCCAGCCCGGCCCCATCTTCTCCAACATCATTCTCGCAGACGAGATCAACCGTGCCACCCCTAAAACCCAGTCCGCCCTCCTGGAGGCCATGCAGGAGCACACCGTCACCGTTATGGGTGTGTCCCGCAAGCTGGAGGAGCCCTTCTTCGTGCTGGCTACCCAGAACCCCGTGGAGCAGGACGGTACCTACCCTCTGCCCGAGGCGCAGATGGACCGCTTCATGTTCAAGATCATCGTCAAGAACCCCTCTCTGGACGAGCTGATGGAGATCGTCAGCATGACCCAGAAGACTATGGCCGAGGTAGCCGACGCCGCCTGCAACGGCGAGCAGCTTCTGGAGATGCGCAAGACCGCCAACGCCATTGAGGTGGCCACCGACGTCATGCGCTACGCCATGATGCTTTGCTCCGCCACCCATCCCGACAGCGAGTGCGCCAGCGAGACCGCCAAGAAGTACGTCCGTCTGGGTGCTTCTCCCCGCGCGGGTCAGGCGCTCATCTCCGCCGCCAAGGTCAAGGCACTCATGAACGGCCGCTTCAACGTTTCCTACAACGACATCAACGAGCTGGCCTTCCCCGTTCTCCGTCACCGCATGAAGCTCACCTTCGAGGCTGTGGCCGAGCGTATTTCCGCCGACGATATCGTGGGCATGATCGTCAACGAGATGATCGACCGCACGGGTATCTCCGCCGAGAAGATCAAGATCGCCTCCGAGGCTGTCAAGGAAGCCGAGGCCGAGGACAAGAAGCGCGGTAAGCACGGGAGAAAATAAGTAATGAAGGGTTCTATGTTAAACGATGAGTTTTTCAGTCGTTTGGAAGCCCTTGCCTTTGAACTCCGAGCCAATCTGGGCGGCTTTTTCGGCGGTAAGCACTTAGTCCGCACCTACGGACAAACGGTGGAATTCGCCGACTACCGCGAATACATGCTGGGCGACGATATCCGTCGCATTGACTGGAATCTGTACAGCCGCTTTGAGAAGTACTTCCTCAAGCTCTTCACCGACGAGCGGCAGATGCACACCCAGATCTTCATTGATTGCTCGGCCTCCATGGGCAAGGATATGCCCCAGAAGGCTCAGTATACCGTGGGCGTGGCCGCCGCGCTGGGGTATCTGTCCATCCACAACATGGACAAGACCTCCTTCAAGCTCATCAAGGGGGACAAGGCTGAGGACAGCTTCGGCACTCTGGTGGGTAAGAAGGCCTTCTTCGACGCCATCAGCTCTTTGGAGGAGCTGGAGTTCGACGGGGAGACGGATCTCTACCGCGCCGTGACCTCCTGCCCCAATCTGGGCTCCAACGACGGTCTGACCGTCATCATATCCGACTTCTTTACCGACAGCGACTGGAAAAAGGCAGTGGACTACCTCTGCTACAAGAAAAAGCAGGTCCTACTCATCCAGGTCATGACCCCCGATGAGATCGACCCCACCTACAGCGGCCGCGTCAACCTCATTGACGCCGAGTCTCTGGGCATGGAGGATCCCAAGAACCTCCGTATCCGCATCAACCGCTCCAATCAGCTGGCCTATGAGGAGGCTCTTCGGGACATGAAGGAGGAGCTCCGTTCCTTCTGCGCCTCCCGCGGTGCCGATTTCATTTCGGTCTCCACAGGCAATCCCATTGAAAAAATGCTCTTTAAAGAACTGTTGAAGGTAGGTATTATCGCATGAGTTGGCTGACCCCTCTTTTGGGTATATTGGGTGTTATCGGCCTCATCGTGCTGATCATTATCTACATCATTAAGCCCAATTACCAGAACAAGATCATCTCCAGTACCTACGTCTGGAAGCTGAGCTTGAAGTACAAGAAACACAAGATCCCCCTGAACAAGCTCCGCAGTATTCTGCTGTTCCTGTGTCAGGTTCTGATCATTGCCACCGCCGCTCTCATCCTCGCCCAGCCCTTCATCGGCTCGGACAAGGTGGAGAGTCAGCGCAAGGTGCTGATCATTGACGCCTCGGTCTCCATGCTGGCCGAGACGGGTGCGGGCAACCGCTTTGAAAAGGCTGTGGAGGAGGCCCGCGCCGAGGTGCTGGAGCTTCTGGAGAACGAGAACGCCGAGGTTTCGGTCATTCTCGCCACCGAAAAGCCCTCCTACCTTGTCCGCGAGGCCGGCCCCGACGCCAAGGCCCAGATCCTGGAGTCCCTGGACGCTCTGGTGGATCCCGCCGCTCCCTCTCCCTGCACCTACGGCGCGTCGGACATTCCCGCCGCCGTCAAGCTGGCTGAGGAGATCACCGCCTACGCTGAGAACGTGGAGGTCATTCTCTACACCGACATTGACTACGTGGATCCCGGTGAGATCAAGGTGGTTTCGGTCAAGGACATCAACGACTGGAACGCCGCCATTCTGGACGTGCGGGCCATCCCCGAGGAGAACGCCTACCGCATTGAGATCGACGTGGCCTGCTACGGCAAGAACAGCTCGGTCCGCGTGCTCTGCGATATCGCGGGACTGAACATGGACCCCCGCCCGCTGACCCTCATGGCTGACGTGAACTGCGACAACGACGAGGTGCAGACCATCGCCTTCGGCAAGCTCCGTGAGGACGCCGTCGGGGCAGAGATCGTGGAGGAGATCGACATTTACGATTTCGACCACCTCTACGTCCGCATCGAGGAGAACGACTCCTTCGACATGGACAACAGCTTCTACCTCTACGGCGGCCGCAAGCAGCCCCTCCGCATTCAGTACGCCAGTGCCAAGCCCAACAACTATTTCGGCAGCGCGCTGATGGTTCTGCGCAACCAGCTGAGCTACCGCTGGGACGTGGAGATCACCGAGGTGGCCCCCGATGAGGATCCTTCCACCGAGGGCTATGATTTCTACATTTTCGAGCACATGATGCCCGCCATCATGCCCACCGACGGTGTGGTTCTTCTGGCTAACCCCGATCCCGAGACGGTACCCACCACCGCGGGCTTCCGTCTGGGTGCCATCAAGGGCTTCTACAACGAGACCCCCCTGGCGGCGGGAGAGGACCATCCCATCCTGAACGGCATCTCCGCCGATCTGATCTCGGTCACCCGCTATTTCCCCATCACCAGCGCGGACGGCTTTACCCCTCTGCTCAACTGTCAGGGTGACAACGTGCTCATCGCCAAGAACGACCCCGACTGCAAGCTGGCGGTCATGTCCTTCAGCCTCAACTACTCCAATCTGGCCGTCATGCTGGAGTTCCCTCTCATGATGTACAACATGATGGAGTACTATCTGCCCTCCACCGTCACCACTCACATCTTTGACGTGGGCGAAACGGTATCTTTGGGAGCGCGGAGCGAGACTCTGTTCGTGACAGGCCCCAAACTGGAGCAGGTATTCACCGAATTCCCCGCTACCGTGGAGCTGAAAAATCCCGGTGTGTACACCGTGACCCAGACCATTCTGTCGGGCACCGAGGTCATGGAGAACTTCTACGTGCGTATCCCCGCGGGCGAGAGCAACATTCTGTCGGTTGAGGACGCCCTGACGAATCCCGTTTTCTTCGAGGCCCGAGAGGACTCCAACCTCGATCTGCTGTTGTATCTTGCCATCGCTCTGGTGGCCCTGCTCTTCGCCGAGTGGTGGCTCCATACCCGCGAGCAATACTGAGGATTAGGATAATAGAATGACGAACTTTAGTATAACCTTTTCAAACCCGTGGCTGCTGCTGCTTCTGGTGCCCGCGGCGCTTCTGACTCTGATTCCCTATTTCAGGCTCAACAAGCGGTACCGCTGTACCCGAAACCGCATTGTATCCATGGCTCTCCACGTGGTCATCATGGTACTGGCCGTGGCCCTGCTTGCGGGTCTTGGCATTGACTACGACCTCCCCAACGACAAGAACGAGGTGATCCTTCTGGTGGACGCTTCCTTCAGTGAGGAGGCTCTGACCGAGGAGAAGAATCAGTTCATCAAGGACGTGGTGGACAGCAACAATTCCGCCTTCAAGCTGGGCATCGTGACCTTCGGCTACGATCAGGTCTATGCCGCCGAGCTGACCAAGGATATGTCCACGGTCTACGCAAGCTACCTCCAGGCTCCCCTGCCCGACGTCACCGCCACCGACGTGGAGTCGGCTCTCAACTACGCCGCCACCCTCTTTGAGTACCCCGAGACCGCCCGTATCGTCCTCATCTCGGACGTTCTGGAGACCGACGGCTCGTTGGCCAAGACCATCAAGTCGGTGGCCGCCAAGGGCATTAAGGTGGATACGGTCTACATGAGCGACGACTCCCGCGACGACGAGGTCCAGCTCATTGGTATGGAGCGTCCCGAGGAGCGCATCGAGGTGGGCAGTCCCTTCTCGGTCAAGCTCTCCCTGCAGAGCAACTACCAGGGCACCGCCACCGTCACCCCCTACGACAACGACGTGGCGGGGATCCCCTTCGAGCTGGAGCTGAAGGAGGGCATTCAGGATATTTACGTGCCCTTTGAGTTCACTCTCCCCGGTCTGCACCGTATGTCCTTTGAGATTATGGCGGGGGGCGACACCCTTGCCGAGAACAACGTATTCCACTCCTACATTTACCTGGAGATCTTCGATGACATTCTGGTCATCGAGAGCAACCACAACGAGTCCGAGGCCCTGTGCCGTATGCTGAAGGACGAGCTCAACGCCACCGTCATGAATATCGGCTCGGTGGGCGGTACCCTGACCACCGTGGACGATCTCCGCCGATACGACGAGATCGTTCTGGTCAACGTCTCCAACGGGGATATGCCCGAGGGCTTCGTTGCTCTGCTTCACACCTACGTCCACGATTTCGGCGGCGGTCTCTTCACCATCTGCGGTAATACCCCCGACAGCGATCCCAACGACGAGGAGTGGACCGCCAACGCCTACACCCGCGAGGATATGTACGGCACCCTCTACCAGGATATGCTTCCCGTGGAGGCCATCAACTACACCCCTCCCACGGCGGTTATGATCATCATCGACCGCTCGGGCAGTATGACCACCGACACCGACGGCAAGCTCCTCCCCGAGAGCGAGAACAAGCTGCTCTTCGCCAAGAACGGCGCCACCGAATGTCTGGAGCTTCTCTCGGAGCGAGACTACGTGGGTATCATGTCCTTCGCGGACAGCTTCACCGAGCACATTGAGCTGACCCCCCGCACCCAGCGCGACAAGATCCTGGCCGCTATTGAGCACATCAACGGCGAGGACGGCGGAGGCACCAACTTCTCCCCCGCTCTGGAGAGAGCCGGCAAGGCGCTGGCCGCCATGACCGACGTGGAGAACAAGCACATCATCTTCATCAGCGACGGTGAGCCCTCCGCGGGCGACGCCGACCGCTACAAGTACTGGCTGCAGGAGAACGCCAAGAACGGCATCACCACCTCCTTCATCGGTGTCCGCTGCACCAACTCCGCCAAGAACACCATGAAGATCCTTCTGACCCAGTACGCGGGGATGAGCGAGGAGAACTTCCACGACGTGGTGGATCTCAATTCCGCCTCCTCCACCATCAAGAAGGACTTTGAGGTCAATAAGATCATGGACGTCAACTACGAGACCTTCACTCCCAAGATCAACGACGTCAATTCCCCCATCGTGGAGGGTGTCCTGCAGGAGAATATGCCCACGCTGGACGGCTTCTACGGTCTGAAGGTCAAGGAGGACGCCGACGTGATCCTGTCGGGCCGCTTCACCCCCATCTACGCCCAGTGGAGCTACGGTCTGGGACGGGTGGGCACCTTCGCCTGCGACCTCAACGGCACCTGGTCCTCGAGCTTCATTGATACCCCCGAGGGCAACGACATTGTCAACAACATCGTCGCTTCCCTGTTCCCCCTGGAGGATCTCAAGCCCAAGGAGATCGAGGTGGAGCATGAGGGCGGCAACTACTTCACCAAGCTTAACATCTTTACCGACCTCATTGACGATCAGTACATTGAGGTGACCGTCACAAGCCCTGCTACCGCAGGCGGTGAGTCCGAGGTTCAGACTCTGACCGCGGGGGCGGGGGACAACTACTCCCGTCTGAGCTTTACGGTCAAGACCTCCGGTATCCATGAGATCGTCACCCGCAAGCGGGCCGCTGACGGCACTCTGCTGGCCGAGACGGTCATCTACAAGGCTCTGTCCTACTCCCAGGAGTACAACGTCTTCACCGACAAGGACGCCGCCAAGGCTCTTTCGGAGCAGCTGGCTACCGACGGGCGCGGTATCATCATTGAGGAGCCCTATCAGGTCTACGAGAATGCCGCCAAGCTCCGTCACGTGGACATTGATCCCCGTATTCCCATGATGATCGCCCTGCTGATCCTCTTCCTTCTGGATATTGCCGTGCGCAAGTTCAAGTGGAAGTGGCCTCACGAGCTCATCCGCGACCGCAAGGCCAAGAAGGCTATGGCCCGACATAAGTAAGAAAGGAGAAGAACCGAATATGAAAAAGATCCGTCTTATGACAGTCGCTCTGGCTCTGATGCTTCTCCTTCTGCCTCTTCTGCTGGTTTCCTGCAAGGAGGAGGGCATCAAGTCCCCCTCGGGCTTCCTGTTTGACCGCGACACCCAGACCCTGCGCTGGGGGAAGATCAAGGACGCCTACACCTACGAGGTGCGTGTGGACGGCGACGAGCTGACCCAAAGCACCAAGGCCAACTACATCTCCCTTGAGTATCTGGAGCCGGGAGAGCATCTGGTGGAGGTGCGGGCATACCCCCGCGACACCGAGGCCGAGCCCTCCGAGTGGGCTTCCTACACCGTCCTCCGCGACAACGAGAACGGGCTGAAGTACCGTCTCATCAACAACCGCACCGAGTATGAGGTGGTGGGCGCGGGTACCGCCTTCGGTGACGTGGTCATGGAGGCTGACTACCGCGGCAAGCCCGTGGTGGCCATCGCCGACAAGGCCTTCTCGGGCAACAAGAAGATCACCTCCCTGGTGGTGGGCGGTAAGGTCCGCACCATCGGCAAGAACGCCTTCACCAAGTGCTCCGAGCTGACCTCGGTCACCCTCCCCGACTCCCTGGAGTCCATCGGGGAGTACGCCTTCCAGAGCTGTAAGCTTCTGACCTCCATCGTCATCCCCGAGGGGGTCGCCGAGATCCAACCCTACACCTTCTCCTGGTGCTCGGCTCTGGAGTCGCTGGAGATCAAGGGCGGCCTCACCGACATCGGTGAATACGCCTTCTCCAACTGCGAGGCTCTGGTCACCGCCACCCTGCCCGACACGCTGGCCACGATTGGGGAGTACGCCTTCTCGGATTGCGGAAAGCTGACCGCCATTGACCTGGGTGACGGCATTGAGAGCATCGGTGCCTTCGCCTTCTCCAACTGCAAGTCCGCTACCTCGCTGGAGCTGGGTCAGTCCCTTCTGACCATTGGCGAGGCCGCCTTCCTCGGTTGTGAGGCCATTCCCGAGGCTCTGCTCCCCGAGACAGCCCGGGACATCGGCAAGGAGGCCTTCAACGGTTGTACCGCCCTTTCCAAGGTGACCATCGGTAAGGATATGCGCCACATCGGTGTCAACGCCTTCTTTGGCACCACCCTTCTGGACAAGGCCGAGGATATGTTCTACATCGACGGCTTCGTGATCCTGTCCAAGAACAAGGGGATCAAGGAGCTGACCCTCAAGGAGGGCACCTACGGCATTGCCGATAACGCCTTCGTGGCCTGCACCGAGCTGAGCCGCATCGACCTCTCGGGCATCCGCTACGTGGGCAGCGGTGCCTTCGGTGAATGCACCTCCCTGTGGGAGGCCGCCTTCGACAACGCCCTTCTGGAGATCGGCGCCTACGCCTTCACCGCCTGCACCCAGCTCACCGACGTGTATCTGGGCGAGAACACCGTCAGCCTCGGGGATTACGCCTTCCTGGGCTGCACGAGGCTCTACTCCATGGAGCTTCCCGATTCCCTGACCAGCGTGGGTACCTACTGCTTCAACGGCACCAGCGCCTTCAACAGTTCCGACGGTGTGGTCTACATCGACGATTGGGCGGTGGGACTGAAGCAGAACATCTACCGCGGTCTTCTGATCCGCGAGGGGACCCGCGGCATCGCCAACTACTTCGCCTACAACGGCATGGTGCTGGGCGGCATTGATCTGCCCGATACGGTGGAGTACATCGGCCGCTCCGCCTTCTACAACAGCACCTACACCACCGCCTTCCGTCTCCCCGCCAACCTCAAGGTCATCGGCGACTACGCTTTCTACGGCTGCAGTGCCGCGTGGTTCGGCGACGGCGGCATCACCGTCATTCCCGCCTCCACCAAGCACATCGGCCGCTCCGCCTTCTACAACTGCCAGATGATGGTCGGTCTGACCATTCCCGACAGCGTGGAGACCATCGGTGATTACGCCTTCTACGGCTGTATCAGTCTGGGCGAGAGCCAGCTCTTCCTCAACGACGATCCCAACCACACCCTGCTGGTGGGTGACGTGATCCTCGGTGAGGGCATCCGGAGCATCGGTGACCGCGCCTTCCAAGGTTGTATCGGTCTGGCCGAGATCCATCTGCCCAACAGTCTGACCCATCTGGGAACCCGCGCCTTCCACAAGTGCGAGAACCTCAAGACCGTCACCGTGGGCGGAGGTCTGGCCGCTCTGCCCGACTACGCCTTCTACAAGTGCGCAGAGCTGGAGAGCGTGACTCTGGCCGACGGCGTGACCTCCATTGGCCGTTACGCCTTCCGCGGCTGTGAGAATCTCACCGACCTGACCCTCGGACGCGATCTTGCGAGCATCGGGGATTACGCCTTCTACGGCTGTACCTCCCTCAAGCGGGTGGTCCTTCCCACCGCGCTGAAGCATATCGGTGCTTACGCCTTCCGCGGCTGCCGCGGTCTGACCTCTCTGGTGATCCCCGCCTCTGTGGAGACGGTAGGCAAGCACGCCTTCTACGGTATGGAACAGGTCACTCTCTACTGCGAGGCCGAGAGCATTCCCGCCTACTGGAACGAGAGATGGAACAGCTCCTACCGCGCCGTTCTGTGGGGTGTCGGTACCTCCGAGGAGGGCTTTGTGGAGTCCTTCACCATGACCGAGACCGCCACCGAGAACCTCACCGCTCCCGACGCAAGTCTTTCTCCCCGCCGCGCGGGCTACACCTTCGTGGGCTGGGCTACCGAGACGGGCAGCGATGAGGTGGTCTACGCCCCCGCAGACCTTGCCTCCTGCCCTGTTGGCACCACCCTCTACGCCGTCTGGATCGAGGGGGAGCCTGTGGAGGAGCCTGAAACCGAGGAGTCCGAGACCACCGACGAGACCGCCGCACCCGACACGACCGAGACCGAGTCCTCGGCCGACACCACCAACCAACAGTAAGACAGGTAATGAACATGAATCTGAAGAAAAGCTACGCGGTATGGGTATCCGTTGCCCTGCTGCTGATTCTGATCCCCATGATCCTCGCGGGCTGTAACAACAAGCCCGCAGGGGAGACCGATATCTTCATCCAGAGCTCCCAGTCCCCTCGCCAGACCTACGTGCAGGGGCAGGAGCTGGATCTCTCCCGCGGTGTTCTGACCGTATCCGAGGGGGGTGAGCAACGCTCTCTCCCTCTGAATGCCCCTGAGATCACGGTCACGGGCTACGACAAGAACACCCTTGGCAAGCAGACCCTGACGGTCACCTACATGGAGCTGACCACCACCTTTGAGGTCACGGTCATTCCCCGCGCCCTGGCCGAAAGCTTTGAAACCGATTACTTCATCGGCGACAGCTTTGACGCCGGCAAGGGCCGTCTCCACATTGCCCGCGATGACGGCAGTACCTTCAACGTCAACATGAACAGCGAGGCGGTCACTCTCAAGTCCTTCGACTCCTCCGCCGAGGGGCAGACTACGGTCACGGTGGCCTACAGCGACGGCAAGCTCTCCTGCGAGTGCAGCTTCACCGTCACGGTCCACAAGCCCGACGAGGTGACCTTCACCCCGCCCAAGCAGACCGCCTACGCCAGCCACGAGACCGAGCTCAACCTCTCGGGCGGTTACCTCACGGTCAAGGCCGCCGCCCCCTCCACCTTCTCCAAGTACGTCAACCTCACCCCCGATATGATCAGCGGCTTTGACCCCACCAAGGCTACCGTGGAAAACCTCTACGAGCCTCTTTCTCAGGTGGTGACCATCACCTACGCGGGGAAGACCTTTGACTTTACGGTACAGATCACCTACAGCACCGTCTTCCTTGTGCAGAACGCCGCGGGGGAGCTGGCCGGGCTGGACTGGACGGGCGAGACCATTCCCGAGCACACCGCCGAGCAGGGTGTCATGGCCGCCGATGCCCTGATCGCCTACCTGGATCTGTCCCCCGCTGACCGCGCCTTCGTCACCCACGATGAGCTGATGGCGGTGGCTCGCCCCGCTACGGTCTACCTCAACACATTTTACGGCGAGTTGGCTGCCTCCTTCGCCGATGCCTTTACGGTAACGCCTCAGGGCTACGTCACCATGGTCGGCAACAGCTACGCCGCTATTGAGGAGGCTCTGACCCACCTGAATAACCCCGACCATGACTTCAACGTCATTGCCGCTATTCTGAATGAGATCCGCGAGGAGTTCAAGGACGAGATCCTGTACGGTACCCTGCCCTTTGCCTCGGCTATCACGGCTCATAATGAGGAGAGCATCAAGCAGATCTCCGAGATCTTTGCGTATATGCTGGGTATCTCGGATATTCTGAAGGATGTTCCCGAGGGATGGACGGTGGAGTCCCTTTCGGGCTACGGTACCGAGATCGAGACCGCCGTTTCCAAGATCCTCATCAGCAACTACACGGGCATCGGCTACAATCAGATCTACGACATCATCTCCTCTTGGCGAGAAAGCGACGATTATTTCGATATCATCTATTCCTACTACTATTACGTCAAGGACAACGGCCAGAGCGAGATCCTGTCCAAGCTTTGGGGCAAGCTTCCCGCCCCCGGCGTATTGAACGACTGGTACTACGCCTACGTCCGTGCCCTCACCGAGGCCGATAACCTGAACGGTGACGCGTCCCAGGTCTTCCTTTACGACGCCTCGGGACTGATGTACTACTACTCCGAGGCTATCCGACAGGCCGACGCGGTCAAGTCCTCGGGCAATCAGCTCTATCTGGATCTGTACGCGCTTCTCGAGGCTGATAACGCGATGGACATCCACATTCGCCGCGCCCCTCACGGCTTCATCTTCCAGATGGGTGAGGCTCTGGGTCTGGATTCCGTGGATGCTGTCTGGGGAGACTACATTGAGCTTCTGGACGTCTTCCTGAACCAGTCCCCCGACACCTACGTGAGCGAGCACAGCGCCAAGTTTGAGGCCGTATTCGCCGCGCTGGAGGAGCTGACTCCCACCGAGCTGTACTCCTTCCTTTCCACCGTCAACTTCCTCTACGACACCTCCCGCGGAGAAACTCTGGTGCTGGATTGCTCGGTGCGCCCCTACAACGTGCTGACCAATCTGCTGGTGACCTACTACCGCGAGGTGCTTCCCTCCGATGCTCTGGACGGTATGTTCCTTGACCTGCTTCTGGCCATGGAGAACGCCGCTCTGTACGGCGTCAAGGCCACCGCCGCCGAGGATCTGGGCACCGCTCTGACCCGCCTGGATACCGCCTACGGCAAGCTCTCCGCTGACGAGAAGGCCGAGTTTGACACCCGCTTCGGCAGCTGCTTTGCCAAGTACAAGGCCCTGCACGCCGTCATGACAGCCCAGTCCGTCTCTGTTCCCTCGGGCTGGGAGGCCAAGTTCAACGAGCTGGTCAGCCTGCTGGACTCCATGGACCGCATCTACGCCTTCATCACCTCCTCCGAGAACAGCGACCTGGGCAGAAGCCGTGTGACTCCCCTGTTCTTCGCCCTCTACGAGAGAGCCTACCGCGTGTACGGTGAGATCGCCTACAGCGGTAACCAGACCGCCGTGAACGCTCTGACCGCCAAGGCCTACAAGGCGGGTGACGTGGAGTACACTTTGGCCAAGAGATTCTTCGGTGCCCGCGGTATGTTCGTGACTCTGACGGTCTCCTCGGGTCTGGACGACGGAAGCGGCAACGCCCAGATGACCTGGGATATGTACCAAAACGCCGATGTGGGCGAGTACCTGGCGGATATCGCCTACCTGCTCATGGCTGAGTTTGAGGAGAAGACCTACGGCGCGTCGGATATGACCGCTCTCATGGCGGGCTTCCGTCAGCTTTCGGGCTCTCAGCAGCTGGGCTTCTACCGTCTCAGCGTCAATCTCATGTACTATGAGGCCATTGAGCGCGCCTGCGTGGAGGCTCTCGGCGAGGAGGCCCGCGAGGCTGTTTCCCTGCTTCTGGGTGCCGAGATCGACTATATTGTCTACACCCACGGCGAAAACAACGACTCTCTGGCCGCCTTCAACGAGAAGATGGCCACTCTGACTGAGCAGTACGCCGATCTGGTCAGCTCCGAGGCCTTCCGTAAGCTTCTGGGCGAGACCTACGACTGCTACTTTGCGGCATACAACGCCTGAAAAAATCCCCTCACGGTTGACTCCGTGGGGGGATCCTTTTTGAAAACGCCTCCCCCGTGTTATGCGGAGGGGGCGTTGCTTATTTGGATTTTGGGGTGGGAGGACTTTTGCGGCTCTTGCGCTTTTTCTCGGAGGGAGGCGTGGCCTTGCCCTTACCCTTGCAGGCCATGCGGGCTTTCTCGTAGAAGAAGCCGAAGCCGTCCAGGTCGTGATCCACGAAGAGCTTCTTTCCGTTGACGTAGACCGTAGTGTAGTTCGCAACCCCTGTGACCTCCGACCAGGCGTACTGTCGCAGGATCTTTTTTCCCAGGCGGGTGGAAAAGCCGTTTTCGTCATAGTGGATCTCGTATTTTCCGATCAAGACCAAGGCGGCGCCGAGGGCGATGAAGACCGAAAAGCCCAGGAGCATGGGGATTTCGATGCCCCCCTGGGCTACGGTGATGCCCACAACGATGAAGAGGGTCACAAGGATCGCCGCGTAGCCGACTATGGCGTAGAAGCGGGGGAGGGCCAGTCTTCCCTGCTTTTTGGGATCGTCACCGAGGGCATTCTCCCCGTCAAACTTTCTGCCGATGAGGGCGCGCTCATAACCGTCGTAGAGCTTGTCGTTGAGTTCGGAGAGCTTGCCCTTGACGCGGGAGAGGTCGATCTCGATATAGCCCTTGGATTCGGGGCTTTCGTCCTTTTCTTCCGTCGGCATGGGAGGAACTTGGGGGGCTTGGGCGGTTGGTTTGGGCTGACTCTTCCGCTTGCACGCGGCATGGGCGCGGTCGTAGAAGGCCTCATAGCCCGACATAGAGGGCTCCGCGAATAGCTTTTTACCATTGACAAATACACGCTTTTGGATGTCCACACCGGTCACCTCCGACCAGCTATAGCGGTGGAGGACGCGTTTGCCCAGGCAGACCGAAAAGCCTTCTCGGTCATGGCGGATCTCGTATTTTGAGATGAGGAGCAACGCCACAGTCGGGAGCAGGAGGAAGCCCGACACGAGTAAGAGCTCGTCGGGGAGCTCGGTCGTGACAATCAGGACACAGGCGATGATGATGAACAGCAGAAAGCCGTAGGCCCAGCGGGCGGTGCCGTACTGGAACACACGACCCTTTTCAAAGCTGTCGTCCACAAGCTCGGGCAGGGGGATCTCAACGTGGTTCTTGGGGGTGTCCTTCCCTTCCGAGGAAGGGCGTTTTTTCTGGCTCATTCGTTCCTCCTTTCTGTGGGGCTTTAATAGGCGATCGGAAAATGCTTCAATATGGGTCTGTCGGTGTGTTTCGGTTGGTGCAAACACCTGTAGGGTGACGCCCTCGTCGCTCCGCCACATAGAACATACCGATATTCTTTGGGGGGATAAGGGGGAAACATATATATTTGACAATAGATAAAAGCAATTTTCAGGTTGCGGAGCGACGAGGGCGTCGCTCCCTACAATGGGTCATTGGCAACCGAGCCAACGTGTCAAACAGCCCACCAAACCTCAATTTTTCGCAATTATGCAATCGCCTAATGTGTCTTTGTAGGTGGGCGTCTACGTATGCGCCCGATATCCTCGGTAGGCAAAAGGGCGCACGCATGGGTGCGCCCTTACCGAAGACTTGTTATTGCTTACGGGAATTTACTCGGCGGAGAACTTGTACACCGTGGTGTAATCGTACTTCTCGCCCGCGCGGAGGACGCCGTCGGTGAAGCTCTCGTCACCCTGATGGTGGATGCTGTCGGGCATGGTCTGGGTCTCCAGGCAGAAGGCGGTCTGGGTCTGCTGGGGCTTACCGCCGCGGAGGGGGAAACAGGGGTTTTTCAGGAAGTTAGCGGAGTAGAACTGGACGCAGGGCTGGTTGGTGTACATCTCCATCTTACGCCCCGAAATGGGATCGCAGGCCACGGCGCGGAGCAGGAGGGTGCCGCCCGACTTGCACTTCTTCCAGCCCGTGAAGTTGAAGCAGTGGTCGTAGCCGCCCGCCATGCGGAGGTCGGCGAAGTCGACGAAGAAGTCCTTACCGATGGGCTTGGGCTCGGTGAAGTCGAAGGGGGTGCCGTCCACGGGCTTGACCGCCACGGGGATCAGATCCTTATCCCCTGCCAGGTAGGACTCGGCATCCAGCCACAGGATCTGGCCGAAGACGGGGCCCGAGGCGTTGCCCGCCAGATTGAAGTAGGCGTGGTTGGTGAGGTTCAGGGGGCAGGCCTTGTCACACTCGGCCTCGTAGCGGATGGCCAGTGCGCCCCCATTGTCCAGGGTATACGTGACCTTGGTGGTGAGGTTGCCGGGGAAGCCCTCCTCGCCGTCGGGGGAGAAGTAGGTGAGGGTGAGGGTGGCCTTGTCGTTGTCGGTTGCGGTCTCGGACTTCCAGATGACGTAGGAGAAGCTCTTCTTGCCGCCGTGGAGGCAGTTTCCGCCGTCGTTGGCGTAGAGGCTGTAGGTCTTACCCTCCAGCTCAAAGGAGGCACCCGCGATGCGGTTGGCCACGCGGCCCACCAGGGCACCGAGGTAGCCGTCGGCCTTCTCGTAGTCCGAGAGGGAGTCGTAGCCAAGGCAAATGTCGGTGAGCTTGCCGTTACGGTCAGCGGTCTTGATACTGACGATAGTACCGCCGAAGTCGGTGATCTCCACGGTCATGCCGTTATCGTTGACCAGAGTGAAGAGGGTTGCGGTCTCGCCGCTTGAAATGGTGCCCCAGGGGCGGGAATAGATATTCATGGTTATTTCTCCTTTACGCGTCGTAGCCATTGGGGTTCTTGGTCTGCCAGTTGTCGGCGTCGCGGCACATATCCACCATGTCGTACTGCGCCTCCCAACCGAGGATCTCGCGGGCCTTGGCGGCGTCGGCGTAGCAGGTGGCGATATCCCCGGGGCGGCGGTCCACGATCTTATAGGGGACGGCCTTGCCCGTGGCGGCCTCAAAGGACTTGACGATATCCAGCACCGAGTAGCCGCGGCCCGTACCGATGTTGTAATGCTCCACGCCGTGCACAGAGCGGGCGCGGTTCAGGGCGCAGAGGTGGGCGCGGGCCAGATCCACCACGTGGATGTAGTCGCGGACACCCGTGCCGTCGGGGGTATCGTAGTCGTTGCCGAATACGCTGAGGTAGGGGCGGCGGCCCGTGGCCACTTGGGTGACGTAGGGGAAGAGGTTATTGGGGATGCCCTTGGGGTCCTCGCCCATGAGTCCCGACTTGTGGGCACCCACGGGGTTGAAGTAGCGCAGGATGCTCACCGACCAGTCCTTGTTGGCGTACTGAATGTCGGAAAGGATCCGCTCGATCATCTGCTTGGTCTCACCGTAGGGGTTGGTGGTCTTGCCCAGGGGGGTGGTCTCCTTGATCGGGATCTCGGCGGGATCGCCGTAGACGGTGGCCGAGGAGGAGAAGACGATGATCTTGACCCCGTGCTTCTTCATGGCCTCGCAGAGGTTGAGGGTGGAGACCAGGTTATTGTAGTAGTAGGTAGCGGGGATGGCCACCGACTCGCCAACGGCCTTCAGACCCGCGAAATGGATGACGCTCTCAATGTCGGGATTCTCGGCAAAAACCTTGTCCAGAGCCTCGGCGTCGCAGAGGTCGGCTTTATAGAACTCAGGGCGCTTACCCGTGATGGTTTCAATGCGGTCCAGGACGATCTCCTTGCTGTTGCAGAGATTGTCCACGATGATGGGGGTCTCGCCTGCTTCGATGAGTTCGACGACGGTGTGGGAGCCGATGAAGCCGGTTCCGCCGGTGATGAGGATGGACAGGGGGGTAGGTTCCTTTCGGTGATAGGATTTGGTGAAATGCAAAATGCATAATGCAAAATGCAAAATCAAAGGACGGGAATCGCGTGATCTGTTTTCGTCAGTAAAAATGCTCTATTGGAGAAATATTTTTCGTGTAGTGATTCGTTACGAAACACCTCAAAAGTCTCTTTTGCATAAGCGAAGGGCTGTATCAATTTTGCATTTTGCATTGAGCATTTTGCATTTCAAGCCAGTCCCTTCACAAACTCCCGCAGCTCCTCCATACACGCCTCGGTCTCGGCCACCAGCTTCAACTGGGTGCGGGCGCGGACGAGGTTATGGTCGGGGTAGTCGGTGTGGTAGTAGGTATCGCCGTCCAGATAGTCGGCAAGGAAGCGGATGGCCTGCTCCAGGGTGATGACGTAGCCGCCGTCGGGGAGCATTTGCAGCTCGGTTTCGGTCAGCGCGCCCCCCGTGCCCTTGATGAAGCCGCGGGCGTAGGCCTTGAACATCTCGGGGAGGAAGTGGACCTTGTCAAGGTCGGGCTCGTCCTCGGCGGCGGAGGCGGCACCCGTGCGAATAGAGTCGCCGAAGTCGTAAAGCGCGGAGCCTGGCATGACGGTGTCCAGGTCGATGATGCAGACGGCCTCCTCGGTCACCTCGTCCAACAGGATGTTGGAGAGTTTGGTGTCGTTGTGGGTCACGCGGAGGGGGAGGTCGCCGCACGCCAGGGCGTCCACGATGAGGGCACATTTGTCGGCGCGGTCGGTGATGAAGTGGATCTCTTCCCGCACCGAATCCACCCGTCCCGCGGCGTTCCGCTCCACGGCGGCGAGGAAGTCGGCGTATCTCTTCTTGGTGTTGTGGAAGTTGGGGATGGACTCGATGAGTTTGGATGCGTCAAAGTCCGAGAGTCTTCTCTGGAAGTCGCCGAAGGCCTCGCCCACGCGGGCAAAGGTCTCGGGGCTGTCCACCGTAAGGCGGCAGACGGTGCCCTCCACGAAGTCGTAGGCGCGCCAGAAGCGGCCCTCATCGTCGGTGTAGCCGTTGGCTCCTTCCTTTGTGAGGATCACCTTCATGGTTCCCCGCTCGGTATCCTCGCCCGTCTCGGCCAGACCCTTGCGGATATGGTCGGTGACCGCGACGATGTTGTTCATGACCCCGACGGGGTCCTTGAAGATGGCGGTGTTGAGGATCTGGAGGACGTAGCGTTTGCCGCTCTCGGAGGTGACGATGTAGGTGCTGTTGATGTGGCCGTTGCCGCAGACCTTCAGGTCGGTGACGGCTCCCCCGAAGGCGAAGCGGTCACAGACGGCCAGAACCTGCTCATGGGTAGGTTTTGTCATGGATCAGCCCCACAGGTGCTCGGGGTACTCGCCCGCGTCTACGAGGGCCTGAATGGCGTTCACCACCCAAGGCTTATCCTCCTTGTAGGTCACGCCGTACCACTCGCTCTCGGTGGGGTAGACCTTGACGTCCACCTTGCCTGCCTTGACGAAGGTGTCGATGGAGGTGGGGAGCAGGGACTCGGCCTTGCAGGGATCGGCGGCGTTGTGGAGGTTCTGCATGAACACGTCGAAGTCGGCGTCCAGCATACCGATGGTCTCGGCACCCAGACCCCAGCAGTTCATGGAGACTACGGTCTCACCGTCCAGGAAGACCATATTGCCCTCGGCGTCGGGATACCGGGCGTTCACACCCAGCTTCTCGATCTTGTGGGTCTCCACCAGATCAAAGAGCATACCGTTCTCATCCACCTTACAGATACCGCGGGAGCAGCCGCCCTTGTCGGTGAGGGTCTTGTTGACCTTGAAGCCAACGGCACAGCAATGGCAAACGCCGTCGTCGCCGAGCTCGCCGCGCTCCAGCTTCCCGAGGTGGGCGGCCAGCTTCTCGTAGGTGTTGCGGCCGTAGAAATCGTCGGCGTTGATGACGCCGTAAGGCTCCTTGACGATCTCACGGGTGGAGCGGACGGCGTGGGTGGTGCCCCAGGGCTTGACACGGCCCTCGGGAATGGCGTAGCCCTCGGGGATGTCGGAGAGCTCCTGGTAGGCGTACTCCACGGCGATGTGCTTCTCCACACGGGCACCGATGGTAGCCTTGAAGTCCGCGGCGATGGCTTCCTTGATGATGAAGACCACCTTGTCAAAGCCTGCGCGCTTGGCGTCGAAGACCGAATAGTCGATGATAAAGTTGCCGTCCTTGTCGATGGGCTCCATCTGCTTGACACCGCCGAAGCGGGAGCCCATACCTGCGGCCAGAATTACGAGAGTCATGGTAAGTACCTCCGAAAAGTTTTATGCGGGATGCCCAAATTGGGCATTCTATTTCAATATATTATTATACTATAAATTGTGAAATTTTGGTGTTGATTGACAGATTGTTTACAAAATATTCACAGGCAGACTGCTCTGTAGGAGAATGCCATACTTCTCTCGGTTTACTTCCCTTTCGGTTGATCGCGCAGGCAACAGAAAAGCCACCCGCGAAGGATGGCTCTTCGAGTTGTGATGTATGATCCGAGGGCACTCGTTCAGCGGCTCCGCTTCAGCACGAAGGCGGCGCAGACCGACATCATGAGCACCGAAAGCAGTCCCAGCGAGGCACCGCAGCCCTTCTTGTCGGCAGGGGCGTCGGTGTCGGCGGGCTTGTCGGCAGGGGCTTCGGTAGGAGCTTCGGTAATGGGATCCGTAGGGGCCTCGGTGGGAGCTTCGGTAGGTTCCTCGGTCTCTGGATCGGTGGGGGCCTCGGTCTCGGGATCGGTAGGGGCTTCGGTTTCGGGATCGGTGGGGGCTTCGGTGTCCTCACTCTGCTCCGGGGACAGACCGAGGTGCTGTGCCACGGCCTTGGCGATCTCGTGATGGCCCTCGGCGTTGGGGTGGATATCGTAGAGGCGGATGTTGGTCAGCTCCTCGGCGCGGTGGTCGATGACGGCGGGGACATCTACGGTCTCGTAGCCAAATGCGGTGGCCACCTGCTCAACGGCCTGATTGATGGAGGTCAGGAAGCCTCCGCCGAACTCTCCGAAGGCCTCAAAGCCCTGCACGTTGTGCATGGGGTTGTACTGCTTCAGAAAGATCACCCGCGCGTCGGGGGCTTTCTCCTTGAAGAAGGTCGCGATGGTTTGCAGGTTGGTGCCGACGTCCTCCAGGACCGTCTTCATGCGGGCGACGAAGGCGGGGTCGTTCTTCAGGGCGTCGTACTGCTCGGCGGTGGCGGCGGCGAAGACCGCGGCGGCTTGGGTGAAGTCGGACACCTCTTGTCCCGAGAGCATATAGGCGATCTCGGGGAGGAGCCCCAGCAGGTCGTTACCGCCGATGGTGAGGATGATCATCTCGGCGTTCTTGACCTCGTTTTCCAGGGAGGGCAGGAGGCGGGCGAGGTCCCCTGTCCTGTCGCCGTTGACGGCGCGGTTGATATAGGTCTTGCCGCCCTCCAGGCCATAGGCGGCGGCGATGCGGTTGATATAGGAGTCGCAGAGGTAGGGGTCACCGCCGTAGGTGTAGTTTTTGAGTCCGTAGCCCGTGGTGAGAGAGTCGCCCAGGGCCAGGAGGGTCTTGGGGGCTGGAGCGGTCTCCTCGGCCATGGCGGGGAACGCGGCGGCGGTGGCGAGGAGGGTGAGGGTGACGAGGAGGGTCAGGGCTTGCAGGAAGGATCTTTTCATGGGGGTGCCTTTCTTTTACGGTGGGAGTTCTCGGAGTGAGAAGTGTTTTGTCGGTCATAATTATACCACAATTCGGTGCGTTTGTCAATTGAAAATATTTCAGAGAGGGCATCCAAGGACACCCTCTCCGTTTTGATGTGTATACGTCAAAGCAAACCGAATCTTTCCTTTACTTCCCTGCCGATCAAATCAACGGCAGCTCGGTCATGCGCAGCTTGGCGCATCCGTAGGGGTACAGTTCAACCGTTTCTGCCTCGGACAAGGGAATCCGACTCTGCGGTACCTTGGCGCAAACCGACGTATAGCCGTCCTCCAGGCCCCAGGCGATCTTTCTGACCTCGGCCTTCAGCACAACGGGCGGATTCTCGGAGCTGAAGGGGATATCGGAAACATCCCGCTTTTCAAGCTTGAAGAAGGGGGACGCATAGGCGTAGTTCCACGGGGACGTGGGAAGATACTCATAGTCGCAGTAGGGGAATTTCCGCTCCACGCCGTTGCGCTCAAACTCCAGCATCCTCTTTTCATAGGAGACGGGCAGGGAGAACACCAAGGAGCCGCACTGCACGCACTTCAGGTCATGGGGTCTCTCCACCAGGCTCGGGAGGGTGTCAAAGGTGATGTCGATGTGGGTGGGCTGACCCGCGGGGATCTCAAAGCTCAGCTCCTCACTGTAGGGGGTTACCTGTCCGTTTACGCGGAGATTCTTGGCGAAGGAGGGGACTCGGACCTTCAGACAAACAGGCTTGTCTGATTCCACGTCATAAGCGAAAGCGTTATCAAAGGGGTAATTGGTTTGGAGAGAGACGGTCAGGCCGTCGGCTTTGAGCGTTGCGGGGACGGGGACGGCGGAGAGCACCGTATCGCCGCTGTGCATGAATGCCGACAGGGCGAATTTGGGCCAGGCCTGGTTGAAGTTGGCCGTACAGCAGCCGTAGTTGGGCTCCAGACCGAACAGGTGGGCCTCGCCGCCGTTGGTGCGGAAGACAGGCTTGCCGGGGAAACGCTCGCAAGCGATCTGGTTGCCCATCTGCAGGTACTGGTGGGTCCACATATCGTCGCTGACGGTGGCGGGGAGGGCATTGAAGGCCAGAAGCTCCAGCCGCTCGGCCCACTTGGGGTCACCCGTGTAGGCGAAGAGATGCTCGTAGGCGTACATCTGCTCCGCCACGGCGCAAAGCTCGGTGCCCTGAATGGGGCTGAGACCCGACAGACACTCGTCGCCCGTAAAGAGTCCCACGGGGGTGCCGTTGTAGGCCTTCAATACGGTCATCAGCCTCTCGGCCACGTCGGTGTAGTCCTCTCCCAGAATATCACAGCTGACCGCCTCGTACTTCAGCATCATGCCCAGATTGACGATGTGGGTATCGAAGGTCCAGCGGTTGAGGGGGGTCTTCCACAGCTCGGTCATGGCGGCGTAGTCCGCGCCCTGCTCCTTGATGATCTTTGCCAGCTCCACAACCCAGTCCTCGGGGTAGCGCGCCCAAATGAAATTGATCGCAATGAAGCTCTCAAACCAGCGGTATTTGCCCCAGCCGAACAGGGAGATGGTCTTGCTCTTCAATAGGTCGTAATAGTTCTTCAGCACCCGGTAGAGCACCTCGGGGATGCGCTCGTCTCCCGAGCATTCGTAGTAGACCACCAGCACCTTGGAAATGAGCTGGACCGCCCAGCTGTCGTACCCGGGGATCTTGTCCTCTGTGCAGGGGCAGATCCAGCCGCTGGGCTTTTGCTGAGCGAGGATGGCATCGATGTATTTTTGGGCCCGCGCGATCATGTCCTTGTTATCCAGCAGGTAAGCGAGGGGGATGAAGCCGTCCAGCCAGTAGGGTACCCGCTCCCAACCCTCGGCAGTCCCGCCGATCCAGGCGCTGTCCCTCACGTCTCGCCAGACCTTGTCCAGATTTCCGCTCAGTCCCTCGGCCTGGATCTCCAGCTGACGCCGCATCCAGCCCTCGGGGCGAAGCTCCTTGGCGGTATAGAAATTCCACGTACGCATAATATGCCTCCTTTGGATTACTGTATATGTATTATATCACATCGAAAAGTAAATGTTTATTGCCTTTTACGCATAGTATATTGACATAAGCACACAGTTCGGCTATAATAGAGGTATACGGCGATGGGAAAAGGAGTTTCATATGTACGGTATTGATCTGAACAGCCCGCTTCACTACGAGTTTGCTTCCTTCCGCTTTTTTGAAAAAAAGGAGCACCATATAGAACGCTTTTGCTCTGTCAACGTGTTGTTGATGGTCTATCGGGGCGTACTGCGTTTTTCCGAGGATGGAGAACAGGTCGAGGTACACGCGGGGGAGTACTACATACAGAAAAAGAACCGATACCAGGCAGGCGAGGTGGCCAGCGACGCGCCCCATTACCTGTTCGTGCATTTTCAAGGGGAATGGAGTGATCAGCCCGACGCTCTGCCCTGCAGAGGAAGCTTTGATCATGCCAAGCTCTCCGAGCTTATGCAACGGATCGATACGGCCTCACACCAGAAATATACCTACGCGGAGCAGCAGTATCTGTTTCACAAGCTGCTTTTATCCTTGCGTCAGAAGGCTCCTTCCAATACCCTCTCTGACAGATTATCCAAATATGTAGAAAAGAATATCGCATCCATCACGTCGCTGTCAGATCTCTGTGAGGCGTTTCATTACAGTAAGAATTACGTAGAACGGGTCTTTCAGCGGGAATTCGGCGTAACGCCGATCCAATATATCAACGACGTGAAGATCAAGAGGGCCATGTACCTGCTGGAAACGACCTCAAAGCCCATAACCGTCATTTCGGAGGAATGCGGTTATTTTGACTATCCGTATTTTTTCAAGCGATTTGTACAAAAAACAGGTGTTTCCCCGTCTGAATGGCGTAAAAGCATTCAGAGCAATCCGACAAACAGGGATTGGTAGGAGAATTCCGATGTAGAAGGTGATATTTTTCGGATAATGCTCTGTTGGTGACCCTTCGGGAAGCTTGATCTCCTCGCTTCGCTCGGTGTCAAGCCGCTCTGTAGATAATTATGGGAGTTACTCTCTGGCGGCTTGAAGGCTTCGGTTCCGTGACGGAGCATCAAACAGAGAGGGCATCTGAAGATGCCCTCTCTGTTTTGGTGACCCATCGGGAAGCTCGATCTCCTCGCTTCGCTCGGTGTCAAGCCGCACGTTACTAAGTTTCTAATTTTAACTTGCCGGCGGCTTGAAGGCTTCGATTCCGTGACGGAGCATCAAAACAGGGAGGGCATCTGAAGATGCCCTCCCTGTTTTGGTGACCCATCGGGAAGCTCGATCTCCTCGCTTTGCTCGGGTCAAGCCGCTCTGTAGATAATTATGGGAGTTATTCTCTGGCGGCTTGAAGGCTTCGATTCCGTAATAACTCACCAATAGAAAAGGCACCGCGTTGCGGTGCCTTTTCTATTGGTGACCCATCGGGAACTCGAATCCCGGACCCCCTGATTAAAAGTCAGATGCTCTACCGACTGAGCTAATGGGTCGTATGTTGCATACCTAAAGATTATACCATAAAGTGTCCCGTTTGTCAAGACCTTTCGGTGAAATTTCTTTCGCAAAGTATTTCGCGCGGCGAATGACCGTGACCCCAAAAATTTTGTCAACTATTTTTCAAGTTTTCTCGTCAAACCCCTTGAAAAACTGACGGTTTATTGCTATAATAGATAGGTGAGAAACTGCCGTGACACATGTTTTCTCACGGTAGACCGCCGCGAAAATTCGCCTGTTGGTTGAAAAAAATTATCCATATACTATCTTGTATTTGGCCGCGTATGTGGTATAATAAATAGGTAGATGACAGAGGAGGTGCCTCCATGAGGATCGGTGAGAAGATTCGTTCCCTGCGTAAGAACAAGAATATCACCCAGACTCAGCTGGCCGAGGTGCTTTCTGTCTCGGCGCAATCCGTGAGCAAATGGGAGAATCACATATCGGTTCCCGATATTTCGGTGCTTCCCGTCATTGCCCGCTATTTCGGCATCACCATGGACGATCTCTTCAGCTACCGTCCCGATGCCCTGACCTACAAGGAGCGGTTTATTCGCTTTATGGTTGATAACGGTATGCTCCGCTTTGAGGACCGTCCTCTGAGCAACGGCCGCGTCTCGCCCTACTACATCCACAGCGGCTACCACCGCATGGGCAGTCAGATCTCCCGACTGGGGGAGTTCTACGCCGAGTGTATCCGTGAGCACGGCATTGAGTCCAACTGTCTGGTGGGTGTCAACGAGCGGGAGATCCCTCTTTTGATCGCTACCAGTATGACCCTGTTCGGTAAGTACGGTGTGGATTCCCACTACTGCATGAACTATATCACCGAGAAGGATATGCTCATGACGCGGGACATGACCCTCATCACCGACACCCTGTCCTCGGGCGCTACCATGCGGCGGGTGCTGGATCGTATGAAGGCCGAGATCGGGCGGTATCCCTCCCATATTATCATCTACGTGGACAGAATGGAGAAGACCGATCATTCTTCCCTCTCGGCCAAGCACGAGATTGAGAAGGATTACGGCGTCCGCATCCACAACATCATCACTCTGGAGGACATTCTCGGGGCTGTGGCCCACGGTGTGATCCACGCGGGCGAGAACCATGACAGGCTACTCAAGTACGCCCAGCTGTACAGGGGCGAGTGATCCCGAAAGGATGCTTCCCCATCCCAACCCTGTAATCTATTTTTTAGGAGATAAACATTATGGAACAGACAAGAAGAGTCGGTACCGTATCCCGGGGTATTCGCTGCCCCATCATCCGCGAGGGCGACGATCTGGCCGCCATCGTCACCGAGAGCGTCATCGAGGCCGCCAAGTCCGAGGGCTTTGAGCTTCGTGACCGTGACGTGATTTCTCTGACCGAGTCCATCGTGGCCCGCTCTCAGGGCAACTACTGCTCGGTGCAGAACATCGCCGACGACGTCCGCGCCAAGCTGGGCGGCGGTACGGTGGGTGTCATCTTCCCCATCCTCTCCCGCAACCGCTTCGCCATCTGCCTGCGCGGTATCGCCATGGGCTGTAAGAAGGTGGTGCTCATGCTGTCCTACCCCTCCGACGAGGTTGGCAACGAGCTGGTGTCTCTGGACAAGATCGACGAGGCCGGGGTGAATCCCTACTCCGACGTGCTGTCTCTGGAGAAGTACCGCGAGCTGTTTGGCGAGAACAAGCACGAGTTCACCGGCGTGGACTACGTGGAGTACTACGGCAACCTGGTCCGCGAGTGCGGCGCCGAGTGCGAGATTATCTTCGCCAACCAGGCCAAGACTATTCTGAACTACACCGACTGCGTCCTCAACTGCGACATTCACACCCGCGCCCGCACCAAGCGCATCCTGCTGGCGAACGGTGCCAAGATCGTTTGCGGTCTGGACGAGATCATGAACGCTCCCATCGACGGCAGCGGCTGCAACGAGAAGTACGGTCTCCTGGGCTCCAACAAGTCCACCGAGGACAAGGTCAAGCTCTTCCCCCGTGAGTGCAAGCCTCTGGTGCTGGACATCCAGGCCCGCATTCTGGCCGCCACCGGCAAACACGTGGAGGTCATGGTCTACGGCGACGGTGCCTTCAAGGATCCCAAGGGTAAGATCTGGGAACTGGCTGACCCCGTGGTGTCTCCCGCCTTCACCGACGGTCTGATCGGTACTCCCAACGAGCTGAAGCTGAAGTACCTGGCCGACAACGACTACAAGGATCTGTCGGGTGAGGCTCTCCGCGAGGCCATTTCCAAGTCCATCCGTGAGAAGGAGGCTCAGGGCTCTCTGGTGGGCAACATGGCCGCCCAGGGTACCACCCCCCGTCAGCTCACCGACCTCATCGGCTCCCTCTGCGACCTGACCTCCGGCTCGGGCGATAAGGGTACCCCCGTGGTGCTGGTTCAGGGCTATTTCGATAACTACACCAACTGATTTTATAACATAGGAGGCATTTCGTATGATCGACTTTACTTCCAACGTGCGCCCCGAGTCCATGGAGCGCATCGTGAATTTTGATCTGGCCAACGCCTTCATCGAGGAGGCCGTGGCCGCCGTCCGCGCTCAGGTGGGCGACAAGAAGGTTCTGCTGGCTCTGTCGGGCGGCGTGGACTCCTCCGTGGTGGCCGCTCTGCTCATCAAGGCTATTGGCCGTCAGCTGACCTGCGTACACGTCAACCACGGTCTCATGCGTAAGGGTGAGTCCGAGCAGGTCATCGAGGTCTTCGGCAAGGAGATGGACTGCAACCTGGTCTACGTGGACGCCACCGACCGCTTCCTGGATCTGCTGGCGGGTGTCAGCGATCCCGAGCGCAAGAGAAAGATCATCGGCGCGGAGTTCATCAACGTGTTTGCCGACGAGGCCCGCAAGCTGGAGGGCGTGGAGTTCCTGGCCCAGGGCACCATTTACCCCGACATTCTGGAGAGCGTCAAGCAGGCGGAGGGCAAGAAGGCAGTCAAGTCCCACCACAACGTGGGCGGCCTTCCCGAGGATCTGAAGTTCGCTCTGGTGGAGCCCATCAAGCTGTTGTTCAAGGACGAGGTCCGTGTGGTGGGCGAGGCCCTGGGTCTGCCCCACGCCATGGTCTACCGTCAGCCCTTCCCCGGCCCCGGCCTGGGTGTCCGCTGCCTGGGTGCCATCACCCGCGACCGTCTCCACGCCCTGCGTGAGGCCGACGCCATCCTGCGCGAGGAGTTCGCTCTGAACGGTCTGGCCGAGAAGGTGTGGCAGTACTTCATCGCCATCCCCGACATCAAGAGCGTGGGCGTGAAGGACGAGAGCCGCTACGAGGGCTGGCCCGCCATCATCCGCGCCGTGAACACCAAGGACGCTATGACGGCGACCATTGAGGAGATTCCTTATCCTGTGCTGCATAAGATTACCGCGAGAATTACCGCGGAGGTGGAGGGGATCAACAGAGTGCTGTTTGATCTGACGCCGAAGCCTACGGGGACGATTGAGTGGGAGTAATAAACGCAAGTCGAAAAAGCCTTATATATTTAGGGTTTACGGCACTCAAAGCGAGTTTTTGATACCGTTTTGATACAGAATTCATTCATGAACAACGGCAGGATTGAAAAAATCTTGCCGTTGTTTTTATATGTCGGTGCCGCTTCGGTGGCACCCAATTTTTCATATCAGTTCACACCATTTCCGCATAAATATGTTATAATATAAAAAATCCGAAAAACTTTCAAAAATCATTACACACTTTCAAAATTTTTGGTACTACTATTTATGAAGGGCCTTTCAAAAACGCGAGGAAGGAGGCGAGCTATGGAACTTCAAAACAAACAGACGGTGAGAATACCGATGGACGATGACAAGATCGTTGAGCTGTATTGGGAACGCAATGAAAAAGCGGTTGAGGAAACCGACTTCAAATACAAGAAGTATTTGTTTTCTATTGCCTACAATATCGTTCACGATAGGCTTGACTGCGAGGAATGCTTGAACGATACATATCTTGGTGCGTGGAATGCAATTCCACCGACAAAGCCAAGTGTGTTAAAAGCATTTCTGACAACGATTATACGAAGAATTGCGATCAAACGCTACCACAGCAATATGCGGCAGAACGTAATACCTTCTGAAATGACGGTATCCTTGTCCGAGCTTGAAGATTTCGTAGCAGGTGATGAGGATGTCGGTGCGGAATTCGATGCCGAGAGGCTCGGACACATCATCAGCGACTTTGTTCGCTCGCTCTCTGAGCGTAGGCAGTTCATATTTATGAGTCGGTACTACTTAGCCGATCCTATTGATACGATTGCAAGTGATCTGAGCTTGAGTCGTTCAATGGTAAACAAGGAGCTTGCCGCCATCAGAAGTGCCTTGAAAGAAAAACTTGAAAGTGAGGGTTATTCGATATGAAAAAGAAAGAATGGAATGAAGGTCTGAATTACCTTGACCCCGACCTTGTTGAAAAATACGTTGAGCAAAAGGATAGGCTCAGACAAAAGAACAAAAAGCCTAAAAGCATATGGCTTCGTTTCGGGGCAATCGCGGCTTGTTTTGCGGTCGCGTTCATAGCTGTTGCGGGAATTGCGTTTCACGGATATTTTAATAAACCCGTATATTTGGAAAACGGCAAGATCGACATATCATCCTTATCGGGGGCACAGATTGTGCAAAGTGTACCTGATGTTTCGCAAGGAACTGACGGGGATATTTATCCTCCCGATGAATTTGTATCCATTCTGAAGGAAAGAACAGATTTGATAGTGTACGGAACGATACAGAACTTGAAAACAGTTAAGGTCGATGAATTAGGTGCATATTCGTGGTACGTTTCCACATTTGAAATTCATGTCATTGATGAAATTCGTAATGGAGATGGGACGCAGACCATCACAGTTGTTTCAGCCGCGCGCTACTATAACGATATGCCGGAATATATTTGCGGTCTGTCGAGCAATTTTGATCTTGCTGAGTCTAAGGCGGGACTCTTTGTTATGAGAGAAAATACAGAGGAAACGTGGCGTATTGCCGGTGCGGACTTAATCGTTGCAGAATTGGGTGATTATCGTGCAAGTAGCCAATTTGAATGCAACGGCGAAAGCTTTAATTACTTTGGTGAACTAATTGATTTAGATGAGCTGAAGAAGGAGTAGTGGGCTTTGAATGTGCCCGTACAAATACACGAAGTAAACGAAAATGGTAAGCCGATTTATGTTGATGATTTGGATAACAGATAACCACCAATCATTCGACGACTACCGCAAGGAAAGGAGTATTATTTGGAACAACGTAAAATAAACAAACTCATCATTCGGGATTCGTTAATAGCCATTCCAACTCTACTTTTTACTGGAGCTTGGCTGTTTGTGGTGTTGAATCCGAATATCGAAATATACTCCGGCGCAAATTACGGTTTATCAGTTTTTCTCAACTTGTTGCTTCCGTTGACGATAATAGCAATTGCTGAGATTGTATATGCACTGCTTTTGATTGTGGAGTGCATTAAATCACAAGGAAAAACAACAACAGAAAAGGTATTCAGTTGTATCGGCATATGGTTTGCGGTAATGTATCTATTTCTTGGCGTATATATCTATAGACTTGTTCGTCTTACAATTTTGAAAAAAAGACTCAATCAAAGCACGCAAACCATATAATACCCGCCGATCATTCGACTCCTACCACAAGGAAAGGCGACACCTGATCTGGTGCCGCCTTTCAATATTTTAGCAATACTGTAAACTTATAAAAAAACTCTGCAAACCTCTTGTATTTATTCTTCTTTTATGGTATAATAAATTGTCGGGAATAATGTGATTTCCTGGCGGTATCGCTGATACCATTTTGATACCGTTTTTTCGCAGACTCCATAGATAAAGCGGAAAAAGGCGATCAAATCCCCCGAAAAATCGCTCGAAAAGACCTAAATTCACTCAATATAAAGCTAATTTAAGCGAGTGGGAGTAATCCCAACATACACCCAGCAACATGACTGTTTCTCCGAGACGGTCATGTTGCTCTTTATTCAAGACTCAAAGGAGAAACCTGTATGAACATCGACCTTTCTTATCTGGTAAGTACCATGAAGCACCTCATCGACACCCCCAGCCCCGTAGGCTACTACGACGCCATCAAGCCCGTCATCGAGTCCTACGCCGCCGAGCTGGGCTACACCGTCACCTACGACAACCGCGACACCGCCTACATCACCGTGGAGGGCCACGACACCTCCAAGACCGTCTGTATCAGCGCACACGCCGATACCCTGGGCTTCATGGTGCGAGGGATCAACCCCGACGGCACTCTGCGGCTTCGGGCGGTGGGGGGCATCAACTTCGCCAACGTGGAGGGGGAGAACGTCACCGTCCACACCCGCGGGGGCCAGACCTTCACGGGGATGCTGGTCTGCGCCCACCACTCGGCTCACGCCTTTGACGACGCCAAGACCATGGAGCGCAATGAGAATACGGTGTTCGTCCTGCTGGATCAGCACGTCAAGACCGCCGAGGCCGTCCGCGCGTTGGGGATCCGCAACGGGGACTACGTGGCCATCGTGCCCCGCTTTACAGTGACCGACAACGGCTACATCAAGTGCCGCTTCATCGACGACAAGGCCGCCATGGCCTGCTCCTTCGCCGCGCTGAAGTACATGGCCGAGAATAGACTCAAGCCCAAGTACAATACGGTCTTCGCCTTCTCCTTCTACGAGGAGATCGGGCTGGGTGGGATCTACGTGCCCGCCGAGATCTCGGAGTACGTGGCGGTGGATATCGCCATTCTGGGGCCCGACTCCGACGGCTCGGAGCAGACCGTCACCATCTGCGCCAAGGACGCCTCCATGCCCTACGATTACGGTCTGACCAATCGTCTCATCGCCGCCGCTGAGCGGGCAGGGTGCCGCTACGCGGTGGATCTCTTCTACCGCTACGGATCGGACGCCAGCCAGGCCATTAAGGGAGGCAACAACCTCCGCGCCGCCGCCTTCGGCATGGGGGTCTATTCCAGCCACGGGGTGGAGCGGGCTCACGTGGAGGGGATCGAGAATACGGTCAAGCTGATGCTCTCCTACGTGCTGGAGGGGTGAGTCTTGCATCATACCGTGAAAACGGCGGGGTTATTCTCGCCGTTTTTCTGTACGATCCTGTTTCTCGCCTGCGCTGATCTGGATAATTTGAAAAAAATTTCTGTAATGTGTAATGCGGGAGACCGTTTTCCCGTTATTTAGGGTGAAGGACCAACAAAACCCCCGAAAGGAGCAACCATCATGGAAGATCAGCAGATCGTGGATCTGTATTTCGCGCGCTCGGAGTCTGCTATCGCCGAGACCGACAAAAAGTACGGGCGGTACTGCCATTCCATCGCGTACCGCATCCTCGAAGATCAAGAGGACGCCAAGGAGATCGTCAACGACACCTACCTCAAGACCTGGAACACCATTCCCCCCAACCGTCCCGACCCCCTAAAGCCCTACGTTGGGATGATCTGCCGTCACCTTTCCCTTGACCGCTATGAGGAATACCACACCCAAAAGCGGGGCGGGCAGGTCCCCCTCGTGCTGGAGGAGCTGGCCGAGTGCATCCCCGACGGCGACAGCAGGGCGGATATCGGCGAGAGCGTCGCTTTGCGGGACGCTTTGGGGCGGTTTATTCGTTCCCTGCCCGAAAAAACGCAGGAAATCTTCCTGCAACGGTACTGGTATTCCTGCTCCGTGGCCGAGATTGCGGAGCTCTATGGGATGCGGGAGAACAGCGTCACCGTCCTTCTGCACCGCACCCGAAAAAAGCTGAAGGCGCATTTGCAAAAGGAGGGCTTCGATCTATGACCAGTATGAATATCTACCGAAACCTCGGAGGCATCGACCCCGAGCTGATCGCGCGAGCCGCCCCCGACGGGATACCGCGGCGGAAGAAGACCAAAGCATGGATCAAGTGGGCCTCCCTCGCGGCGGCTTGCCTGGTTTTGGCCGTCTGTATCGTGCCACTTTGGGACGCCCTGTTCGGCGGTTCCCACGGTGACGCGCCCGTGTCCAATTCCTTTGAATCTCTGGAGGACGTTCACGAGGTATTGGGATATGATACCC
>JAFULU010000169.1 GCA_017483125.1 Clostridia bacterium
AGTTTTTACCCCGTATGGGGATTATTTCATGGATGCGACCGCCGCCGCCAGCTGATTATCCAGCTCGTCGGGCAGGAGGTTGATGTTGTACTTCTGCGCCTCCTCGGACAGCTCCACCTCCACATGGGGGGTGATGCCGATGCCGTCGTAGCCCTCACCGCAGGGAGGGTAGTAGTAGAAGGAGGTCAGCTTGAGGGCTCCGTCGTAGCCGTAGCGGGACAGGGGATAGGTGTTCTGTCCGCAGCCCTTGCCGTAGGTGGTGGTGCCCACGATGGTGCCCAGCTCATAGTCACGGATGTTGGAGGTGAAGAGCTCGGCGGCGGAGGCGGAGTAATCGTTGACCAGAAGGGAGATCTTCAGGTCTCTGTAGCGGCCGATGTCCTCTTCGTTCAGATCGACCGTACCGCACATGACCTTCACTGCCTTATTCAGGGTAACGGTAGTGGTGGTCTCACGGCCCGAGGCGTCCTTGGTGGTGATGATGGTGTCGTCCTCCTGCAGGAAGAAGACCAGCACGTCCTCCACCGAGGTGAGAAGTCCGCCGGGATTACCGCGGAGGTCCAGCACGAAGGAGGTACAGCCCTCGGACTTGAGGGTCTCCACAGCCTCCACGAACTGGTCGCGGGTGGTGTTGTCAAAGCCCGTCATCTTGATGATGCCCACGGTCTCGTCCTCGCTGTAGTGGCGGAAGGTGACCGAACGGGTGGTGAAGGTCTCGCGGATAGCGGTGATCTCCACCTCCTCGTAGGGAGTCCCCTCGGCGGCTCCCGCGGGGCGGCGCAGGACGGTGAAGGTACACTCGGTGCCCTCCTCGCCCTTCATGACAGCCAGGGCCTGGGTATAGCCCAGCTCGTGGACAAGGGTTCTGTCCTCGCCCTTACCGACGTACATGATGTGGTCGCCGGGGAGGACGCCCGCTTTTTCGGCGGGGGAATCGGGGTAAACGTTGGCGATGGTGATGACCTGATAGTCCACGCCGTTGAGATTGAGAATGCCGTTGACCACGCTGACGCCGATGCCGCACATCTTGCCGTTGTTGGTGTCCATCTGGGACTGGAACTCCTCGGCGGTGAAGTACTCGGCGTAGACGTCACCCGTAGCGGCGACGTAGCCCTTGAGCACCCCCGTGATGAGGGCTTCCTCGTCAATATCCAGCACGGTGGCCGAGCGGAACAGGCGGTCGATGATCTCCAGCTGGTCGAAGGGGCCCTCCTCGGGCCGGCTCTGGCCGGGGGTGATGACCGTGGAGGTATTGGCCTTCATGTAGGCCGTGGTCAGGGAGAAGGTCAGAAGGACGGCCAGCACCACCGCGACGATGACGGTGGAGATAGCGGCGGTCAGGCTGACCTTTTTGCCCTTCTCGGGGGGAGGGGTCTGCGCGACGTGGGGCTTGGGAGCGACGGGAGCCACGGGGGGCGCGGGTGCCGCGGCGTAGGCCTCCACGGTGGGCGGGGTGACCAGCTCCAGCCCCTTGGCCCTCATGACCGAATCCAGAGAGGACTCCAGCTCCTCGGTCATCTCTCCGTCCACCACCAGCATCAGCCGCGCGGTGTCGGTGTCCAGGGCGGTCACTCGGACGTTTCGGACTCCCGCGAGGCTTTCGCAGGAGGCCTTGATGGCGGGGATCATGGTCTCGATGACCAGACCCCTGATTTCATAGGTAACTTGTTTCATGTAGGTAAACTATCCTCTTACGCACAGGGTTGGGAGCGGGCATAGGTACAGTATACACGCATACACCCGCGTTTTATGCAAAAACCTGCCGACGAGGTCGGGATCAATACTTGGAGGGCTTGGAGCTGAGGTACTTCTTGACCATGAGGGCCACCTTGAAGGTGATGGCGTGCTCGAACTCCCGCAGATCCAGACCGGTCAGCTTGCGGATCTTCTCCAGGCGGTACACCAGGGTGTTACGGTGGACGAAGAGCTTACGGGAGGTCTCGGATACGTTGAGGTTGTTCTCAAAGAAGCACTGGATGGTCATGAGGGTCTCGCGGTCCAAGGACTCCAGGCTGCCCTTCTTGAAGACCTCCTGGAGGAACATCTCGCAGAGGGTGGTGGGGAGCTGGTAGATCAGACGGCCGATGCCGAGATTCTCATAGCTGACAACGCTCTTCTCGTTCTCAAAGACCTTGCCGACGTCCAGGGCGATCTGGGCCTCCTTGTAGGCGCGGGCCAGGTCCTTGATGTTGTCCACGATGGTGGAAACACCCACCGAGACCTTGGTGTAGAACTCGGAGGACATGGTATCCACGATGTTGGTGGCGATCTTCTCCATGTCGCGGTTCTCCACGCCTGCCTTGACCTCCTTGACCAGCACGATGTCGTGCTCGCCCACGCTGATGACGTAGTCGCGGGCCTTGTCGGGGAACATATTCTGCAGCATCTCGAAGGGCATCATGTCGGTCTTGCCCAGGAACTTGACCAGGAAGACCACGCGGGAATCCTCGGCGTTGAAGTGAAGCTCCTTGGACTTGATGTAGATATCCGAGGGCAGGATGTTATCCAGGATGATATTCTTGATGAAGGAGCCCTTGTCGTACTTCTCGTCGTACAGGTTCTTGATGTTGCCCAGGGCTACGCAGAGCAGGCGGGAGGTCTTATCGGCCTCGGCGTCCTCACCCTCCACGAAAACGATGTACTCGCGCTTGGCACCGCCGGACAGGGGGCGGTAGGTATAGCCGCCGGTCACCACAAGGTCGGTGGTGTAGGCCAGCTCGTCGCGGATGGACTGACGGACCTCGCCGATCTTGACAAGCTCGGAGCAGGCGATGATGACGCCGGTCTCGTCGATGACACCGATGGTACGGTCAACGGCGTCCTTCATTTGGTGGATCACGCTTTGGAACAGTCTGTTAGACATAGACTTTTACCTCTCTTTGTTTATTTACATACTAAAAATATATTCATCCGCCGCGCGGAAGCAGGTACGAAAGGGGGGTATGG
>JAFULU010000170.1 GCA_017483125.1 Clostridia bacterium
ACCGCAGGTGGTGGATGAGGAGAGCGGATTAAGATTCTCTAACTGGTGTCCAATTTAAAATGGCTATATATGCAAAGCGTTTTCCACACCAAGAGCCAAAACTTATGCGGCTCTCCTCATCCACCGCTATCGCGGTCCCCCTTCCCCGCTGGGGAAGGCTCACGAGGAAACCCACCGACAAACCCCAATTTTCCCACGCAAAAAGGATACCGCAAGCATACGGTATCCTTTTCTTTTGCGGTTACTCCTCCCGCTTCTTGGCCAGAGCCACGGCGGCGCAGGCGGTGATCACCGCGACGGAAGCAATGGCGGAGGACTGACAGCCCGTCTTGGCGGGCTCCTCGGGGGTGTCCGTGGGAGCCTCGGTGGGGGTGTCGGTCACGGGGGGCGTGTTGGTTTCGGTGGCGGGATCGGTGGGGGCTTCGGTGCTCTCCTCGGTGGGGGCCTCGGTGTCGGGCTCTACCGCAGGAATCAGCAGTTGGAGGCTGAAGACCGTGGCGTTATGGTCCGAGCCGTACATGGTCTTCCCCTCGTCCATGTAGACGGGATCCATGAGGGCGCTGTCCACGAAGACGGTGGCGGGGGAGATGAAGCAATGGTCGATGGGGGGACGGGTGGTGTGCTGGTCGGTGTACTCGCCCCACTTGTTGTAGGTGTTGAAGACCGTCATGTCAGAGAGGTCGGCGGTGCGGTAGCGGGCGTCGGCGTAGGGGCCGTAGGCCAGAAGCTCGTAGGCGGGCTTGCGCTCGTTGGCGTTCCAGTCACCCACCATGATGACGGGGCGGCCTCCCGAAAGCTCGGTTGCCTTATTCACGATCAGCTCGGCAGAGAGGGTACGGACCTCCTCCACCTTGGCGTCCAAATGGGCACACATGAAGAAGAATTCCACGCCAGATGCCTTATCCTTGAGGATGACCCAGTTCATGGCGCGACCCATGTCGCCGTTGATGCCGTTACCCCAGCCGCAGGAATTGGGACGGTTGGGATTCTTGGAGCCCCAGAAGGAGCCGCTGTCCACCAGCACGTACTTCTCGGCGTTCCAGAGGATGAGGTTGAAGAGATCCCATTTCTGTCCCGAGTACTTGCCCGAGCCGTAGGTGGAGCCCTGTCCCGCGCGGCCGTAGGCGGCGTACTGACCGCCCTCTTGGGTCATTTCGGCCTCCAGGCGGGGGACCCAGAGGTGATTGATCTCGGTCAGACCCACCACGTCGGGATTCTCGGAGCGGATGTAGTCAAAGACAAAGCTGATGCGCTGGTCCATGGTGGGCTGGGTGCCATCGGGGAGGGTCTGCTTGGTGTTCTCGGCGCAGACGTTGTACTCCATGACCTTCAGGGGGATGGTGTCCCCCGTGGGGGCCAGGCCCTCGGCGGTGATCTGGTTGTCGCGGATGAGGGCAGGGGTACAGCCTCCGACGTTGTAGTCCTTGGAGGCCAGGGGGTGGCCCTCCACGACGTTCGGACGGTAGATGAAGTTGACCGAGAACCAGTTGCGGTTCCATTTGGCGGCATCGTAGGTCGCCTCGCAGAGGGTGCTTCCCTTCTTGTCGGTGATGCGCATGACGCTGTCGGGGTTCTCGTTCCAGAGGCGGAAGGCACCGTCGATCTTGGTGTCTGTCCCGCTCTCCACGTAGGGGGCGACATAGAAATTCTTCTCGGGAAGGCGGTCGGCGCAGTTGTAGAACTCAACGAAGAAATCGTAGTAGGCCTTCTTCTCCTCAGCGGTGGCGTAGGCCAGGCCCGCCTTGGCGGTGTCGGCGTTGTAGATGGCGATGACCGCTATCTCCCCCGCGGCGAGGGTCATATCGGTGCCGTCTATGCCCAGAATGGCGTTGGATTTGAAGGGGCCGTCAAAGCCCTTCTCGGAGTACTGCAGGGTAGCCCCCTCCAGGGAGACGGGCTTGTCCGAAGCGTTGACGACTTCCACGTATTCAAGGACGTCGGCGGTGTCGGCCAGGTCCTTATCGTTTTCTTGGAAGGTGGGGTTGAAGCAGATCTCGGTGAGGATGAGGGCGGGGGCGGGGTCCTCGGCGGTGACGGTCAGGGGGAGGGCGGACGTCAGCAGGAGGAGGGCAGACAGAAGGAGGGGGAGGTGCTTGGTTTTGTTGGTCATGGTGTTCTCCTTTGTGGGGATGGGGTTCAATTTTGGGTTTGTCGCTCTGCGCCAAACCCAAGCGAAGTACGCCGCAAGCGGCGCGTGAAGTGCGGCAGAGCCGCGTGAAGCGCTCCCGATGGTCGCGTGAAGTGTGCCCCTTTGGGGCACGTATCGG
>JAFULU010000171.1 GCA_017483125.1 Clostridia bacterium
ACCAACCCCGCTCTCCTCATCCACCACCTGCGGTGGTCCCCCTTCCCCGCTGGGGAAGGCTCACGGAGAAACCCACCGACAAACCCAAATTTGAAAGGAGTCCCCTATGCTCCAAACGATCCTGAAAGAACGCGCCATCCCGCCCCTCCTCTCCCGCTCCGAGATGCTGGAGATCCTCCGGCGCGAGGAGTACGGCTACCTCCCCGAAAAGCCCGAGGCCATCTCGTGGCAGGTGCAGAACGACTGCATCCCCTCCTTCTGCGCGGGGAAAGTCACCTCTCAGCGGGTGGAGCTGACCGTCACCCTGAGAGGGAAGGACTTCACCTTCCCCTTCATCGCGGTCATCCCCCGCGGTGACGGCCCCTACCCCTTCTTCATCCACATCAACTTCCGCCCCGACGTCCCCGACCGCTATATGCCCACCGAGGAGATCACGGATGGCGGTTTTGCGGTGCTGTCCTTCTGCTACAACGATGTGACCGCCGACAACGGCGACTTCACGAGCGGCCTGGCTGGCATTCTTTACCCCGACGGACAGAGAGGCCCCACCGACCCCGGCAAGATCGCTCTGTGGGCATGGGCGGCACAGCGCGTGCTGGATTACGCCGAGAGCGAACCGAGACTGGATATGACCCACGCCATGGTCTGCGGCCACTCCCGCCTGGGCAAGACCGCCCTCTTCTGCGGTGCCACCGACGAGCGGTTCTTCCTTGCCCACTCCAACAACTCGGGTTGCAGCGGTGCCGCCGTCACCCGTGACAAGGTAGGCGAGCGGGTGGAGCAGATCACCCGCAATTTCCCCTACTGGTTCTGCGAGAACTACAAGAAGTATATCGGCAAGGAGCATGAGATGCCCTTCGACCAGCACTACCTCATCGCCTCCATCGCCCCCCGCTACACCTACGTGGCCTCGGCCCTTGAGGATCAGTGGGCCGACCCCGCCTCCGAGATGCTGGCCTGCGTGGCCGCCTCCCCTGCCTACGAGGCCCACGGCATGAAGGGTCTTGTCTGTGAGGACAGACTCCCCGTGGCGGGCGACGAGTATCACGGGGGAAGCATCGGCTACCACCTCCGTCCCGGTCTGCATTATTTCGGGCGGGAGGACTGGCAGAAGCTGATGAACTTTATCAAAGGAAAGTAACCGTAAGATACAAAGATACAATATACAAAGATACAAGATATACACAGGCTGCACCTATCTTGTATCTTGTATCTGCCGAGCTTGCTCGGCGGGTATCTTGTATCTGAACGAGAAACTCTATTACACACCATATACAAGAAAGGAACCCACCATCATGAAAAAAGTCAGACTCGGTATCCTCGGCATGGGCAACATGGGCTCGGGCCACCTGGAGAACATCCTCAACGACAAGTGCCCCGAGGTTGAAGTGACCGCCGTATGCGATCTCAACCCCGCCCGTCTGGAGTTCGCTCTGGGCCGTCTTGCCGCTCACCGCACCGCCAAGCCCGATAACGTCTACGCCGACATCGCCACCTTCGCAGACGGCGATGAGATGTTCGCCTCCGGCCTCATCGACGCCGTCATCATCGCCATCCCCCACTACGGCCACCCCGACTACGCCATCAAGGCCATGAAGGCAGGACTGCACGTCATGTGCGAGAAGCCCGCGGGCGTCTACACCCTCCAGGTCCGTGAGATGATGGCCGAGGCGGACAAGCACCCCGAGCTGAAGTTCGGCATGATGTTCAACCAGAGAACCAACCACATCTACCGCAAGGTCAGAGAGATCATCGCCTCGGGCGAGCTGGGTGCCATCAAGAGAACCAGCTGGATCATCACCAACTGGTACCGTCCCCAGGCCTACTACGATTCGGGCGCGTGGAGAGCCACCTGGTCGGGCGAGGGCGGCGGCGTGCTGCTGAACCAGTGTCCCCACAACCTGGACCTCTTCCAGTGGATCTGCGGTATGCCCAAGGTAGTGGACGCCAAAATGCACTTCGGTAAGTGGCACGATATCGAGGTGGAGGACGACGTCACCGTCTACTTCGAGTATGAGAACGGCGCGACGGGCACCTTCATCACCACCACGGGCGACGCCCCCGGCACCAACCGCCTGGAGATCGTCTGCGACGGCGGTACCATCATCACCGACGGCGGCTCCATCACCTTCATCAAGCTGGATACCCCCGAGTCCGAGTTCTCGGCCACCAATAAGACTGCCTTCGCCGCTCCCCGTTGCCAGCGCGTGACTGTGGAGACCGACGGTCAGAACCCCCAGCATATCGGTGTCCTGAACGCCTTCGCGGGTGCCATCCTCCGCGACGAGCCTCTGGTGGCCGACGGCCGCGAGGGCATCAACGGCCTCATGATGTCCAACGCCATGCACCTCTCCGCCTGGACGGGTAAGCCTGTGACCCTGCCCTTCGACGAGGAGCAGTACCGCGACCTGCTCTTTGAGCACGTCAAGACCTCCCGCCGCAAGGAGGGCATCGAGTCTGTCTTCTCCTCCACCGAGGGTACCTATAATTCTTGACTTAAAGATTTCAAGGGGGATTTCCAAGCGAATTCCCCTTGCTTTCTATTTTCCCTTTGGATTAAGCCAAAATCGACAGAACCGTGTGCCAAATTGTCTGTTTACACTGAGAAATGCTATTGTTATAATATCATTGAGTCCTATAACAATAGCATGTGGAGGTGTATTATGAAACGTTCACTATGGAATATTACGCTTGCAGCGGTCGTAACTATGGTTGTATACATTGCTCTGTCGGCTGTGTGGGGAGCCATTCTCAATGAATTAGAAAATGTTACTTTGCAGCTGTTTTTGCTCTCGCTGATGACCACAGTTGCGTATGGTATCGCCCTGTTGTGGGTGTCGAAAATCCGTAAATCGGTAGGTGAGGACGAGGTGATGGCTGACTACAGGGAGCAGTCTTACACAACCATGACGAATGATCTCAGGCTTGTTCTCAGAAAAGAGGCAAAAACACTGATCCTGATGACGGTAGTGGTATTGATGACTTATATCCTGAATCGTTTTGATATGCTCATTTTCGGCAAAAAAATGATTTCACATATCACATTTCCATATATAACCATGAGCCTTTTTGGATCGTTGTTTTCTGTAAAAATCATAGGCTACCTCCTGAGTGCTGTTTTGAATTCTGTCGTTTACTTAATCGCACTCGTTTTGTACAGAAAGAAGAAATATACCTATTGGATGAAGAATAAGGGATAGAATATGGCTTTAAAGGATCAATTAAAAGAATTACGCGCGGCACGCGGTATGACGCAGGAAACCGTGGCAGAAGAATTGGGCGTATCCTCACAAACGGTTTCTAAATGGGAGCGAGGACTGCTGTCTCCGGACATATCTTTGTTGCCAAAGATTGCGATCTTGTATCAGTGCTCCATTGATTCCTTGTTTCAGATGAATGCTGTGCGGGGAATTGAGCATCGAAAGGAATTTGAGGCGCGTATTCTGGAACTGTCTGCGCAAGAGGATTGGGTGGGCGTGTATCAGGCTTGGATACAGGAAATTGACTTGAATCCGGACCGTTATTCCAATTATCCTGCCGTTATGAAGCATGTGGTTCGGAGGCAACTCTTTGACCGGGAGCATATACGACAAATGCTGGCGTTGGCTGACCGAGCTGAACTATATTGCTCAGACGATGATGTCCTCTATGAAATCTATCGCGTTATGGTAGAACTTTGTTCTCATTCCTCGAATCCTCTTGTAAAAGAAAAAGCCAAAGCCTATTATCATAAGATCCCCCGATTGTGCCACAGCCGGGAGATATACGCTAAATTTGTCATGGAGGGAAATGAATACCGCCGCCAAATACAGGAAAATATCCTGTATCTGATCGATTTAACTGAGTGCTCAGTCAGGCAGATGGTTTCTGCGGAGATGCCTCCCGAGGAGCAGATATTCTTCTATCGTAAAGCGGCAGCCTTGTATGAGACTGTTTTGGATGACCGTTATGGTGGGTTCTATGATGTGCCGTTGATTTGTAATTACGTACATATTTCATCGTTGCTTTCACGGATGGGGTGTGATGGGGAAGCAAGTCTGTACGTGAATCGGGTAATTGAAATACTGGAAAGGCATATATCGAAAACGGAACGTGATAGGATATCCCCATTGCTGTTTTCATCAGCTGCCCCCGGACATGCCTCGACGGAAAGAATGTGTCTGCAGATTCTGAATAATATGCTTCAGGATGATGATTTGTCCGAATATGAGGATAGCATACGTAATATGATATCACGGTACACTACCTTTTTTTCCATCATATAGGGCTGTTGCCGGAAAGGCATCGAGTCTGTCTTCTCCTCCACCGAGGGTACTTACAATTCCTGATCAATCCCATTAGCCGACCTCCTCTTTTGGGGGTCGGCACTTTTTTACGCAGTGGGAATCTTTTCTGAATTTCTCGTGAACATCATTGACTTTTCGGTCTGTGAGTGCTATAATGTCATATCATAACCGGAATCGTGTATGAAAGGAGGAGTATCCCATGAGCAAAAAGGTGAAAATGGTCTGTAAGCAGACCGAGCCGAAGCCAAAGAAAAGATGGATCAGTATGTTCGTGACCATAGCCATTATTCTGGCCGTGGCCGTGTTCATCAATATGGCCCTCATCTTTTTCTTTTCGGCGGAGAGTAAGGAAGCATCAGGTGACCGCAGTACGGGAATCGTGGAAAAGATCGTGCACCTGCTTCATCCCGACTATGACAGCCTGAACTGGAGTACGCGGATGGAAATCATGGCCTCCACCCACCGCCTGGTGCGTAAGCTGGCTCACTTTGCGGAATTCGGACTTCTCGGTTTCTTGTCCGCGTGGCTTGTCGCTTACGTCAACCGCCGCAAAAAGTGGATCCGAGCATGGCTGGAGTGGCTCATTCCCACCGTGTTCTGCCTCCTCTATGCGATCTCCGACGAGGTTCACCAGATCTTCTCCAACCGCGGTGCCAGCGCAAAGGACGTCGTGATCGATTTTGCAGGTGCCGTGACGGGCATTTTGCTCCTGCGCGCCATCCTGGGAATTGTCCGCGCCGCCAAGCGCAGAAGGGAGAGACGAAAATGCAAAACACCCGCTACAAGCTGACCTCCCCCCATCCCGTCTCCTTCAAGGCCTGCGTGGTGGCCGATCTCCACGACCGCCCCTATGGGAAGATTCTGCCCATTTTGAGGCGTGAGAGGCCCGACCTCATCCTCATCCCCGGTGACCTCACCGAGCAGTTCGATACGGCTCCCGCCCACGTCCCCCATCCGGGACTGGAGCTGCTTGCCGAGTGCGCCGCCCTGGCCCCCACCTTCTATGCCCTCGGAAACCACGAGATCGGCGGCTGTCACCGCAACATCCGCGAGTCCAAGCGGATGCGCGCCGAGAAAAAGCCCATTCCCTTTGAGATCACGCCCTCCGACAAAAACGCCATAGATTCCACGGGAGCGATCCTTCTGTACCAAAGCTATGAGGTCTGGAACGGCCTGGTCATCGGCGGTCTGGGCTCGGGACTCTTGAATCCCGGCTGGATCCCTGATCTGACATGGCTGTACGACTACGTTAAGATCCCCGGCTATAAGCTCCTCATGTCCCACCACCCTGAGTACTTTGACCGCTATCTTCGCCCCTTCAATATTGACCTTACCGTGTCGGGTCACGCCCATGGCGGCCAGTGGCGTATCTTCGGCAGAGGCGTCTATGCCCCCGACCAAGGCCTGTTCCCGAAATATACCTCGGGACTCCACGAAGACCGCCTCATCATTTCCCGTGGCGTAGCCAATACCGTGCCCTTCGCGCCGAGATTCTTCAACCCCTGCGAGGTGGTGACGGTGGAAGTCAATGCAAAATGAAACATGCAAAATGCGAAATCAAGCGCGGTAAAAGAGAAAAGAACCGAAAACGGGAAGTGAGAATTTCCCGTTTTCTTTTTTGGGGATAAGGCGGGAAAAAAGTGTTTTCAAATTTGGGCTTATCGGGCTGCGCCCGAAATGCAAAATTCAAAATGCAAAATGCAAAATCAAGAACGAAGCGGCGGTACGATAACGGCTTTCGACTATGGATATTCCATACAGGGCAATGCTTTTCGGGTGTTTGATCGAAAAATCTTACCATAAAATAGGCTTTTGCGAAGCAAAAGGC
>JAFULU010000016.1 GCA_017483125.1 Clostridia bacterium
ATGCGCTGAAGCGCATGTGAAATACTCGCAAGCGAGTGTGAAATTTGCCCTTCGGGCAAGTTGAGGTGCAGAACCTTCGGTTCTGTCCATTATATTTTAATAGAAACCCGTAGGGTTTCTTTCCTCAACTCGCCCAACGGGTGAATTTCACACGCGCAACGCGCGTATTTCACGCCGAAGGCATTTCACACGCCGTAAGGCGTATTTCACTATTGCAGTTTATCGGAACGATAAACTGCAATTTCTCACTCCTGTCCATAGTGTGCCACAAAAGCTTTCGCAAATACCGTGAATTTTTTTGGAAAAATACCGCCTATGCCTCAAAACCATTTGACAAATCCCGCATTTCGTGCTATAATAATATGGATTATAATTTCTGCCGAAAGGAGGATGACCCATGGCCAACGGGATACTCACAAACAGCGGCGAGCGCGTCTTTGTGACGGTGCCCACCCGCTACCACGCTTATGCCTTGAACGGGGCAAAATACTCCCTGACCGCCGCCGCGGATTTTCTGGCGGATGCGGGCTTTGACGGAGTGGACCTGTCCCTGGATCAGCTGGAGCCCGACGGCGACGATATCCTCCGCTCGGTGCTGTACAGCTTCGGAAACCGTGCCGCCGCGAGGGGTCTGACCCTCCCCATGTGTCACCTCCCCTTCTTCATGCCCAACCCCGACGATACGGCGGCTATGGCTCGTTTCTCCAGAGAGATCGCCTGTGGCCTCCGTATGGCGGCCATGCTGAAGATCCCCGACGCGGTGATCCACCCCATCGTGCGCCACGAGAGCCGTCGATGTCGGGAGCAATGGCTGGACGAGAACATCCGCTTCCTCACCCCTCTCCGCGAGCTGGCGGGCAAGCTGGGGATCACTCTCTGTATCGAGAATATGACGGGAAAGCCCTACGCCACCCACCCCTCCGAGGCGGTCTTTGGCAGTACCGCCGCCGATATCCTGGAGCTGACCGAGCGGCTGGACGCCATGGTCTGCTGGGACTTCGGCCACGCCAACATCACGGGGCTGTGCCAGTCGGTGGAGCTGGAAAAGCTGCGCGGTAAGGTGCGATGTTTGCACGTACACGATAACGACGGAGTCAGCGACTCCCACCGCATTCCCTTCGAGTGTCCCGAAGCCACCCCCCTGGGCGGGTGCGTGGACTGGGAGGATGCCGCGGAAGGCCTCCGCCTGTGCGGGTTCCTCGCCACCTCCAACCGATGTATCAACCTGGAGCTGAAGACCTCCGATCTTCCCGCCGACTCCTCGGTGAGGCTCTCCCACGCGGCCCGCGCCGTATACGCCGCCAAGAGATTGGCAACCCTTATGTAAATCACCTCTGAACATAGAAAGGCAAGACTATGCAACTCTACAATTCCGCTACTCACCAGAAAGAAGAATTCGTCCCCCATACCCCCGGCAAGGTCAGCATGTACACCTGCGGCCCCACGGTCTACCACTTCGCCCATATCGGCAACCTCCGCACCTACATGATGGAGGACGTACTGGAGAAGTACCTCCGCTACGCCGGCTACGACGTCACCCGCGTCATGAACATCACCGACGTGGGACACCTGTCCTCCGACGCCGACGAGGGCGAGGACAAGATGCTCAAGGGCGCCCGCCGCGAGAAGAAGACGGTCATGGAGATCGCCAAGTTCTACACCGACGCCTTCTTCGCCGACTGCGCAAAGCTCAATATCAAGACCCCCGATATCGTCCAGCCCGCCACGGGTTGCATCGAGGAGTACATCCACCTCATCGAGACCCTCATCGAGAAGGACTACGCCTACGAGGCAGGCGGTAACATCTACTTCGACACCGCCAAGCTGGAGAAGTACTACATCTTCAACGACTTCAAGGAGGAGGACCTGGACGTGGGCGTCCGCGAGGGCGTGGAGGCCGACGGCAACAAGCGCAACAAGGCCGACTTCGTTCTGTGGTTCACCAAGTCCAAGTTCGACGACCAGGAGCTGAAGTGGCCCTCTCCCTGGGGCGTGGGCTATCCCGGCTGGCACATCGAGTGCTCGGGTATCTCCATGAAGTATCTGGGTGAGCATCTGGATATCCACTGCGGCGGCATCGACAACGCCTTCCCCCACCACACCAACGAGATCGCCCAGTCCGAGGCCTACATCGGCCATCCCTGGTGCAAGTACTGGGTCCACGTCCTCCACCTCAACACCACGGGGGGCAAAATGTCCAAGTCCAAGGGCGAGTTCCTCACCGTCTCCCTCCTGGAGGAGAAGGGCTACGATCCCATGGTCTACCGCTTCTTCTGCCTCCAGTCCCACTACCGCAAGTCCCTGGTCTTCTCCTGGGAGAACATGGACAACGCCGCCGTGGCATACAATAAGCTGATCGCCCGCATTGCCGCCCTGGATCCTGCCAAGGGCGAGGTGGACGACACCGCCGCCGCTACCCTCAAGGAGGGCTTTGTCAAGGCGCTGGACAACGATCTCAACACCTCCCTGGCCGTCACCGCCATCTACGACGTGCTGAAGGCCAAGGTCAGCGACGCCACCAAGCTGGCGGTTCTGGCTGACTTCGACACCGTCCTGTCCGTGGGTCTTCTGGACCGCGCCGCCGCTCTCCGCGACAAGCTGGCCGCCGAGCACGCCGCCGCCGAGGCCGCGAAAAAGGCCGCCGAGGAAGCTGAAAGGGTCGCCGCTGCCGCCGACCCCTTCGTGGCCGAGATCCTGGCCGCCATCGACGCCCGCAAGGCCGCCAAGAAGGAGAAGAACTTCGCCGAGGCCGACCGCATCCGCGACGAGCTGGCCGCCCGTGGCGTGACCCTCATTGACACCCCCCAGGGCACCACCTACAAGATCAACTGATCCGCCCAACAAAGGAACTTCAACATGCTGGAATTTCTGAAAAAGCACAAGAGCGTCATTCTCTATATCATCTTCGGGGGACTTACCACCGTGGTGGACTGGTCGGTGTCCTTCCTGCTCTACTACTTCTGGGGCGAGGCCATCGACGCCACCCCCATCCTCCTCCACGGGGCCAACGTCATCGCCTGGGTCGCCGCCGTAGCCTTTGCCTACGTGACCAACCGCATCTGGGTCTTCGAGAGCAAGAGACGGGGCTTCATCCCCATTATCTGCGAGATCGCCGCCTTTGCGGGGGGGCGCGTGCTGACCCTCCTTCTGCAGGAGGTCATCATGGGCGTGTTCTGCACCTGGCTGAGGCTCAACGAATACCTCTTCAAGATCATCGCCGCCGTGCTGGTGGTCATCCTCAACTACTTCATCAGCAAGCTCCTTGTCTTCCGCAAGACCCGCCGTGAGGCCGCGGCCGAGGCTGAGGCTTCACAGGCCGACGAGTAACCATGAAGCCCGCTCACAGCGGCCGCCGCGAGGTGATTTTGTACTTCACCTTTGGTATCGGGACGATGGTGCTGGCCTTTCTGACCTACCTCGCCGTCTTCGGCGTGGCCGAGCATTGGCTCCATATCTCTATGGCGGATAAGACTGCGCCGGCCTACACCGTGACCTACACCGTAGCCCAGCTCCTCCAATGGCTGGTGGCCCTCCTTTCGGCCTTCTACACCAACCGCAAGTGGGTCTTCACCGAGGCCGACCACGGAAAAGGCACCCTCTGGCACCAGCTCTGGCTTTTCTCGGGCTCCCGCGTCTTCACCTTCTTTCTGGATCTGGCCGCCACCTACGGTCTCATCCATTTGCTTGCCCTGTGGCTGACCCCCGACAACGCCCCCGTTCTGCTGGGGGTAAAGCTGGATGCCGAGCTGTGGGCGAAGGTGGTCGTGTCGGCGCTGGTGATCGCCGCCAACTACTATGTAAGCAAGCTTCTGGTCTTCAAAAAGAAAACATGACCCACAGGGGCATACCCGTGAGCCGTACTCTGGCCGCGTGCGGTATGCCCCATCTCTATCCCTTGACTTTTTTTACGCGGGGCAGACCCCCGAGAAAGGCATTTTTCATGCAGAATCTGGGCTACTACAACGGCAAGATCGGCGCTCTGGATGAGCTGACCGTCCCCTTCAACGACCGCGTCCATTTCTTCGGCGACGGCGTTTACGAGGCTACCTTCACGCGGAACCACAAGGTCTTTGCTCTGGAGGAGCACATCGACCGCTTCTACCGCAGCGCGGCTATGGTGGACATCAAAATTCCCATGGAGAAGGCCGAGATGGCTACCCTCATCCGGGATCTGGTCAGTAAGGTGGACGATCCCGAGCAGCAGGTCTACTTCCAGATCACCCGCGGCACCCAGCCCCGCAACCACACCTACCCCGAGGACATGGCGGGCAATTTCTGGGTGGTACTGAAGCCCATGCCCATCAAGGACATCGGCATGGAGGTGAAGGCTATCCTCCGCGAGGATATCCGCTTCCACCAGTGCCACATCAAGACCCTGAACCTCCTCCCCGCCGTGATGTACAGCCAGGAGGCCGCCCGCGCGGGGGTCTACGAGGCGATCCTGTACCGCACCCCCGGTCAGAGCGGCTGTGGAGGCAATTTCTGCGGCGGTATGCCCACGCGGGTGACCGAGTGCGCCCACTCCAACGTCCACATCATCAACCAAAGGGGCGAGTTCCAGACCGCCCCTCTGGACAATCTCATTCTCCCCGGCATCGCCCGCGCCCACCTCATCACCGCTTGCCGCAAGCTGGGGATCCCCGTGAGTGAGACCCCCTTCACGGTGGACGAGATGCTGAACGCCAAGGAAGTCCTCATTTCCTCCTCCTCCGCGCCGGGTCTGCGGTGCGTGGAGATTGAGGGCAAGCCCGTGGGCAGGCAGGCACCCGAGGTGGTGGCCGCCTTGCAGAAGTGGGTGAGGGACGAGATCTTCGCGGCGACCGAGCCGGATTGACTGAACAGGAACCCACGGAACAGCCTTTCGGAAAAGAAAAGGAGTAACGCCATGAACATCTTTGACTCCGCCCGCGACCGCCTCCTCATCGTGGCCCACCGCGGATCCTCGGCGGGCAACATCCCCTGCAATACCCTGGCCGCCTACAAGGCCGCCCTGGCCCAAGGGGCCGACATGATCGAGGTGGACGCCAATATGTCCGCCGACGGCACCCTCTACAGCTTCCACCCTAAGATGGAGTCCCGCCACCTGGGCGCAGACGTGTCCCTGCCCGCCCTTCACGATGCTGAGGTGCAGGCCCTCCGCTACCTCAACACCGACCGCGTCCCCACCCAGTTCGGCATCCCCACCATGGAGGAGATCTTCGCGCTGTGCAAGGGGAAGTGCTACGTCAACATCGACAAGTTCTGGCTCTACCCCCGCGAGCTGTGCGGTCTCATCCGCCGCTTTGGCATGGAGGACCAGATCGTGGTCAAGACCTCCCCCTCGGAGCAGATGTTCGACCTCATGGAGGAGTTCTTCCCCGAAATTGCCTACCTCCCCATCATCCGCAAGGACGGGGGACTCCACGACGCGCTGATGCACCGCAGGCTCAACTACGTGGGCGCGGAGGTGCTGTTTGACCGCGAGGACACCGAGGTGGGGTGCGAGGCCTACATCGACAAGCTCCACCGCGACGGCCGCCTGGTCTGGGCCAACGCCATCATCTACAACTACAAGACCCAGCTCTCCGCAGGCCACAGCGACGACATCTCTGCGGCGGGCGACCCCGAAAATGGCTGGGGCTGGCTGGCGGATCGGGGCTACGATCTCATCCAGACCGACTGGCCCCTCATGATGCGGCTGTACCTGGAGGAGACGGGACGGCGGTTCAAAAAATAATGGGGAAGTGACCTCCCCGAAGCATATGAAAAGGAGACGAATATGAAACTCGGTATCATCAACGGCTGGGACGAGGCGTCCTTCCGCTACGTGGCGGAGCTTGGCCTGCACGCGGTGGAGTTCTGCTGTAACCACAATTACGACAGCATGGAGGTGGCGGGCCACACCGACGAGATCAAGGCCCTGGGCGAGCGGTACGGCGTGGCCGTCGGCTCTATGGGCCGCTGGGGACAGAGGCGCATCGACGAGGAGGGTGAGATCATCCCCTCGGCTCTCAAGCACGATCAGAACCTGATCGACGCCGCCTCCACCCTGGGCTGTCCCGTGTATAACGTGGGGTGCAACTGGACCGAAGGCAAGACCTTTGAGGAGAACTGTGAGATCGCCATCCGCTACTTCGGTTCGCTGATCGACTACGCCAAGGGCAAGAACGTCCGAATCGCGGTCTACAACTGCTCCTGGGAGAATTTCGTGGTGACCGAAAAGGAGTGGGAGCCCATCCTCGGCGCCCTGCCCGAGCTGGGTCTGAAGTACGACACCTCCCATTGCCTCGGCCGCGGCGGCGACTATCTCCGCGAGATGGTGGCGTGGGGCAGCCGGATTTTTCACTTCCACATCAAGGGCTCTCTGTACGTGGACGGCCGACACTATGACGATCCCCCCGCGGGCCTGGATCAGATCAACTGGGGTGCGGTCATGACGGTGCTCTACAACAGCCACTACAACGGTATGCTGTCCATCGAGCCCCATTCCAACCACTGGATGGGCACCCGGGGGCAGTGGGGCGTGGAGTATACCATCAAGTTTATCACCCCCTACATTATGCCTGAGGACTACACTTATAACGGCAGTCCTTATATGCCGTAAACTTTTTACCTACGAATAAAAATACCGCGCAGACGGGAGATTTCCGTTTGCGCGGTATTTTGTTGTGAAAGATAGCGGTCGGCTACAAGGGGGGCGTGGTGGATCGTGACGTTCATGCCAAAAGCAACCGCGACCCTACGACCCCCACAAGACAAAGCCCCGCCGTGATCAAAACACAGCACACCAAAAAGGGTGCTTTCCTGCGGGTGAGTCCGTGATATTCCTCCAATACGCCGCTTATGGGCAGGCAGTTCAGCAGAATACAGGGGAACACCGTAATCAGCCAGACCGTGTAGGCGTACAGCGGGACGGCGGACACAAGGATCATGCAGAACCAGGCGGGGGACAGGGTCAGCAGGGAGAACAGCAGGATCTTGCGCCCGTCCTTTTCGTCCAACCCGAAATGGATGAGCTTTTGCTCGTATTTGCGTAGCTCCCGCATACCCCGCTCCCCGATCCCCATACAAAGGGCGTACAGGGCCAGTATCGCCAGCAGTATGCAGACGGCGGTGACGGACATCTTGAAAACGCCGATGTAGATGCAGGAGAAAAAGGTAATCGACAAAACAAACAGGATGATCTGACCGATGAGCCGCTTCATATTCGTCCCTCTCCATTTTTTTCATTATATCATGCTGTAGCGCGGCAAGTCAAGCAACCGTTTTGAGAAGCTCTCTCAACCGAAGCAAGAGGGAAGCCCTCACAGCTCGCACACCATCCCATCAAAGGCCAACACCGTCTCGAACTTGTCCTTGGTGTATTCCATCAGCTCTGCCACCATTTCGTCGCTGTTGAACTGATCGTACCGATGGCTGATGATTAGCTTTTTGGTCCTGCTGGACTTCAGAAGTGCCATGACCTCGGGCTTGTTGAGCCTGGTGTGGGCCCCCTCGGTGACCACCAGATCCACGTCGGTCTCGGTGATGACCTTGGGGTAGTCGGGCATATCGGCCATCAGGTCCCCCGTGAAGACCACCCGACGACCCTCGGCCTCCAAGAGGAAGGCGTGGGCATTCTTGTAGTGATCCACGGGGATGGCGGTGACCTTCAGGTTGCCGTCGTCAAAGATTACGGCGGACACGCGGCGGGCGCGGTCACCGTAGGGATCGGTGAGACCGCCGTAGACCAGATACTCCAGCCGCCCGAAGAAGTCGGGACTGCCGAAGAGGAATTGGAACATGGCGCGGTAGTCCTCCCCGTCGGGGACGCAGACAGGGAAGCGTACCCCCGAGAACTGGTGAAACTCGTTGATCTGCTGGGTGAGAGTCACCAGACCCAGGTAGTGGTCGTGGTGGGAGTGGGTGATGAAGACCCCCGCCACGTCGGTGAGAGGGATATCGTGGTTCTTCAGCAGGGTCAGCACCGGCGCGCCCGCGTCCACGAGGTAGTGCTTGCCCCCCGTGCTGATGAGGGCGGAGGAGCAGAATTGGTTCTTTTCGGTGATGCCGTGGCTGGTGCCGAGAAAGGTGATCTTCATGGGGGATGCTCCTTTCGAGGGATCTCAAATTTGGGTTTGTCGGTCCGTTCCTTTGCCTTCCCCAGCGGGGAAGGGGGACCGCGAAGCGGTGGATGAGGAGAGCAAATTACGATTCAGTATCGGGTATGATTTTTCTTGGCGTATCAAGGGGGTTCCGTATACACCCAT
>JAFULU010000172.1 GCA_017483125.1 Clostridia bacterium
CTGATGGATATGCGAGAACCACCGGAAAGGTCGGCTTGGTGATCTCCACCTCCGGCCCGGGTGCTACCAACTTGGTTACGGGAATTGCAACCGCCTATCTGGATTCAATTCCCATGGTTGCCCTCTGCGGAAACGTTCCGACCACACAGATCGGTACAGACAGCTTCCAGGAGATCGACATTACGGGTGTGACGCTTCCCATCACCAAGCACAACTACTTTGTCAGCAACGTGGAAGATTTAGCGGACACCATCCGAGAGGCGTTCAAGCTTGCTAAATCGGGCAGACCGGGACCTGTGCTGATCGACGTGCCCAAGGACGTGCAGATCGCAATATGCGAATATGAAGCGCAGGCTCCCGTAGAAAAGGACCTACCCTTTGCCGCAAAGGACGTTCGTGTTGAAGAAGCGGCAGAACTCATCAATGCGGCCAAGCGTCCCTTTATATATTTTGGCGGTGGTGTGATCACATCGAATGCACAGGATGAGGTTTTAGCTCTCGCACAAAAGATCGATGCGCCCATCGGTTGCTCCTTAATGGGACTGTCGGCAATCCCGACCGATCATCCGAGATTTCTCGGGATGCAGGGGATGCACGGTCACTACGCGTCCTCCATGTCCATGCACAATGCCGATGTCATTCTCTCTCTTGGCGTTCGTTTTAATGACAGAGTTACGGGCAACCGCACGAAATTTGCCACGGGTGCCAAGATTGTTCACATCGACGTGGACGGCTCGGAGCTGAACAAAACCGTCAATTCGGTCTGCGGTCTGCGAGGAGACGTAAAGCTGACCTTGCAAAAGCTTCTGCCTCTTTTGAATGAAAGTACCAAGCCCGATTGGATGGCGAAGGTAAACGCGTTCCGCGAGGAAGAAGAAACATATCTTGACAATCGTGAGGGACTCACCCCCCGCAAAGCGATTTTGACCCTGAACAAGTACCTCGGTGCGAACACCGCCGTTTGCACCGACGTGGGCCAGCACCAGATGTGGGCGGCGCAAAACCTTAACTTCAAAACCGCAAGACGTTTTGCGTCCAGCGGCGGTCTTGGAACGATGGGTTACGGCTTCGGTGCGGCGATCGGAGCGGCATACGGTACGGGCGAGCGGAGTGTGCTCGTCACGGGTGACGGCAGCTTCGGCATGAACCTGAACGAACTTGCAACCGCTGTTCGCTACGGTGTTCCCGTGGTGGTCATCATTATGAATAACGGCGTGCTGGGTATGGTTCGCCAATGGCAAACGCTCTTTTATGATAAACACTATTCAAACTCCGTGCTTGAGCGAAAGACCGATTTTGCCGACTTTGCCAAGTCCTTTGGAGCTGACGGCGAAGCAGTTGCGACTCCCGAGCAACTCGATGCGGCACTCGGCCGTGCATTTGCATACGAAGGCCCTTACATCATTGATTGCAAGATCGACAAGGACGAATTTGTTCTTCCCATGCTCCCGCCCGGCGGCAGTATGGATGACATTATTACGAAATTGGAGGTGAAATTATGAACCGATATACGTTAGCGGTGCTCGTACGAAATCAATTCGGTGTGCTCAACCGACTGACAAGTATGTTCCGCCGCCGTCAGTTCAATATCAGCTCCATTACGGCAAGTGAAACCGAATCGGGAGAGTATTCCCGCATCACCTTCAGCTTTGACGGCGAGGAAAACGGCAAGGTTCAGCTTGTCAATCAGCTCTATAAATTGCCCGATGTTTGCTCCATCAAGGAGCTGACGGCGACCAACTCGCTCAGCTGTGAGTTAATGCTGATCAAACTGAAAAACGATCCCGCCACCCGTGATGAGATTCACGCGGCGGCAGAAGCGTTCAAGGCGGAAACCATTGACTACACCAAGGATTCCATCGTCCTTCGAGTCATCGGCAACAGCACGAAAATGGATGATTTTATTTCCCTCATGCGGGATCATACCATTCTGGAGATCTGCCGCACGGGCACGGCCTCCATTGAAAAAGGCGGCGCAACCCTCCGCCAAAACCTGAATCTGTAACAAAAATTCTCACTGTACGGGGACCGACCCCGACGGTCCCTTCCCACATCCCCAAAACAAAACAAATATTTTTATGAAAGAGGTATCATACCATGGCAAACAGAATTTTCTACCAGCAGGATTGCGATCTCCAGAAGCTGAACGGCAAGACCGTTGCGATCATCGGTTACGGCTCACAGGGACATGCCCACGCCCTCAACCTGAAGGACAGCGGTGTCAACGTCGTTGTCGGTCTTTACGAAGGCTCCAAGAGCTGGGCAAAGGCTGAGGCACAGGGACTTACGGTCATGACGAGTGCCGAGGCCACCAAGGCCGCCGACATCATCATGATCCTCATCAACGATGAGAAGCAGGCGGCTCTCTACAAGGAATCCATAGAACCAAACCTCACCGAGGGCAAAACTCTTGCGTTTGCTCACGGCTTCAATATTCATTTCGGTTGCATCAAGCCCCCCAAGAACGTCAACGTCATCATGATCGCCCCCAAGGGCCCCGGTCACACGGTTCGCTCCGAGTATCAGGCGGGCAAGGGAGTTCCTTGTCTGATCGCGGTTGAGCAGGACGCAACGGGCGATGCGTGGGATCTTGGTCTTGCCTACGCCCTCGGCATCGGCGGCGCAAGAGCAGGCGTGCTGGAAACCACCTTCCGTACCGAGACCGAGACCGACCTGTTCGGTGAGCAGGCTGTGCTTTGCGGCGGTGTTTGCGCGCTGATGCAGGCAGGCTACGAAACCCTGGTTGAAGCAGGCTATGATCCGAGAAACGCCTACTTTGAGTGTATCCACGAGATGAAGCTGATCGTTGACCTCATCTATCAGAGCGGATTTGCGGGAATGCGCTACTCCATTTCCAACACCGCCGAGTACGGCGACTATGTGACCGGTCCCAAGATCATTACCGAGGATACTAAGAAGGCTATGAAGAAAATCCTCTCCGACATTCAGGACGGTACCTTTGCCAAGGACTTCCTGCTCGATATGTCGTCCGCAGGCGCGCAGGTACACTTCAATGCTATGAGAAAGAAAGCAAGCGAGCATCCCTCCGAGGTGGTCGGTGCGGACATCCGCAAGCTGTACAGCTGGAGCGACGAGGATAAGCTCATCAATAATTAAGCGGACCGTCGGGGACGCCGGTCCCTACAGAAAGGGAAACGATTATGAAAAAAGAAAATGTCGTAACAGGTGTTCACAATGCACCTCACCGCAGTCTGTTTCATGCACTCGGACTGACGGAAGAAGAACAGAAACGACCGCTGATCGGTATCGTCAGCTCATATAACGAGATCGTCCCCGGGCACATGAATCTCGACAAGATCGTGGATGCCGTCAAGCTCGGCGTTGCCATGGCAGGTGGTACGCCCATCGTGTTTCCTGCGATTGCCGTTTGTGACGGTATTGCTATGGGACACGTGGGTATGAAATATTCTCTCGTTACCCGTGATCTGATCGCCGACTCTACCGAAGCGATGGCGCTCGCTCACGGTTTTGACGGACTTGTGATGGTGCCCAACTGCGACAAGAACGTGCCCGGATTGCTCATGGCGGCGGCAAGAGTCAATATTCCCACCGTGTTCGTCAGCGGCGGCCCCATGCTTGCGGGGCGTGTAGAGGGCAAGAAAACCAGTCTTTCCTCCATGTTTGAGGCGGTTGGCGCGTACAACGCGGGTAGGATCACCGACGAAAAGCTCTATGAGTACGAGTGCAAGACCTGCCCCACCTGCGGCTCCTGCTCGGGCATGTATACCGCCAACTCCATGAACTGTCTCACCGAGGCACTCGGAATGGGGCTTCGCGGGAACGGCACCATCCCCGCCGTGTACTCCGCGCGCATCGAGCTGGCAAAGCACGCGGGTATGGCGGTTATGGAGCTTGTCCGCAAGAATATCTGCCCTCGCGATATTATGACCAAAGAAGCGCTTATGAACGCCCTGACCGTGGATATGGCCCTGGGTTGCTCCACCAACAGTATGCTCCATCTGCCCGCCATCGCCCACGAGTGCGGTGTGGAGTTAAATCTCGATATTGCCAATGAGATCAGCGCCGTCACGCCCAACCTCTGCCATCTCGCCCCCGCAGGCCGTACCTATATGGAGGATCTGAACGAGGCGGGCGGTGTCTATGCGGTCATGAACGAGCTGACCAAAAAGGACCTTCTCCATACGGACTGCATGACCGTCACGGGAAAGACGATCGGAGAGAACATTGCGGGCTGTATCAATCTGGATCCCGAGGTCATTCGTCCCGTGGAAAATCCGTACAGCGAAACGGGCGGTATCGCGGTCCTCAAGGGCAATCTGGCCCCCGAGGGCAGTGTGGTCAAGCGTTCTGCGGTACTTCCCGAAATGCTGGTACACGAGGGCCCCGCTAAGGTGTTCGATTCCGAGGAAGAGGCGCAGGCGGCCATCAACGGCGGCAAGATCGTAGCTGGCGACGTGGTCGTGATCCGCTACGAAGGCCCCAAGGGCGGTCCAGGTATGCGGGAGATGCTGAATCCCACCTCCGCCATTATGGGTATGGGACTGGGCAACAGCGTCGCCCTCATCACCGACGGACGCTTCAGCGGTGCAACGCGTGGCGCTTGCATTGGTCACGTGACTCCCGAGGCCGCGTCGGGCGGTATGATCGGAGTGGTTGAGGATGGCGACATCATCTCGATCAATATTCCCGAAAACACCATTGAGCTGAAGGTGGATGCCGATGTCCTTGCCGAGCGCATGAAGAACTTCGTACCCAAGAAAAAAGAACTGACCGGGTATCTGAAACGTTATGCGGCCCTCGTTTCGGGCGGTGCTTCGGGGGCAATACTGAATTGATGATGAAAGAACTCAAGGACAAATTATTCGCTCTTTGTATTTTTCGCAATCTTTTGGAGGATCAAGTGCTTGATGCGTTGTTTTCCCACATCAAGCACCCCTCCGTCGTAAGCTACGCCGAATTTGTATCTCTTTTGTATGCGGCAAACGGCGGAGATCTCGGAGAATACGTCAAGGAGCTTTGCCTGAACAGCGAAAACGCTTATGTAAAAACGATCGGCGCGAAAAAATCCATCCCAAGTTATATGCGGGATGCCGTGGAAGCGGAACTGGACGTCCTGCAAGAGGTATCCGCGCTTGATAAGGAAACGCTTTGCGCTCCCTTGAAGTACAACGGATTTCTCCCCGACTTTACAACCACCAAGCTTCGCTTGAAGGACATCTACCTGCACCGCGCCGAGAATATCGGCAAATACGGCTACGGTATCTACGCAAAGTACAGAATGTTTTGCGTGGACGAGAATGGTTGTATCGTTCCTGTTCTCCATCCCGACAAGACCGAGCTTTGCGACCTGGTTGACTACGAGCAAGAGCGTAGAATCGTGATGGATAACACCCAAGCATTACTCGCGGGTAAGCCTGCCGCGAACATTCTCTTGACGGGTGATGCGGGTACGGGCAAATCCTCAACCGTCAAGGCGGTCGCCAATGCGCTGTGGGGCGAGGGGCTTCGCATTATTGAAATGCGGAAGGATCAGCTTCGCAGTATTCCAAAGGTTTTGGACGAGCTCTCAAGCAATCCGCTGAAATTCGTGTTGTTCATTGATGACCTTTCGTTCCCCGCGGACGATGACAATTTCAATGCGCTAAAGGCTGTGCTGGAGGGCTCGGTCACGGCAAAGTCAAGTAATGTGGTGATCTATGCTACAAGCAACCGCCGACACATTATAAAAGAAACCTTCTCTGATAGAGAGGGAGATGATGTTCACCGCAACGATACGATGCAGGAGCTTGTATCTCTTTCGGAGCGCTTCGGTATCCACATCACGTTCTCCAAGCCGAACAAACAGACCTTCTTAAACATCGTTCATCACTTGGCAAAAGAACACGGCATAGATATGCCGACAGATGAGCTTGATCTGCTTGCCGAGCGCTTTGCGCTTGAACGTGGCGGAAGAAGCGCAAGACTTGCAAGGCAATTTATTGATGGGTTACTCGCGAGGTGAAAGAGATATGTATTTTGATGATTTGAAGATCGGTATGATGGTGGATATAGCACCTGCCATAATTGAGAAAGAAAAAATGATGGCTTTTGCTCTTGATTACGATAATATTCCGCTTCATACCGACGAGGAATATGCCAAGACTACGACCTTCGGCAAGCTGATTGCTCCCGGTGTGATGTCCTTTATGTCGGTATGGGCAAAGTATTTGGAGGTGGACTTTTTCGGTGAAGAACTGCTTGCAGGAAAATCCACCAAGATCGAATGGTTAAAGCCTGTTTTTGCCGATGATGTGCTTACGGGAAAAGCTACAATAACCAATCTTGTCAAGCGCAACGCCAAGAACGGACTTGTAGAGGTCACGATCGAAGCCTATAACCAAGACGGTGTACTTGTTTTGACCGACGTTACCGAGGCGATAGTGAAGTGCAGAATTAGATAGAGACAATAGGGCACCTCTAAAAAACTCCTCGCACGGCGAATCGGCGGAATCTTTTCCGTCATTCGTTACAAAAATCCTTCGCATAGGATCAACTATTCGTGCGGATTTTTGTCTAGACTGACGAAAAATATTCTCGCCGCTCCCCGCA
>JAFULU010000173.1 GCA_017483125.1 Clostridia bacterium
CGACCCTTCTTGACGTGCTCCAGCATCTCCTTGGGCTGATCCTTGTAGCCGTACCGACAGGCCCAGCGGGTGAGCTGATACTCGGTGCGGCGGGAGAAGATGAGCAGCTCGTTCCAGTAGCGCTCCACCAGATAGATGATACGTCCGATCACCGCCTCCTGCTGGGTATTGGTGTCACCCAGAGAATCGCGGTTGACGTGGATATGTAATCCACAGGTATCGGTCTGGTGGGAATAGTACCCCAGCTTCCGTGCCTTGGAACAGACCCCTACCCAAGGCATCTGGTATTCGTGGTATTCCAAGGTCATGGGATGAGTGACGATCTCAAAGCCGTCCACCAGAGAACCGTCATGCTTGCAGTAGATGCGGTCGTTTTCAGACTCGGCATTGCCAACGTCCAGGATCTCCTTGGCGTTGTCCTTGTCCTCACCGCCCTTGTCGATCTCCAGCTCCACGCCGAAGTAGCGTTTTCCGAGACCGAAGAAATGGAACTCGGGCACGTAGTGGTAGTGGTAGATGGGCTCGCGGTATAGGATGTGGTAGCAATGCTCGCAGTAGGGAACGTCGTCCAAGTCATCCATGTAGTAGGCGCGGTCATTGTGGATGAGCTCACCGCAACGGCCGCAGTGGGTGTAGTAGTTTTCGTAGCATCCGTAGCAGAGGGGCGTATCGCCGGACCCCTCGTTATCGTCGCGGAAGATGCGGTCGCCGCAGTAGCGGCAGAAGGTGGTCAGGCTGTCCACCTCCTTTTCTGCGGTTCACGATCATCAGATAAAAATAAATCTCCCTCCTCCCCTTAGTCAAATCGACAGTCTTTTTATCCATTATGCTGAAAAGCACCAAAGGAACTTGACAATGGTCTACAGTAGTGTTAATATTAATTTAATTATTCCCAATTCACTTACTCATAAGTATGTATGTACCTTTGATGTAAAATACGAAAGGAAACGAGTCATGAGAGACAACAAGAGGGAGGGACAGAGACTGCTGTTGTACGGTGTTCTGTGTGTTCTGCTGGGCCTTGCCCTGTGCTTTGCGACAGCCTGTTCAGCACAGCCGAGTAAAGGAGACGCCACGGGAGAGAGCGAGCTCGTATCAGGGCAGATATCCGATGACGAAAGCATCAATAGCCCACCGACTGACGGGGAAAAAAGCCCAACGCTGATCCTGCGGGACGGAATCGTGGACCTTGAAAAAAGAACCGTTGAGGTTAAGGTCGAGATCGAGAATAACCCGGGAATATCCGCGTTGCAATTCAGCGTCCATTATGGGGATGAGTTGACTTTGCAGCGTGTCGAGTTTGATGACCGTTTCGGAGCGTACGTAACGGCACCGATTCCTTATGAGAATCCCCAGATGATCACGTTCATGAATCCTCTGAAAACCAGCAACGAAAACGGACTGTTCGCCACGCTGGTGTTTCAGATCACCCAAGAGGCACGACCGAACACTACGGTCCACCTGCACGCAAACATTGTTCAAGAGAATACCTTGGACGGAGAACTGGAAACGGTTTCCTTCAAAATCGTGAATGGAACAGTCCTGATTCCCTGAAACAGGCTCAGCGCACACGAATCTACCTTTGAAAAAACAAGAAATACGAATTTGGAACGGAGAATACCATGAAAACAATGTCAGTACGTGTCATTGCCCTGTTTCTGAGCTTGCTGATGGTCATTTCGTCAGCCCCTTTGGCAGTTTTTGCCGAAGAATTCGCCAATGCCGAGCATAGTCATGATCATGAGGCAGAAGATCATGCTGAGCAAGCAACCAAGGTTGGCGACATTGACGGAAATGGCTCCATCAATGCCAAGGATACCATTATGCTGTTCCGCTACGTAGCGGGATGGGATGTGGACGCTGATGAGGAGGTCATGGACGTGAACGGTGACGGCATCGTGAACGCCAGAGACTCCATCCTTTTGTTCCGCTACGTGGCCGGCTGGGACGTGGAGATTGGACCTGACTCCGATGAGCCTGAGACCGATCCCGATGAGCCCGTGACCGATCCCGACGAGCCCGTGACCGATCCCGACGAGCCCGTGACCGACCCCGACGAGCCCGTGACCGATCCCGACGAGCCTGAGACCGATCCCGATGAGCCCGTGACCGATCCCAATGAGCCCGTGACCGATCCCAATGAGCCCGTGACCGACCCCGACGAGCCCGTGACCGACCCCGATGAGCCCGTGACCGATCCCGATGAGCCCGAGACCGAACCCGACGAGCCCGTGACCGATCCCGAAGAGCCAG
>JAFULU010000174.1 GCA_017483125.1 Clostridia bacterium
GCCTTGCCTCACCTGCGGGAAAAGCGTCCCATGACCTACTTTTCCATCACGGGCGAGAGCTGGTGGATCACCGAAGGAAACCTCTACTATTGGAGCGAGCCCGGCTTCTCGGGCGGCAGTGAGCTGTACCGCTTCCACAATCCCCTGTTCTACTTCAGCGGCTGTGTCGGAGACCGCTACTTCTTCCCCCGCACGGCCGACCTGACCGAGGGGGCGGAGGAGATCATGACCGCGGACGACAGCCACTCCTGCGGCATCCGCCGCGTGGTCTCCACCACCGAGACCGTCACCACCCCTGCGGGTGTATTTGAGAACTGCGTACACATCGACAAGGAGGACACCGACGGCACGGTCTACTCCGCATGGTACAAGGAGGGCGTGGGTCTGGTACAGTCCACGGTCAGCAGCTCCCCCCTCAAGGCCAAGGTATTGGTCTCCTGCGAGATCAAGGGCGGTGAGGGTCTGCTTCCCCTCTGCGTGGGCAACACGTGGCGGTATGAGAATCCCGAAAAGCCCGACGTCATGGTGGAGGTGACCGAGTACACCATCGAGCAGATGGGCAAGGGGAACGGGGACAAGGATATGGTCTCCCTTTCCTGCCTGGACTACATCGCCCTGGAGCCCGATTGGGAGATGCGCACCTCGGATGCCACCCTGCTCTTCTCGAAAGCATCCGACCTCTGCGACGCGAAGAGATTTTCCGAGGCCGCCGATACCCTCCGCGCCATCGTCATCGCCAACTCCGACCGCGAGAGCGTGGATTGCGCCCTGTCCGTCCTTTCTTATCTAGAGGAGAAGGCACAGTACGATCAAGCCCATTGGCGCTTCTGCCCCTCCTCGGCCAACATCTCGACCCTGACTCTCCGCCAGAGCCACGGCTGTATGACCTACGACGAATGCGACGTATTCTCCTGTGATACCGGCGTCTGGGGCTCCCGAGGCGAGGAGAACCGCATCTTCGGGGTCAAGCCCTTCCGCTACCTGCAAAGCCTCACCGATACCCTCTGGAATGACCGCTGGGTGGCGGGCTACACCGATGAGCATCCCCACAGCTGGAAGAACGCCACCATCAAGCTTTCCGTCACCGACGGCGGGCGGGTGGAGACCCCTGCGGGAGTATTCGAGTCCACGGTCTGCCTCACGGTAGAGGCCGGGGACACCGATGCCCCTCGGGACACCGACTACTTCTTCCGCAACACCGAGATGGGCACCAAGCGGTTCTGGTTCGCCCCCGGGGTGGGGGTGGTGCGCTTCACCTGTGATTGGGGCCGACACATCTCCTCCGACTGCGTGCTGACCGCCTACCGCGCCGTGGCCGCCGAGGGCGAGATGATGCCCATCCACATCGGCAACACCTGGCAGTACGATGAGGTCAACCTCACCGCCGAGGGCTATATCGCCCGCCGCGACTACCGCGTCCTGTCGGGCATGGGCGACCGCTACCTGCTCGGGGACCATCAGATGTTCACCTTCAAGGGGACCGTGGAGGAGTACGAGGCCTATAAGGCCAAGCTGGCAGCTGAGCGGGCGCAGTGATACGCAGGCCTTGACGTAAAAAAGTATCCCGATCGGAATGATTCCGGTCGGGATACTTGCTTTATCTTCGAATTCGTACCAGATTCTCAATCCCCTTCCCCAGGGCCTCGCACAAAGCGTCCACCTCCTCCTCGGTGTTCTGCGCCGAGAGGCTGACGCGAAGGGAACAGTCCGCCTCATGGGCCGACAGCCCGAAGGCGGCCAGGGAGGGGCTGATCTTCACCGAATGGGAGGAGCAGGCCGAGCCGCTGGAGATGCAGATGCCCTGGGCCGAGAGGTAGTTGAGCATGGTCTGGGACTTGATGGAGGGGAGGGTCAGGTTGAGGATGTGGGGAGCGCGGTCCCCGGCGGGGATGTTCATCTGCACCCCCATGTCGCAAAGCTTCCCTTCCAGACGGTTGCGGAGGGCGGTCATTTTGGCAAAGTCCGCCATTCTGGTAGCATAGCCCGCCTGGGCCGCCGCGCCGAAGCCCGCGATGCCGATGACGTTCTCGGTGCCCGAACGCAGGCCGCTCTCCTGGCCGCCGCCCGTGAGGTAGGCGGTGATGCGCTTGGTCTTGATGATGTCGGGGTGGATGTAGAGCGCGCCCACGCCCTTGGGGCCGTGGATCTTATGGGCGCTGACCGTGACCAGGTCGGCGTGGACTCCCGCAGGGGTGAAGGGGACCTTCAGAAAGCCCTGGACCGCGTCGCAATGGGTGACGGTGCGGCTGTCCTTTGCCTTGGCGGCGGCGAAGACGCGGGCCACGTCGAAGTGGGCGCCCGTCTCGTTGTTGACCATCATCATGGAGACCAGGAGGGTGGGCTCGTTCAAAGCGGCGATGGCGGCTTCTGTGTCCAAAACACCGTTTTTTGTGGGAATCCGCACCACTTCGAGGCCGTCAGCCTCCAATTTCTTCATGGCCTCCTCCACCGATGGGTGCTCGCAGTCGGTGGTGATGACTCGCTTACCGAAGCGGCGGGGCTTGGCGTAGACGGTGCCGTAGATGGCCAGGGCCGAGGCCTCGGTGCCGCAGGAGGTGAAGATCAGCTCGTTTGGCTTGACTGCCTTGACGCCTAAAGCCGCCCCCACCTGTGCGCGGGCGCGGTTGAGGAGTGTATGGGCGTCCTGGCCTACGCCGTGGAGGGAGGAGGGGTTACCGAAGTGGGTCATGGCCTCGGTCATGGCGGAGATCGCCTCGGGGCAGAGGGGGGTGGTGGCGGAGTTATCGAGGTAGATAGTGTTAGACATATTGTTTCTCGTTTCTGTTAGGTTGTAGAAAAAGTTACAAGATACAAGATACGAGATACAAGATATTTGCTCGTCCAACCGTTCTGTATCTTGTATCTGCCGAGCTCGCTCGGCGTGTATCTTGTATCTTTGTATCTCTTTTTTACCGTCTAAAGGTCAGCTCTCCCTGCATCTTCTCTACCTCAGCCATATGGGCATCGTAGTTCTCGGGCAGGGCGGTGTAGGTCATGACCACGATCATGTAGCCGAAGACGCAGATGGACTGGCGGCACTTGTAGGTCACGCCGCCCAGAGAGTAGGTGTACTCGTAGACGGTGGCGCGCTTGCCCCCCATCTCGGATTGGGTGGGCTCACCGATGAGGGTGTAGTCCTTCAGGGTGTCCTTGTAGTACTTCTCGGTGTCCTCCCAGTAGTTGGCCACGCTGTAGCCGTCGGGGGCGGCGTAGCCCATAACCGTGACGTTGGAGCGGTCGGTCTCGGAGGCGTAGACCAGAGCGGCGGCCTCGGCGTCACCTACGGTCCAGGACTCGGGGGCGAAGAAGCGGTAGGCCACGTCGTTGCCCGTCACCAGCTTCATGCCCGCGGGGGTCTCCACCTCGGGGAGCTTTTTGGTATCCTCACTGCCCTCGAAGGGGTAGGCGGTGAAGACCACGTTCTCCAGGATCTCGTCCACGGTGTCCAGCCAGCGGTCGAAGGAATCGGCCTTAGAGGAGTAGGTGAAGAGGTAGAAGCGGCCGCCCACCTTGGTCAGCACCTGACGGTAGCGGTAGGTGTCCTCCCCGATGACCGCCGAATAGGTGATGTCCTTGGCCTTGTAGCTCCCCAGGGTAGCGTCGAACTCCTTCTCGGCCTTGTAGTCCTTGAGGGTGCTGATCTCGGCCACATGGGCGGCAAAGAAGTCGGCCAGGGTGGCGGTGGTGTCGGCCTCCCCCTCGGCGGAGGGCTTATCGAAGGGCACCTCGGTCATGGAGACGGCGGTCCCCTCCATGAGAGAGTAACAGCCTCCCGACACGCCGCTTTCGGTGTTCACCGTCCACTGGGTGGGGACAAAGAGCAGGAAATACTCCCCCTTGCAGGTGGCGTACTGGTAGCCATCGGGGATCTCGCTCTTCTTGGAGCAGGCAAAGAGGCCCCCGCAGAGCAGGCACAGGGCCAGCAGGGTACAGAGAAGGCGGGTGACGGTGGGATGTTTCATGGTTGATCTCCTGATTTCGGATTGGTCTTTGGGATAATTATAGGATGGGATCGTCAAGTGGGTATGAACTCACTGACCCAGCACGGCGTCGGCGGCGGCCATGATGGCCAGCTTGCCGCTCTCGTAGGTGAGGCCGCCCTGGAAGAAGGCGGTGTAGGGAGGACGGATGGGGCCGTCGGCGGACAGCTCGATGGAGGAGCCTTGGGTAAAGGCCCCCGCCGCCATGATGACGGGATCGTTGTAGCCGGGCATGGCCCAGGGCTCGGGGGTGACGTGGGAATCCACGGGGGAGCCTGCCTGAATGCCCCGACAGAAGGCGCAGAGCCCCTCGGCGGAGCCCGTGATCACCGACTGGATGATATCGTGGCGCACCTCGTTCCAGGCGGGCTCCACAGCGTAGCCCAGGGCGTTGAAGATGTAGGCCGCCAGGTGAGCGGTCTTGAGGGCTTGGGCGGTGGTGTGGGGGGCGTAGAACAGACCCTTGTAGAAGGTCTTGTTGTGGCCAAAGGTGGCGCCCACCTCCCCTCCGACACCCACGGAGGTCAGGCGGTAGGAGCACAGCTCCACGGCACGCTTGGTGCCCGCCAGATACCCCCCCGTCTCAGCCATGCCGCCGCCGGGGTTCTTGATGAGGGAGCCGATGATGAGGTCAGCGCCCACGGCGGTAGGCTCCATGGTCTCCACGAACTCGCCGTAGCAGTTGTCCACCACCACGAAGCTGTGGGGGGACACGCGGTGGACGAACGCGGCCAGCTCACCGATCTCGGCCACGGAGAGGGTCTTGCGGTTGAGGTAGCCCTTGGAGCGCTGGACGAAGACCATCTTGGCCTTGTCACCCAGTTCATTCAGCTTGCGCTCGATGGTCTCGTAGTCAAAGTGGCCGTCCTCGGTGAGGTCCACCTGATCGTAGTCCACCCCGAAGTCCTTGAGGGAACCGTTGCCGGGGGTACCGCACAGGCCAATGACCTCCTCCAGGGTGTCGTAGGGCTTGCCCGCCACCGACAGCATGGTGTCGCCGGGGCGCAGGATGCCAAAGAGGCCGATGGTGAGGGCGTGGGTACCGCTGACGATCTGGTGGCGGACGATGGCGGATTCCGCGCCCATGACCTCGGCCCAGATCTCGTCCAGGACGTCACGGCCGCGGTCGTCGTAGCCGTAGCCGCTGGTGCCGTCGAAATTGGTCATGGCCACGCGGTGCTCGCGAAAGGCGTCCATGACCCGCTCGGTGTTCTCAAAGGAGATGCGGTCGATCTCGGCGAAGTAGGGGGCGAGGGCGATTTCGGCCTCGGCGGTGAGGGTCTTGATTTTATTGGAAATGTGCATGGTGATTTTGGTTTCCTTTTTATGTAGTGGTTTATTTTTCGGGAATATACAGCTCGGGCTCGTCGGAATCGGTCTCCTCCTCGGGAGAAGGAACCCTCGGCTTTTCCTCTGCGGCGCGCAGAGGGAGCTTTCTGTCCAACTCGGACACGGGGGCAGAAGTATCGGACTTGGAATGGAGTGTTTGGGGCTGGGGACGGGTGGGGTATTCGGGCTGAGGACGCACGCTCGGTTGAGGTCTTTCCTCCTGTCGGGGCGCGGTTCCCTTCTGCTCCTTGAGCAGACGCAGGATCTCCTCCAGTGCCTCGTGGGTCTCCTCCTGCCTTCGGGTCATTTCCATGGATTGATCTACCAGCTCACCGAAGCCGTACAGCACAAGCACGGATATCCATCCCGCGATAACACCGACAGCCACAACCAAAAAGAAAACCAGCAAAGCACCGATCAGGCTATCTTCCGCAAACGCACTGGAAGCATTCGATCCCACAGCAAGGGAAATTAAAACCTCCATAACGAAAACGACCACAGCCAGTGCCTTGATTTTCTTTCCTACAAAGTTAAACATATGGATTGTCCTTTCTTGCGCTCTTCGGTCGCTTACTTCTTACGCTTCCGACAAAGATACTCGTCGATCTTCTCCTTCACGTTATCGGGGATCTCCTTACGGATGGGGCAGAACACCGCGTTGGCCATGCGCTCGGCGAAGACGGTGATGAGGGCGATGTCGGTCTCCATATTCTCCACCTTGATGATCTCGGCGGTGTCGTAGCTGTTGTGGATGGTGGCCGCCTCGCGGGGGGAGACGCGGGCGAAGGAGATGGCGGGGATCCCCTTGTCGGCAAAGGGGGTGGAGTCGCTGGAGTAGACCTCCTGGTAGGGGTCGATGAGGGTACCCAGCTCGCGGCCCAGGTAGCTGATGTAGGAGACGGCGGCCTCCTCGGAGGTACAGCAGGCGATGAGGTGGCCCATGGTACAGCCGATCATGTCCAGATTGATGCAGAGCTTGATGGCGGGGAGAGCATCCTCATGGTCAGCGCAGTAGGCCTTGGAGCCCAGCAGTCCCCGCTCCTCACTGCCGCACCAGACAAAGCGCAGGGTGCGCTTGTGGGCGTGGGTGGTGAAGTACTCGGCCAGAGCCAGCAGGCCCACCGAGCCAGACATATTGTCGTAAGCACCCTCGGAAAGAGAGGTGGAATCGTAGTGGGCGGTGAAGATCATCACCTCGTCGGACTCGCCGGGGAGGTCGAGGACCACGTTGCGGGACTTGCCCACGTACTCGTCCTGCTTCAGGGTGATCCTGGCGGTCTTGGCGTTGCCCTTCATGAGAGCCACCGCATCCTTGGCGTTGATATTGACGCAGGGGAGCTTGTCCACCCCCTCGGAGACCATGGCGCGGAGCTCGCGGCGGTCGATGTTGCGGTCGGCGTAGTTGACGCTTCCGTCGTAGGTGATGATGCCCACGGCACCGTTCTCCAACAGGTCACGGTAACGCCAGTAGCCCAGGTAGCCGTCGAACAGCACGATCTTCCCGCGACAGCCCTCCAGAGCGTACTTGTCCTTCCCTGCCAGATAGTAGAGGGGAGCCTCCACCTCGTGGGAGCCCGCGTTGAGGTAGCCCTTGCAGGGGATCTCTACACCGTCCACCGTGAGGGTGTCGGTGTGCATGGTGGCCATCTGGACGTCGAATTCCTCGATGGTAGCGGTTGCGCCGAAGGAGGTGCAAACGTCGCGGATGTACTCGGCGGCCTTGAGCTCCTCGGGGGAGCCGCCGACGCGGACGAACGCGGTGTCGGTGAAGATCTTTTGGATGAGGGTGGGGGTCATGGGAGGCTCCTTTCTGTGGAGACGGTTATACCTGTCTTTTGTAGGGAGCGGTGAGGGCACCGCTCCCTACGGTCTTGTGAGGTTTACTTTCTCAGCCACGCCACGGTCAGCTCCACGCAGGCCTCGGCGTCGTTGAGGTCCAGCATCTCCACGCCCGAGTGGATGTAGCGGGTGGGGATGGAGAGGGCGGCGGCCTTGACACCCGCGCCGCTCATCTGCATGGCGGAGGTATCGGTACCGCCCGCGGCCAGGATCTCAAACTGGTGCTTGATGTCGTTCTCCTTGGCTACGGCGGCGAACTCCTGGGTCAGCTCATAGTCGCAGATGACCGAGCTGTCCTTCAGCTTGATGGCCGCGCCCCCGCCCACCGAGCAGGCCATGGGCTTGGCACCCGCGCTGTCACCCGTGCCGGTGACGTCGTAGGCGATGCCGATATCGGGAGTGATGCCGAAGGTGGCGGTCTTGGCACCGCGGACACCCACCTCCTCCTGGACCGAGAAGACGAAGTACACGTCATCGGCCACGGGGGTCTCCTTCAGAGCCTCGGCGATCTTGATGAGCACGGCACAGCCGATGCGGTCGTCCAGGGGTCTGCCCGCGATGCGGCGGCCCAGAAGGCGGGTGATACCGCCGGACAGGGCGCAGTAGTCACCGATTTTGACCTTGCGCTCGGCCTCCTTCTTGTCCTTGGCGCCGATGTCGATGTAGCACTTCTCGGCCTTCAGGTCGGCGGGGGCGGTGCCCGTCTCGGGGACGAGGATACCCTTCAGACCGCTGCCGAAAACCACCTCGGTGAAGGCGGCGGCCACCCAGTTGATACCGCCGATGGGATTCACGCGGATGAAGCCGCTGTCCTCGATGTAGGTCACGAGGAAGCCGATCTCGTCCATGTGGGCGCAGAGCATGACCTTCTTGCGGTCAGCCTCGGGGGCGGTGCCGTACTTCACGGCGATGAGGTTGCCCATGGCGTCGTTGTAACACTTATCGGCCAGAGGGGCGACGAGGGTCAAAAGCTTGTCCGAAATGGCCTTTTCACGGCCGGAAATACCGCAGGTGGCGGTGAGGGTTTTCATCAGGTTGAGCATATATTTTTTCCTCCGTATTCGTATCAGTCAAGTTTCCAGTTGCGGATCATAGCCACTACCAGCCGGTAAGTCTGCTCGAAGTCCTCATAGAGGGCCACGTTGGACGCGCTGTGGATGTAGCGGGTGGGGAGCGAGAGGCCCAGGACGCGGACGCCCGTGAGGCTTCTCTGGATGTGGGCGGCGTCGGTACCGCCCGTGAAGGCCTGCTTGAGCTGCACCTTCAAGCCGTTCTCCTCAGCGGTCTGGCGGGCGTAGTCGATGAAGCCCATGTCGTAGATGGTGCCGCGGTCGCAGAGGGACAGGGTACCGCCCTCGCCCTGCTTGGAGACGAAATTGCGTCCCGCACCGGGAAGATCGTTGACCGCGGTAGCCTCCAGAATGATGGCGGTGTCGGGCTTGATCTCAAAGGCGGCCACGTTGGCACCCGAGATGCCCACCTCCTCGCAGGTAGTGAAGGCGAAGCAAACGTCAAAGGGCAGGTCGCAGGGGCTCTTGCGGAGATCCCGCATGATCTCAATGAGCATGGCACAGCCCGCGCGGTCGTCCAGAGCCTTGCCCTTCATGCGGGTTTCGTCCTTACCGAAGGTAACGAAATCCGAATCGAACACGACGTAGTCACCCACCGAGACGTACTTCTTCGCGTCCTCGGCATCTCGTGCGCCGATGTCGATGTACATATTCTTGACGGGAGTGGTCTTGGCTCTCTCCTCGGGAGTCTGGAGGTGGATGGCCTTGGAGGCGATGACACCGTGAACACGGTGCTTATCGTCACCCACCTGCACGTGGCGGCCGCACATGACGCGGGGGTCGATGCCGCCCACGGTACCGAACTTGAGGTAGCCCTCCTCGGTGATGGCGGTGATCATGAAGCCTACCTCGTCCATATGGGCGGAGAGCATGAGGCGGCGGGGGTTCTCGGGGTCATAGTCGTGGCCGCGGCCGCGTATGACGGCGATGAGGTTGCCCGCGTTGTCCACGGTAAAGCGGTCGCAGTCCCCCTTGATCTGCTCGGTGATGAGGGTACGGACGGCATCCTCACAGCCCGAGGGGCCGAAGCAAAGGGACAGCTCGCGGATCAGATTGATACCGGTGTATTTCATTTTCCGAACACCTCCGAGATCTCTTTGGACTTAATGAACAGGGACACCACACGGGACAGGGCGCGGGCATCCTCCATAGACAGCACCTCGGCGGAGGTGTGCATGGACTTCAGGGGCAGACTGCACAAGGCGGTGGGGATCCCCTCGGCGGAGATGCCCAGCACGTTGGCGTTGGTACCCGTACTGCCGGGGCAGGCGTCCACCGTAAAGGGGACGTTGCCGCTCTTGCACAGGTCGGTGACCATGCGGGTCAGCTTACGGTTGGTGATGGGGGAGGCGGCAATGGCCACGCCCGAGCCGAACTCGGGGAGGTAGCGGTCCTTGGCCTCGGGGACGGATGCGTGGGTCACATCCAACACAAGAGCGTAGTCGGGGCGGATACCGAAGCCCGCCACACGGGCACCCGTCATGCCCGTCTCCTCGTAGGCCGAGAAGAGGAAGTAGACGTCGCCCGCCAGATCCCGTCTCTGGACGGCGTCGATGCCGTAGACGGCGCAGGCACCGCAGGCCTTATCGTCGAAGGCCTTGCCCGCCAGACGCTCGTTCAGCAGCTCGGCGTAAATGGGCTTGAAGCCCACGGGGGTACCGATGGGGCACAAATCCTCCAGCTCCTCCTTGGAGTAGCCCGTGTCGATGACCATTTCGGGCAGGGGGGTGAGCTTTTCCATGTCAGCGGCGGTGGAGAGGTGGGGGGCCTTGGCGGCGAACACGCCGTAGACAGGCTCCCCTCCGTAGATGATGACCTCGGAGGCGGGGAGAATGCGGGTATCCACGCCGCCGATGTTGGTGACGGTGACGAAACCGCCCTCCTTGATGTCGGTGACCATCATACCGATCTCGTCAAAGTGGGTGTCCACCAGAATGCGGGGGGCGTTGGGGCGGCCGCACTTCTTGATGAAGAGGTGATTGCCCAGGGCGTCGGTGCGGTATTCGTCAAAGACGCCGCCGATGAGCTCTTGCAGGGCTTCACGGTTCTTGCGCTCGTTTCCGCTGACCGACATGATGCCGGAGAGGGAGACGATGAGTTCCTTGAGTGTCATGTGTGTGTCCTTTCTATTGTAATTCAATTTTTTCTTCTGAATCCTTCCGCGGGCGTAGCCGTCGGTTTCCCGTTACAACGCGTTGACCGTCGCACGGAACACCTCGCCCCGCTCGGCGAAGTTCTTGAAGGCGTCAAAGCTGGTGCAGGCGGGGGAGAGGAGGACGGTATCCCCATCCCGAGCTGTCTCGCAGGCGGTCCTCATAGCCTCACGGTAGTCGGGGATGACGGTAACGGGGAGCTTTGCGGGGTCAAAATCGGGGCAATCGCCCAGGGCAGTCAGGATCTGGTCCCTTGCCTCGCCCGTGATAATGACACGGGAGGCGTGGCGGCAGAGTCCCTCGGCCAGGGGGTCGAAGGGCACGTGCTTATCCTGCCCGCCGCAGATGACGGTGGGGGCGCGGCGACCCTCACGGGAATTCATCTCGGTCATGGCCGAGAGAGCCGCCAGAGTGCGGGTGGGGGAGGAGTCGATGGAGCTGTTGTAGAAGCGGATGGCACCGCCCGCGCGGGGGATCTCCCGCACCAGCTCCAGACGGTGGGGCACACCGAGGAAGCTGTCGGCCACGGCTCCCACGTCAGCGGGTTCGGCGTAGCCGCGGGTCAGGGCGATGGCGGTCATGAAGTTCTCCACGTTGTGCCGCCCGGGGACGCGGATGCGGGAAACATCCAGCACAGGGGTCTCGGTGACGCCGTTTTCGGTGGGAACCGCGATCATGATGCTTCCCTCCCGCTCGTAGACGGCGGTGTCCCCGCGGGCGGGGTTGACCGTGTCGGGGAGATAGCCGCGGGGCAGATCCCGCGCGCCCGTGAACCAGGTCACGGGGGTGGTCAGAGTCTCACCGATACGGCGGGTGTTTTCGTCCCGCGCGTTAAGGACAGCGGCCTCGGGAGGGATCTCACCCCCCAGGAGGTGGGTCTTGGCGGTAATATACTCGGCCATGTCGGTGTGCCAGTTGAGGTGGTTGGGGGTGATGTTGGTCAGCGCCCCGCGGGTCACGCCCGCCCCCTCGCCCATGGTCATGAGCTGGAAGCTGGACAACTCCACCACGGCGAAATCCTCGGGGGTCATGTCCTCCGCAAAGGGCAGGAGAGGGGTACCGATGTTGCCCCCGCGGTAGACCTTGCCCGTCCCCCGCCGCTTGCAGGCCTCCTCCAGAATGAGGGAGGTCACGGTGGTGGTGGTGGTCTTGCCGTCGGAGCCCGAAATGGCGATGACCTTCGCCTCGGTCAGGGCCAGGAACAGTTCCATCTCGGAGGAGAGGACGGCTCCCGCGGCCACGGCGGCTTGGATCTCGGGCAGGTGGGGGCGGATACCGGGGGAGCGGAAGATGATCCCCTCGGTCAGATCCTTGAGGTAGCCTTCACCGCAGACAAGATGCGCGCCGAGAGCCTGCAGGCGGGGGGCGTCCCCGCTCTTTTCCATGTCCTCGGGGGATCGCTGATCCCGCACCGTAACGCTTTTCGCGCCGTGGGCGATCAGCCACTCCACCAGCGGTCGGTTGGAGACTCCGTAGCCTAAAACGGCGCAGTCTCTCTCCTTGATGATCTTCAAAAACCCGTGTTGCTTCAACCGAACACCTCCTATGGCAAGACTTTTCCTTATACTCTTTTTATTATATTACATTTTCAGAAAATATGCAAGTGGTATTGCGAAATTTTTCCTTCGGGAAACGATTTTTTTCCATTCTCCAAGCAAAAAACATCCCCCGCCGAGGCAGGGGATGGGGGATGATGGGATCAGAGCTTTTCGTCCATGCGGCAGGGGAGGAGCTGACCGTCGCGGACGCGGTAGGTGGCGGCCTCGTAGGTGCCGAGGGTCAGGGTCTCGCAGAGGTCAAGGGTAGGACACTTCACCGTGACCGAGGCCTCGGCGGCGGTAGGGTTGAAGAGGCGCACCAGCCAGTCTGCGGCGCTGTCAGCGCGGTCCTCCGTCCGCTTGAGGGCGGTGAGGGTAACGGGGGAATCCTGAGACAGGGTCAGGAAGGGGACTCGTCCCGCGGGGATGCCCTCGGGATCATAGCCGTCCCCCGAGGGGAAGATATTGACCGCCATGGGGGTCTCGTTGAAGGTCAGAGCGGCGCGGGCGGTGTCGCTGTCGGTGACGTCTCCCGCGATGAGGCGGACCGAGAAGTCCCGCTCACCCTGCTCCATGTAGTCGGCGTGACGGTCGGAGGGGAGGGTGGGGCGGTCGCCCAGAGGATGCGTCGTATAGCCGGGGCTGTGGAGAAGGGTCAGATACAGCGTGCCGTTATCCCAGGACGAGCCGTAGATGCCGCGGTTGAGGATATTCAGCCGCCCGCCGTCGGGGGAGGTGACCGTGATATACTTGTGACCCACGTTCTCCACGCCGTTCTGCTTCATAGGCTCCTCACCAAAGGCAACCTCCAGGACGGGAGTACAGGTGGGATCGGCGGGGGTCAGCCCCAGCTTGAAGAGCTTGCGCTTCTCCTGGTTGACCACGCGGATATCCACGTCGATGATAGGGGCCTGCTTGGAGAGCTTATACCACACACGGGCGCGGGAGCCCTCGTAGCCGAAGACCACCTCCACCACGGTGCGCACGGGGCCGTCCTCGATGATGCGGATGGAGGGGATGGGGGCGTTCTGATCCGAGAACCTGGTTCCCTCCTCCTCCGAGAGCAGGGTGAAGCGGCCGATCCTGTCCCGCCACTCGCGGAAGGTCATGCCCCAGGCGTCGTGGCGGTCGCTCATGACGTCGATGGCGCAGGAGTCCTTGCCCAGGTAGGTCTTGCCCTTCGCGGTGAGGCGGTCGATGAGTCCCGTCTTGCGGTTGATCTCCACCGCCATGTGGGGGGTGATGAACAGCATGACCGCGGGATCGTCACCGAACAGAGCGACGGGATCCCCCACGGGCTTTTTGTCCAGCACCTCGATCTTGCAGTCAAAGCGGTTCATGGCCATGGGAGCCAGCTCGGCGCGGAAGACCACCCGCTTGCGCCAATCCAGGGGGATGTTGGAGTTCTCCTTCTCGCACTGGGAGGGGAGCTTCACGCCGTCGCGGTAGGCCACGGGGTTATGGAAGGTGCCCGTCCAGTTCTGGTCGGCCAGCATGAACTCGCACATGATGTCCTCGGTGACGGGGTAGGGGTGGGGGTTGTAGACCAGCACGGGGATCTCACCCGTGGGGGCCTCGGGCTCCCCGTCGGTCAGAGCCATGAAGGCCCGCATACGGAGGCGGGAAAGGATCTCCAGGGCGTGGTCCATCATGCGCAGGGCCATCTCCTCGGCGGGGAGGACCGAGGAGCCGGGGAGAACGTCGTGGAACTGCACCGTCAGCATATCGTAGAGGACTTCACCGAACTCCTTTTCGGGGTAGACGGTCTTGCCCATGCTGACCGCCTGGGTGTACATCTTCTCGGTGGAGAAGAGCATATTCTCGGTTTGGCGGTACTTCTGCTTCAGGCGTACCTGGCTGGTGTAGCAGCCGGGGGCCCAGAGGTTGATGTCGGCCTCGTGGCGGGGGAGATTCACGCCGAATTTCTTGACGTCTGCGAAGTAATTTTCGGGAGTGGAGTGGATGACCTCCACGCCATTCTCTGCGCTCTCCTTGATGTAGTCGTTCAACGCGCGGATATCCTCACGGGAGGGGCCGCCGCCGTGGTTGCCCACGCCCCAGAGGACGAAGCCCAGTCCGTTCCCCACGTCGCGGTTTTCACAGGCACGAACCTTCTCCATGGAGCGGCCCAGGGAAGAGCTGTAGCCCTAGTGGGCTCTTTGACCCATGACGGTGGAGCCGTCGTAGCCCACCCAGGTAAAGGTCTCGGAGGGGAGGGCGCAGTTGCCGGGATCGGGACGGCAGAAGAGGTAGGAGTCAAAGCCCGACTTGGCCAGGATCTGCACAAGACCGCGGGTATGGCCGAAGGGGTCGAAGTTGATGGCGGTGGTAGGCTCCTTGCCGAACTTCTCGGCAAAGTAACGGCGGCCCTCGGTGACCTGGCGGGCAAAGCCCTCGCCCGAGGGCATATTGCAGTCGGGCTGGACGTGCCAGCCGCCCATGATGTGCCACTTGCCCAGCTTCACCAGCTCCTGAATTTCGGCAAACAGAGCGGGCTCGTACTCCTCCACCCAGCGGTAGATGAGGGACTCGTTATGGCAGAAGATGTAGCCGTCAAACTCACGGCAGAAGCGGGCGGCACAGCGGAAGGTGGACAGCGCCGAGGCCGCGCCCTCCTCCCATTCCCATTGCCAGATGGGGTCGAGGTGGGCGTTGGAGATGAGGTGGAGCTTTTTCATGGGGGAGTCTCCTTTCAGTATGTACGGTTTTAGCCGGTTGCAAAATGATTCAAATTTGGGTTTGTCGAACTGTTTGTTTGTGCCTTGCCCGCGTTATCTGCCCTCTCACCGCTACGCGGAGCTCCCCCAGAGGGGGAGCCTTAGAACGGCGGAAAAACACTTGTCGGGAAACAAGATTCTTTGAGTTTGGCTCGAAAGGCTCCCCCTTTGGGGGAGCTCCCGCCGCAGGCGGGTGAGAGGGCAATGCCCAAGGGTCAGCACAAACCAACAACCCTATAAATCCCAATTTGGACATTTTGCAATCACTTAGTATGTACGGTTTGGAAATGTGGAAATGTGCGCCGTTATTCCTTGGGAATAGGGAACAGCACCTCGGGCTCGGGTCTGCCGAAGTGGGGCATACCGCCGCCGTCAAAGACCACGGTAGCGGAGAAGGAAGGAAGCCCTGCGGGTCTCTATTTTCGATCAGAATGGAGCTCAACTTGTCCGTAAGGACGAATTTCACACGCCGCAGGCGTATTTCACGATTATGGTTTGTCGGGCTTCAGCCCGATAAACAGCAATCACTCGGTCTCCACCCGCACGGGAAACTGAACCTCCTTCTGAGGCTTCCCGAAATCGGGGTTGCCGTCCTTGTCGAAGGTCACGGGAGCGATCCAGATGGAGCGTCCCTCCCAGCCGGTGCCCGATTGGAGGTTGCCGTGGTAGATCATCCAGAGGCTTCCGTCCACGGCGGTGGTAAAGGAGGCGTGGCCGGGGCCGAAGCAGGTACCGAAGCGCTTCTCAAACACGGGAGAATCCGACTTCTTCCAGCTGGCGGGATCCATGGGGTCCTCCCCCGTCAGGGTCAGCATACCCAGGCAGTAATCGTCCAGCCAGCTACCCGAGGCGGAGTAGACGATGAAGGTCTTGTCCCCGTGATACAGGGCGGTGGGGCCCTCGTTGATGAGGGGCTGGCCGTTCTTCTCCCAGGCGTACTCGGGGGTGGAGAGCATGACCCGCTGGCTGTCGATGGTCCAGGGGTTGCTCATGTGGGCGATGTAGATGTGCTGGGCCACGTTGACGTCACCCTCCCAGCCCGACCAGATGAAGTACAACTCACCCTTGATCTCCACCACCGAGCCGTCGATGGCCCATTTATTGGTAGGATCGGTGATCTGCCCCACGTACTCGAAGGGATCGGTGGGGTTCTGGGTGGTGCCCTTCAGAACGTACATACGGTGGGTCTCGTTGTTGCCGTCGTCGCAGGCTACGTAGATGTACCACTCACCCTGAATGTAGTGGAGCTCGGGGGCCCAGTAGTTGAAGGAGTGGGACAGGTCGGCGCCCTCCTCGGCGGGGGCTACGTAGACCTGACTGCCCCCCTCGGTGGTAACCTTGTCGATGGAGGAGATCTCGTTCACCCCCACGCCGCCGAAGAACCAGACAGGGCTGGAGTAGCAGTAGTAGTACTTATCCCCGTGGCGTACCACCCAAGGGTCGGCACCCGAGGGAGCGACGGGATTCTGGACGGTCTCGTAGATGACCTTCACGGTAGTTTCCTCCTCGGTCTCAGGCTCGGTGGGGGCTTCGGTAGGGGTCTCGGTGGGTGCCTCGGTGGGAGCGTCGGTAACCTCTGCCGCCGTGGTATCCTCGGCGGGGGTATCGGCGGGATCCTTGGTGTCACAGGCCGCGAGGAGCAAAAGCAGGGCGGCCAGAAGCAGGGGGATGATCAAAAGTCTTTTCATGTCGGTAACTCCTCAAAATTCGTATATACTGACCGCGGCGTTCTTGACGACGTAGCTCATGAACTCCTCGTTGGTCATGTCGTTGAAGTAGGAATGGGCGGTACGGCAAATGCCGTTGTGGCAGGCCAGCAGAATGACCTTGTCGGGATAACGGGCGCGGATGTCCTCCAGAAAACCGTAGATGCGGTGGGTGAACCCCAGCATGGACTCCCCGTTCGGGTGACGGCGGGGAAAGATCCGCTTCTCGGCCTGGAAATCGGGGTCGCGGGTGTCCCTCCCCTCGTTGTCCCCGAAGTTAATCTCGCGGATGCGGTCGTCGGTGATGAGGGGGACTCCACCGCAGGCGGCTTGAATGGCCTTTCCCGTCTCCAAGGCGCGGGAGAGGGGGGAGGCGATGATGAGATCAATGGGTTCATCCTTGGTCATTTCAGCCACCAGCGCGGCGGTCTCGGCGGCCTGGGCGCGGCCCTTTTCGGTCAAGGGAGAGTCGGTGGAGCCACAGACCTTGTGGAGGGCGTTCCACTCGCATTGGCCGTGGCGGACGATGTAGAGCTTCATCTGAACATCTCCATCAGGGGTCTCGCCCGCACAAGGGCCGTATCGAAGTCCGGCTTATAGGAGCATTCCAGACTCATGCGCTGAATCCCGGGGCAGGCCTTCAGAGCCTCCAGGACCGCTTGGAGGTCGGCCTGATTCTCGGCGTAGGGGGCGTCGCGGTCCACGGGGCGGGCGTAGTGGGCGTGGATCAGAAGGTCGGCGTTGTCGGGGAGGGTGGCCAGATCCTCGCCGTTCTTCCAATGGTGGTAGAAATCCACCATCATGCAGGCGGCGGGATGGTTGGCGGCGCGGGCGATCTTGGCCCCTTCGGCCACGGTGTGAATGTAGTTGCACTCGTTGCGGGACAGAGGCTCCACCGTCACCCTCATGCCGTACTTGGCGGCCACCTTGGCGCAGACGGCAAAGACGCGGGAAAACTGCACGTCGCACTCCTCCCAGGTCATGCTCTTGGGGATGCCCCGGACGTAACCGCTTCCGATGACGGCCACCTGACCGCCCCAGGCGGCGGCGCGGGCGAAGCCCTTTTCACAGTAGGCCTCCACCTCGGGGAGGATGTCGTCCTGGTTGCCGTTAGGGGAATAGAGGGTGATGCCCCCGGGGAAGAAGCCGTTGAAGGCCTCGGCGCGGAGGGAGGAAGCCTCCACGAGGGCGGTCATTTTGCGGTAGGTCTCCTCGTCGAGACCTGCCAGCCAGGAAAAGTTTGCTTCAAAGTAATCGTAGCCCAAGGACTCCAGAAGGGGGAGCTTTTCGGGGGGGGCGCAGACGCCGATCTTCATGATGATTCTCCTTATGTGTGATGGTGGAAAGATACGAGATACAAGATACAGGACGGGCGTTACCGCAAGCTGCTTCATATCTTGTATCTGCCGAGCTTTGCTCGGCTGTATCTTGTATCTTTGTATCTCAAAGATTACGCTTTGAACTCCTTCACGTACCGAATGGCCTCCTCGATCCAGCCCTGGCAGGTGGGGTTATAGTGGGTAGGCAGACCCACCCAGGTCTCGCGGTTGGCCAGGGACAGGCCGTGGACGCCGTCGGGGTAGACGTGGTACTCGAAGGGGACTCCCGCGTCGGCCAGGGCCGAGGCGTAGAGGAGGGTATTCTGGATGGGCACCGCGCCGTCGTTGAAGGTGTGCCAGATGAAGGCGGGGGAAGTGGTCTTGTCTACGTGGAGCTCCACCGAGAAGTGGTAGGCGCCGTCGGTGTCCTCGCTGGGGTAGCCGCAGAGGGTGTCGATGGAGCCGCGGTGGGCGAAGGGATTGGCGGTGATGACGGGGTAGCAGAGGACGGTGGCGGTGGGCTTATTGATGCCCTCGGGAGCCTCGCCGCGGTCAATGCCCAGAGCCTCGCGGACAACGGGGTGGTTCCAGAGGGTACCGCACATGGCGGCGCAGTGACCGCCCGCCGAGAAGCCCGTGATGAAGATATAGGCGGGATCCACGAAGTACCTGTCGGCGTTCTCGCGGATGTGCTTGACTGCCAGGGCGGACTCGATCAGCGGGGCGTCGTTGAGGGCGTTCTCCTTGACAGAGTAGCGCAGGATGAAGACGTTCAGACCCGCGGCGAAGTATTGAAGTGCCACAGGCTCTGCCTCCCGCTCGGAGAGGAACTGGTAGCCGCCGCCGGGGCAGATAATGATGGCGCGGCGGGTGGCGATGTTCAGCTCGGCGTGGGGATCGTGGATGTAGGTAGTGAGGGTACAGTCGGGGTAGCGGGGGTCGAGGACAAAGGTCTCGGTTCTCATAAAAGGACTCCTTTCGGGGAGAATTTTCAAATTTGGGTTTGGCGGTGAGGTTACACGAATTGTAGGGAGCGGTGCCCTCACCGCTCCGCAACCGATAAATCTCCAATTTTGTCTATCGGAAACGGGATTTTAAACCTGATACCCATATCAAAACGGCTTGTTTTTTGTGGCGGAGCGGTGAGGGCACCGCTCCCTACATTGGGTTATCGTACACTGAACGGTTGTGCCCTGACCCACCGCCAAACTGCAATTCGCCTGTTAGCATAAGTATATCATAGATAAAACCAAATTGCAAGGGAAATTGTGCAAAAAGGGGTAGACTTTGGGTAGATTTTTGAGGCGGAGGCTTGACAAGGAACAGCCCGATAGACCCAAATTGAAATACCGCAAAAAACGGACGCCACCACACGGGTCAGCGTCCGTTTTCATATTATTTCCGCTTGGTGGCATATCCTTCCCCGCTCCGCTTCAGCTCCTCGTAGGTGGCGAGGTCGAAGAGGTCGCCCATGCGGCGGCGGTGGTTGCCCGCGCGGATGGCGTACACGATAGCCGCCATCAGACCGCCCGCGAATACCGAGAGCCCGAGCAGCATACAGATGGGGCCCAACGTATCGGCCGCAGCACCCACAGGAGTACCGGCGTGATCCACCGCCAGAGAGCCCAGTATGACCAGAGCGAAAAGCAGCATCAGCCCCCCGGACAGCAAAAACCAACAGGCGGTTCGGGTCCTGCGCGTCAGATGCAGGTAGCAATAGTATTGCGCCTCGGCCTTCATCCTGCGCTCGTCTGCTCGGGGAGCGGGGGTGTCGGTCTCGGGGGGAGGCGCGGGGGTGTTGGTGAAGGAGGCGGTCGGGGCGGTGGCAGGCGGAGGCGCGGCGGCCTCCCGCATCAGCTCGTCATAGCTGCGGGCGGTGACGGTCTCCCCCTCGGGGGTGGGCGCAGGGTCGGCAGGCGCGGCCATCAGCTCGTTGAAGCTGACCCCCAGCACCTCGGCCATGGCGTAGATGTTCTCCACGGTGGGGTTGGTCACTCCCTGCTCCCACAGGCTGACGCTCTGGCGGCTGACGCCCAGCCGTCCCGCCAGCTCCTCCTGGGACAGTCCCGCGGCTCTCCGCAGGCGGCGGATGTTTTCGCTCAAGGCAAGCATGGTTGGGTCTCCTTTCGTTTACGGAGTGGTTTTCTGCCCCCATTATAGCCAAAAAGCCCCCGTCTGTCAAGCAAACGGGGGTTGGAATTTTGTCAAGTAGGGCTTGCGGGGGTGTTTTTACGCGAAGCAGTAGGGCCGATACGCCCCATAAGCCGACGGAATAGCATACACCCCGTCCACCTCACTCACATCGGCGAAAAACCAATCCTCCACAGCCTCGGTCACAGCCTCCACCTCCACAGCATACCCGATCATGCGCCACTCGATGTGGGAGAACAGGTGCTTGGCGGGGGGGAGGGGGGCGATCTCCCCCACGGTGAGGCCGAGGGCGGTCAAATAGGCGTGGACCTCGTCGGGGGTGGCGTGGCCCTCCAGGCAGGGGAACTCGTACAGGCCTCCCAGCAGCCCCTCAGGGGGACGCTTGCGGAGGGCGATCTTTGTAGTAGTGCCGCCATCTCCGAGGCGGATGACCAGCACGGTGCGCTCCTCCACCCGTCGTTTGGTCTTGGCGAGGCGGACAGGGAGGTCCCGCTCCTTCCCTTCTCTGTGGGCAGCACAGAGGAGGTGGAGGGGGCAGTCACTGCATTTCGGCTCCCCGGGAGTACAGACCAGAGCGCCCAGCTCAATGAGGCTCTGGGTGAAGTCCCCCGCGGCGTCATGGGGAACGAGGGGGGTGAGGGTGGCCTCGGCGGTCTTCTTGGCGGCGGGGGAGAGGATGTCGGTGTCGTCCCCCGTCAGGCGGGCCAGCACCCGCAACACGTTGCCGTCCACGGCGGGGACAGGGATCCCAAAGGCGATGGAGGCCACCGCCCCCGC
>JAFULU010000175.1 GCA_017483125.1 Clostridia bacterium
AGGCAGACCGTGAGCTTCTTGAAAAATGCTTTCATATGTGTACCTCCTTGAGGCTTGGATTCAATTGCCGTTCTTATAGAGCTCTTCGTAGTAGATATTGTTCTCCTCGGTGGCTACGGGACGGTAGGCATACATGAAAGGCGCATCACTGTAGCTTACCGGCTCGGTGGAGGGCTGGGAGGACATGATACGATGGTCGGAGCCGTGGTCATAGCGTAGGGTTGAGTTACCGTTGTAGTTTGAGGCCAGCATGAAGGTATGGAGGGGGAAGCCTTGGGCATGGGGACGGACAAATATGATGTCACCGGGCTGAAGGTCTTCCATTCGAGTGATCTTCTTGAAGCCCATCTCCTCACACCACTCGGGCATATTGGATACCACTCGCCCCTGCACCAAAGGCTGATCCGTAAAACCGGCACGGTACAGAACCCAGTCCACCAAGCGATCACAGCTGGTGCGCAGGGGACGGTGGTTAATGCCGGGATTTGTACAGGAATCACCGTACTTGAACTTCATCTCGCGAGCGTACTCGGTAACGTAGTGCCCGTCTCGGAGGAGGTTGGATTGCAGGAGGGTGTAGGGGGTGTAGACGATCTCCCCCTTCTCGTTGGCTACACGATAGCCAAACTGCTTTTTGGAATCGCACCGCCGCTTGGCGTTCTCCAGGGTAGCGAAGGCATCCCCCAGCACGTTGTCCTCGGGAAGATGGAGTCTGTCCTCATAGAGGCAGACGTAGAAGCCCTTGGGCACCTCGGGGGTGGGAGGGATCTCTCCCCTGTCTTCGGCGATGTAGGCCTCAGCCTCGGCGCGGTCGGCACAGAAGGCGATGGCACCGATGAGGAAGGTATCCCCCGCCTCTACGTAGTTGGTGTAGTCCAGGCGGAAGCCGTCGTTGAAGCGAGTCTCCCACTCTCGGGTGTTCTCGTCGGCTTCAAAAATGATATACTGCCAGACCCGCTCCCCGAAGAACTCGGAATCACCTCCATAGATCTCCACCATGGAGCAACCCTGCTTCGCAGAGCGGCGGTTGGCTGTGGCGTAGTACATCTCAAAGGCACCGCCCCATTCGGCCTGCACCTTGAAGACGATGACCTTCTTCTCCTCGGGGGTGAAGGGGACGTAGGTCTTACCGTCCTTGGAAGCGGGGTAGCCCGCGGCCTCAAACATTTTGCTGACATCCCATGGGATACCGGGGTCTCTGGACTCGCTGCGGGCAATGAACCGTACCCCCTCGTCACAGCTCTCGGGATAGGCGCCTGAGCCGCGGCGGAAGGCGGTACCCAGCAGATCCTCGCTGAAGGTAGTCAAATCAATGCGGGTGGGATCGGGGATGAGGTAGGGGGACTCGGTCTCGGGCTCGGTGGGAGCCTCGGTGGGGGCTTCTGTAGGAGTCTCGGTGTCCCCGACCGTATCCCGGTTCAGGGAGGTCTCCTCGGCGGGAGGAGCGGGGGGCTCGGTCCGGCAAGCGCAGAATACCGTCAGCAGGGTGAGCAACCCTATGATAATGAGCGCATATGTTTTTCTCATGAAAGCACACACCTTTCTTGTCTGTTTTGTAGAACTATTATAGCATACCGACGCCGATACTGTCAAGACTACACAACCGAATCGTGTCTTTTAGTCTGTTTTTTCTGCCTTTTTGTCTCATTCCCTTGACATCTGTTTCCGATTGATTTATAATGAATCTGTACGGTCTTCATCCCGTACAGTACACGACGCTCACGCGGAAAGGAAGTCTTCTATGCATACCGTTCCTAATTTCTCGTTCCAATACAGAAAAAAGCCCTTCAACCTGGCTGACGTCACCGTGACCCCCACCGACTACGGCCGCCTCTACGAGTACGCCGACGGCCTGCGGGTGGAGCTGCACATTGAGGAGTTCCCCGCCTACAACGCCATCTCCTGGAACCTGTGGTTCGAGAACAGGGGGGAGCACGACAGCGGCCTCATCTCGGATATCCTGGACTGCGACGCCACCTGGTGCTTCGCCAATGCCTCGGGCAAGACCCCGCCCCTTTCCCTCTACAATACCGACGGCTGCGCGGGCTACGAGGCCTACCTGTACTCCGACCGCATCGCCGAGGAGTGCAAGGTACACGAGACCAAGCTGGGTCTGGGTGCCTCCCGCTCCTTCCATCCCATGGGCGGCCGCTCCTCCAGCGGTCAGATGCCCTTCTTTGAGTTCTACACCCCCGGCCGCGGTCTCATGGCCGTCATTGGCTGGTCGGGCCAGTGGCACGCCAAGTTTGCCCACACCCAGGGGGACACTTTGGAGATCAAGAGCGGTCTGGAATACACCGCCTTCAAGCTCCATCCCGGTGAGCGCGTCCGCACCTCCTCCATTCTTCTGATGGAATTTGAGGGCACGCGGGTACAGGGTAGTAATCAGCTCCGCCGTCTCATCAAGAACGAGCTGTGTCCCTTCACCCCCGATCAGTTCCCCTTCGCCCTGGAGGGCATGGGCATGACCACCGAGCGGCACCTGTACCACCTGAACAAGTACCGCCAGCACGGCGTCAAGGCCGACTACTACTGGATCGACGCAGGCTGGTACGGCAAGGGCGGCACCCCCGGCGCAGGCGACTGGTACAAGGAGGTGGGCAACTGGCAGGTTCGTCCCGACGAGCACCCCGACGGGCTGAAGGACGTGATCGGGACGGTTCACGACATGGGCATGAAGTTCCTCCTCTGGATGGAGCCCGAGCGTGCCTACCCCGGGACCGATCTGGCGGTACAGCACCCCGATTGGCTGTATCCCCTGGACGGCTTCTACCTCCTCCTCCGCCTGGACAAGGACGAGGTGCGGGAGTACCTGTTCAATGTGATCTGCCGCTTCATCGACGAGCTGGACATCAAGTGCTTCCGTCAGGACTTCAACATGGAACCTCTCCAGTCCTGGCGCATCACCGACGAGATGGACCGCGGGGGCCTCAACGAGATCAAGTACATCATGAACCTCTACCGCCTGTGGGACGATCTCAGAGCCAAGTACCCCGACCTGGTCATCGACAACTGCGCATCGGGCGGCCGCCGCATCGACGCCGAGTCCCTGCGGAGAGCCATTCCCATCTGGCGCACCGACGCCTTCTGCGAGGCCAACCTGGACGCCGACGCCATCCAGACCCAGATGTTCGGCTACAACCGCCTGGTTCCCTGCTCGGGCGGCGTGTGCAAGCAGCCCGGGGACACCTACGCCACCCGCAGCTCCTACGCTCCCGCCTACGTGGGCAGCTGGTGGTGGACCGACCGCCCCGACCGCCCCGAGCCCACCGAGGAGGTCTTCGCCTGGATGAAGGGGATGTGCGACGAGTACCGCTCCCTGCGCCACTTCTTCTCCTGCGACTTCTACCCCCTGGAGAACGGCGGCTGGAGCTACGCCCACGGCGGCTGGGCGGCCTACCGCTACGACCGCCCCGAGGAGGGAGACGGCATGGTCATGGTCTTCCGCCGCAGAGGCTCCAATTGCGTGACCTCCTGCTATCCTCTGGAGGGGCTGGACACCGAGGCGGTCTACTCCGTCACCGACATTGACACCAAGGAGACTTGGGAGATCAGCGGTAAGGTACTGGTCGAGGAGGGCCTCACCGTGACCGTTCCCCATCAGTACGAGAGCAAGATCCTGCTCTACACCGTTAAGAAGTGATTGTTACATAAAAGGGCATCTCTAAAAACTCCCCGCACAGCGAATCGACGGAATCTTTTCCGTCATTCGTTACAAAAAACCTTCGCATAGGATCAACTATACGCGCGGTTTTTTGATTAGCGCCCGCAAGCGGGCCGACGAAAAATCTTCTCG
>JAFULU010000176.1 GCA_017483125.1 Clostridia bacterium
AGCAAGATCCATCATCAATGAAGTGGATGCCCAAATGGCAGACCTGTTCGTCAAAAGAATGCGTGCTGCCGAGATGGTCTACGAACACAAAAAAGAATACGGCCTGCCCATTCTGGATCAGAAAAGAGAGGATGCGGTCATTGCCCAAAACGCGGCGCGCATCGAAGACAGAACGCTGCGGGGCTACTACATGGATTATCTGAAGCATCTCATGTCCCTGTCCCGGGCCTACCAGTACCGGATGCAGAATGGCCTGAAGGTGGCCTACAGCGGTGTTGCCGGAGCCTTTGCCCACATTGCGGCAGGCAGAATCTTTCCGGAATGCAACCGGATTTCCTGCCGGGATTTCAAGTCTGCTTACGATGCTGTCGTCAGCGGAGACTGTGACGCGGCGGTGCTGCCCATTGAGAACAGCTACGCGGGAGAAGTGGGACAGACCATCGATCTGATCTTCTCCGGAACCCTGTTCATCAACGGCATCTACGAGCTGGAGATCCACCAGAACCTGCTGGGTCTCCCCGAGGCCTCGGTGGAGGACATCAAGCGGGTTACCAGCCACCCCCAGGCCCTCAGCCAGTGCCACGATTACATCAAGCTGCGGGGCTTTTCCACCGAGGAGGCCAACAACACCGCCCTTGCCGCTAAAACCGTGGCTGAGGGGGGCGACAAGACCCTCGGGGCCATCGCCAGCGTGGAGACCGCCGAGATCTACGGCCTCAAGGTCATCGAGGCCAACATCAACAAGAGCGGGGAGAACACCACCCGCTTCGCCGTCCTCTCCAAGGTGAAGGCCGCCTCCCCCGCCCTGTCCAGCACGGTTCTGATGTTCACCGTCAAGCATGAGGCGGGCTCTCTGGCCCAGGCCATCGGCATCATCGGCCGCTACGGCTACAACATGACGGCCCTCCGCAGCCGCCCCATGAAAAAGCATTCCTGGCAGTACTACTTCTACGTGGAGATCGACGGCACCACCGACACCGCCAACGGCGCGGCGATGCTGAACGAGCTGAATACGGTGTGCGACCGACTCAAGGTGGCGGGCACCTTTGCCCCCCACACCGAGATATGAGGAAAGAACTATGACCATCCATATGAATCTGGGCGAGGACAGCTACGATATCCTCGTGGAGCGCGGGCTCCTCGCAAAGGCCCATGAGCATCTGAACCTGAACCGCCGCGTCCTGGTGGTGACCGATACGGGGGTCCCCGCGGAGTACGCCGAGACGGTGGCCGCTCTCTGCAAGGAGGGCGTGATCTGCACCGTGGAGATGGGGGAGGCCTCCAAGAGCCTGGAGGGCTTCGGTACGCTCCTCTCTACCATGCTGGAGCACGGCTTTTCCCGCAAGGACTGCGTGGTGGCGGTGGGCGGCGGCGTGGTCGGCGATCTGGCGGGCTTCGCGGCCTCGGCCTATATGCGGGGGATCGACTTCTACAACATCCCCACCACCCTGCTTTCCCAGATCGACTCCTCCATCGGCGGCAAGACCGCTATCAACTTCGGCGGGGTCAAGAATATCGTGGGGGCCTTCTACCAGCCCAAAAAGGTGCTCGTTGACCCCGACCTTCTGAAGACCCTCCCCCCCCGCCAGATCTCCAACGGTCTGGCCGAGGCCATCAAGGTGGGGCTTACCTCGGACGAGGTCCTGTTCGGCATTTTTGAAAGCGGGGAGATCGGGAGCCGTCTCGACGAGATCATTGTCCGTGCCCTCACGGTCAAGAAGAACGTGGTGGAGCAGGACGAAAAGGAAACGGGACTGCGCAGGATCCTCAACTTCGGCCACACGGTGGGCCACGGCATTGAGAGCAGCGGGGGCATGGCCGAGCTGTACCACGGCGAGTGCGTGGCCCTGGGCATGATCCCCATGTGCGGTGAGGCGGTCAGACCCCGCCTGATCGGGGTGCTGAAAAAGTGCGGCCTCTACCGTGAAATGTCCTACGACTGGGACAAGATCGCCGAGGCGGCCTTCCACGACAAAAAGGCCGACGGCGGTCGTGTGACGGTCACCACCGTCAGCGAGGTGGGGAGCTTTGAGATGAAGACCCTGCCCTGCGCCGAGGTCATGGCCATGGCGAAGGCTGCTCTGGGAGGCTGACCATGAAGCAGTACGGATGCATCGGGAAAAAGCTGACCCACAGCTTCTCCAAGGAGATCCACGCCCGTCTGGCGGATTACGAGTACCATCTGATGGAGCTTGCCGAGGAGGAGATCCCCCCCTTCTTCGCCGCCAAGGATTTCGCGGCCATCAACGTCACCATCCCCTACAAGCAGACCGTCATCCCCTACCTGGACGAGGTCAGCGACATCGCCACCCGCATCGGGGCGGTGAACACCATCGTCAACCGAGCAGGGAAGCTGTACGGCTACAACACCGATTACTACGGCATGAAGGCCCTCATTGACCGCGTGGGACTGGACCTGCGGGGCAAGAAGGTGCTGGTGCTGGGTACGGGAGGAACCAGCAAGACCGCCCGTGTGGTGGCAACCGATCTGGGAGCCTCCCTTGTGCTGACGGTCAGCCGACGGAAGACCGAGGAGTTCATCACCTACGATGAGGCGACCGCCCTCCATACCGACGCCGAGATCATCATCAACACCACCCCCGCGGGGATGTACCCCGACTGCGAGTCGGTGCCCATGGACATCGGGGGCTTTTCCCGTCTGGAGGGAGTCATTGACGCGGTCTACAATCCCCTGCGCACCAATCTGGTGCTGGACGCCATGGAGCGGGGGATCAAGGCCGAGGGCGGGCTGTATATGCTGGTCATGCAGGCCGTGGTGGCGGTGGAGCGGTTCTTGGATACCAGGATCCCCAAGGAGACCGCCGACCGCGTCTTCGCCTCGGTGCTGGCCTCCAAGGAGAATATCGTCCTGACGGGTATGCCCGGGAGCGGCAAGAGCACCGTGGGTCGGCTCCTTGACCTCGAGGGCTTCGAGCTCTTCGACACCGACACCGAGATCGAGAAGCGGTGCGGCTGTACCATCAAGGAGCTCATCGCCGAGCAGGGGGAGACGGCCTTCCGCGATCTGGAGACCCAAGTTGTCCGCGACGTGTCGTCGGTGAGCGGCCGCATCATCTCCACGGGGGGCGGTGCCATCCTGCGCGCCGAGAACCTGCGGTGCCTCCGGCGCAACGGCCGACTCTACTTCATTGACGCCGACCTGTCCCGTCTCCGCGCCACGGGGGACCGTCCCCTTTCCAACACCCAAGACAAGCTGACAAAGCTGTATCACGACCGCATCGGCATCTACCGCGCCACCGCCGACGTGACGGTGCCCGACCTGCCCACCGCCAAGGCCGAGGCAGACTACATTGTGACCAAACGAACGGAGCTGATCCTATGAAGATCCTTGTTATCAACGGACCCAATCTGAATATGCTGGGCATCCGCGAGCCTGACCACTACGGGCGGGAGACCTATGCCGATCTGGTGGCCAAGATCCAGAAGCACTGCGCCGCCAAGGATATTTTGGTGGAGGTCTACCAATCCAACCACGAGGGGGATCTGGTGGACAAGATCCAGAGTGCCTACGGCTGTGTGGACGGTATCGTCATCAACCCCGCCGCCTACACCCACACCAGCGTGGCCATTCTGGACGCCGTCAAGTCGGTGAGCATCCCCACCGTGGAGGTCCACATCTCCAAGGTGGAGGAGCGGGAGGACTTCCGCCGGATCAGCTTCGTGCGCCTTGCCTGCGTCAAAACCATCACGGGCCACGGAACCGACGGGTATCTGGAGGCCATCGACTATCTGACCGAGGAATACCGACATGATCGCCACGTTTAAGCCCTGTACCCTCCGCGGAGCCGTGGACGCCCCACCCTCCAAGAGCATGGCCCACCGCTACCTGATCGGGGCGGCCCTGTCGGGTCAGACCTGCACCCTGACGGGAGTGGACTACAGCGAGGACATTTTGGCCAGCATGGACTGCCTCCGGGCTCTGGGGGCGAGGATCACCGCCGAGGGGGATACGGTGACGGTAGACCCCACAGGCTTCATGGCGGTGGATGCCCCCATCCTGGCCTGCCGTGAGAGCGGCAGTACCCTCCGCTTCTTCATTCCCCTGGCCCTGTGCCTCGACAAGACCGTGACCCTGCAGGGAAGTCAGCGGCTTCTGGAACGCCCGCTGGAGGTCTACGAGGAGCTGTGCCGCGAGCGGGGCTTCACCTTCACCAAAAGCCAAGGTTCCGTGATCCTGCGGGGCAAGCTGGAGAGCGGACACTACAGGGTGCGGGGGGACATCAGCAGTCAGTTCATCACGGGACTGATGCTTGCCCTCGTGTATCTGGGCGGGGACTCCACCATTGAGATCCTGCCCCCCTTTGAAAGCCGTTCCTATATTGATCTGACTATCTCGGCTCTGCGCTCCTTTGGGGCGGAGGTGGCCTTTACCGATCCCTATACGGTTGCGGTCAAGTCCTCCCGCCTGCGCGCCTTTTCGGGCCGCGTGGAGGGGGACTACTCCAACGCCGCCTTTCTCGACGCCTTCAACTACCTGGGCGGAGAGGTGGCCGTGGGCAACCTCAATCCCCATAGCCTGCAGGGTGACCGCGTGTACGCCGACTATTTTGAGAAGATCGCGGCGGGCACCCCTACCCTGGATATTTCGGACTGCCCCGACCTCGGGCCCATCCTCTTTGCCCTGGCCGCGCTGAAGAACGGCGCCACCTTCACGGGCACCGACCGCCTCAAGGCCAAGGAGAGCGACCGCGGTGCCGCCATGCAGGGGGAGCTGACCAAGCTGGGGGGCGGGCTGATCTTCGGGGAGAACGAGATCACCGTCCCGAAGCAGACTCTTCGCAACAGGGGAGAGGTGCTGGACGGACACAACGATCACCGCATCGTCATGGCCCTGTCGGTGATTCTGACCCAAACGGGGGGCACCGTCCGCGGGGCGGAGGCCGTCCGTAAGAGCTACCCCGGCTTTTTCGGGGACATCACCAAGCTGGGAGCGGAGGTAGAGCTGTCATGATCGTAGACGTAAGCCAAAAAATACTCATTGTAGGTCTGGGACTGCTGGGCGGCAGCTACGCCAAGGTGCTCCGCCGCTTCGGGTTCCATATCAGCGCCATCACCCTGGAGCAAAGCTCCATCCACTACGCCGTCCGCGAGGGGATCATTGACGAGGGCTCCACCGAGCCTGATCCCCGCATGATCGGGGAGGCGGATCTGGTGATCTTCGCCCTCTACCCCCACGTTTTCGTGGAGTGGATCGAAAAGCACCAGCACCTCTTCAAGAGCGGAGCCCTTCTCACCGACGTGACGGGTGTCAAGCGGAGCATCGTGTACCGAATTCAGGAAATGCTGCGCCCCGACGTGGAGTTCATCGCCGCCCACCCCATGGCGGGACGGGAGGTGTCGGGAGTGGAGAACAGCACCGACAAAATGTTCATCGGAGCCAACTACATCGTTACCCCCACCGAAAAGAACACCCCCGAGGCCATCCGTACCTGTATCGAGCTGGGCCGTCTTCTGGGCTTCTCCAACGTCAGCACCCTCACCCCGGAGGAGCACGACGAGATGATCGGCTTCCTCTCCCAGCTGACCCACTGCATCGCCATCACCCTCATGACCTGCAACGACAAGGAGAACATGGAGAAATTCACGGGTGACTCCTTCCGCGACCTGACCCGCATCGCGCGGATCAACGACCTCATGTGGAGCGAGCTGTTCGTGGCCAACAAGGACGTCCTCCTTGACCAGATGAATCTCTTCATAGACAAATTCACCGAGCTGAAGACCATGCTGGAGACCGAGGATGTCGAGGGCATGAGAGCCATGATGCGGCACTCCACCGAGAGACGGGCCTTGTTTGACAAGAAGTAAGTCTTTTTCCACTTTGTTTCGTAAACAGAAAAGGCGCGCGGCTCACGTTGAGCTGCGCGTCCTTTGGGGAGGGAAGTGCCGAATGGCGGTTCACGAGACTGGGACGGGAATCAGAACCCCTGCGTGCGCCCACGAAAAGCTGAACCCAAAGGTACTCTGCGCCCGCTATGCCAAGTCCTATGGGACTTGGCGGGTTCCTGATTCACTAAGCGAATCGGCAAAGGAAAAAGGAGCACGAAAAATGTTCCTTTGGGTTTTGGTGACCCGGACGGGAATCAGAACCCCTGCGTGCGCCCACGAAAGACTGAGCCCAAATGTATCCTGCGCCCGCTTTGCCAAGTCCTATGGGACTTGGCGGGGTCCTGATTCACTAAGCGAATCGGCAAAGCAAAAAGGAGCACGAAAAATATTCCTTTGGGTTTTGGTGACCCGGACGGGAATCAGAACCCCTGCGTGCGCCCGCGAAAAGCTGAACCCAAAGGTATCCAGCGCCCGCTATGCCAAGTCCTATGGGACTTGGCGGGGTTCTGATTCACCAAACAAATCAGCAAAACGAAAAGGAGCACGAGAAGTGCTCCTTTTCGTTTTGGTGACCCGGACGGGAATCGAACCCGTGTTACCGCCGTGAAAGGGCGGTGTCTTAGCCGCTTGACCACCGGGCCATATAGTGAATACCGCTCCCCGTATTGGGAAGCGGTAAGGTATGGTAGCGGAAACCGGATTTGAACCTGTGACCTACCGGGTATGAACCGGTTGCTCTAGCCAGCTGAGCTATTCCGCCATGCGTTTTCACAACGCTTGCATATTATACCACGGAGAGGGGATTTTGTCAAGGGGTTTTTGAAATATTTTTCGGAAAAATTTGCGGTTTTTTCCCACTTCAAAGGGCGTTGTGCAAAGTGCCCATAAGCCTTTTGAACGGGATGTGAATTGTTGTGAAATTGTCTTGACAAGTGAAAAACGGTATGATATAATACAATTATCTTGGAAGGAAACCCCTTCCCGAAAGTGAGGAAACCTATGAAGAATCTGCATGTGAAGCGCATGGGCCTGTGGCTGGTTCTGGCTCTCTGCCTGACCCTGACCCTGTGCCTGTTTGCGGGCTGTGAGGGTAAGACCCCCGCCCCCGATACCGACGCCCCCACCGACGCGCCCACGGATGCGCCCACCGACGTGCCCACTGAGGAACCTACCGACGCACCCACCGAGGAACCCACCGAAGAGCCTACCGAAGAGCCTACCGAAGCCCCCACCGAGGAGCTGAAGGGCTGGGAGCAGGATACGGGTAAATTCAACGACGGTATCGTGGTCTACGACAAGCTGGTGGAGACCGAGGTACACGCCGCGTATCCCGACGACAAGCTGGGCCAGCTCATGGAGCCCGGTCAGGAGGGTGTCATCAACACCTTCCACGCCGACTTCTCGGACAACGATCCCTCCTGCGGGGGCAACGCCACCGTCCGCTCCGCAGGGGCTACCGACTGCCGCGACGGCGTGCTGTACTCCCCCTTTGATGCCAATTCCGCCACTCTGACGGGCGGCGCGTGGACCACCTGGGGTCCCAATCCCTCCTCCTCCGTCAAGAACTACAAGCAGGCCCAGCTCTCCGTGGACTGGTCCATCGTCTCGGCGGGGAACGGTGCGTGGCTGAACGCCATGTGGGGCTGCTACGTCAGCAACTACACCTACAAGATCCCCGACGGTCCCGGGGACGGCCTGTGGATCTCCTTCAATCCCGCGGGCAGTAAGATCCATATCTACCATCCCGACGAGAACACCTGGCCCGCCGCTTGGGCCGCTGTTGAGCTGGAGGCGGGGATGCTGAACGGCAAGCATCACGTGGACATCATCACCTCCTCCGACTATTCCACCTACGTCTACGTCACTCCCGAGGGGACCGATACCGCCCGACTGGTCTGTACCGTTCTCTTCGCCGAGGGCAAGATCCGTGTATACAATGAGGCAAAGGAAATGATCGCTGAATCCAACTGTTCTACCGATTCTCTACAGGGTGAGCATTACTCCCTGTTCGTCCATGGCGGCGGCGGTGCCCAGATCGACAATCTGGACCTGTACGCGGCCTCCAAGGGCGAGACCGTGACCACCACCACCGTCACCGCTACCCCCACCGAGGGCAACAGCCTGGGTCTGGACATCACCGACAAGACGGGGCTTGTCTCCATCTGCTACTCGGTCTGGTTCGACGCCATTCTGGGTAAGTCGGGCGGCACCGTGGACAACTGGCACAACATCACCGAGATCCTGGCCGGCAACCAGCAGTGGGGCGGCTCTCCCTCCTTCCACTACTGGGCAAAGCCCGCTCTGGGGTACTACAGTAGCTCCAATAAGGAGGTCATCCGCACCCACATGACCCAGCTCTACACCGCGGGCGTGGATTTCATCATCATCGACCTCACCAACGCGGGCGACGGCTACCTGGGTGCCTCCGCCTGGAACGAGTACATCCAGAAGCCCATGGACGCCATCTGCGACACCATCATGGAGATGCGTGCCGAGGGCCTGGGTACTCCCTACGTGGTGTTCTGGGTGGGCGACGGCAACGGCCCCCTGTATCAGGAGCTGTACGACAAGTACCACGCCGTGGAGAAGTGGAAGGACTGCTTCGTCTACTGGGAGGGTAAGCCCTTCCTCATCACCACCCATAAGACCCCCGAGGAGTTCCCTCTGAAGGATCTCTACACCGTCCGCTCCATGTGGGGTCTGGGGGTCAAGTACGATCAGGGTCAGTGGAGCTTCCTCAGCATCAACAACAAGGACAAGGTTACCAATGGGCCCGACGGCAAGCCCGAGCAGGTCAGCGTGGCTGTGGCCTCCCAGGAGACCTATATGTCCATGCCCACCGCTCACGGCCGTGAGGGCGGTATGTTCTGGTACGCCCAGTGGCTCACCGCTTTTGAGTACCAGCCCAAGATCGTCACCCTGACCTGGTGGAACGAGTGGACCGCCCAAAGACTGGATGTGGGCGGCGGCGAGTACGCCTTCACCGATAACTACAACCAGAACTACAGCCGCGACATTGAGCCCATGGAGGGCGGTCACGGCGATCAGTACTACAAGTGGATGGTCGAGTACATCTCCGCCTACAAGGGCGGCCTTGAGTGCCCCGTCCTCATTGAGGAAGAGTACGAGGATAAGCTGGAGAACTTCATGAAGCGCTACGACAGAGGACAGAACTGATCCGCAAAAACCGAGTGACCCATCCGCACACCGGGCGAGCCTTTTCGCTCGGTGTCGCGGTCTTTCAAGAACCCTTATCCTTCACCCCCGAAAGGAGGCTCCCATGCGCCGAGCTTTGAGATCCACCCGTATTTTCGCCCTGCTGGCACTTCTGCTGTTGGGGCTGACGGTCTGCCTGCTCTCCGCCTGTGACAGCGGCAGTACCCCCGCCGACACCACCGCCGAGATCACCCCCGCCCCCACCGACCCCGTAACCGAGCCCCCCACCGAGGCTCCCACCGAAGCCCCCACCGAGGAACCCACCGAGGAG
>JAFULU010000177.1 GCA_017483125.1 Clostridia bacterium
TAAAATTGAAACCCGTAGGGTTTCTTCCGACACCCGACCGAAGGGAGGATTTCACACGCAAAGCGTATTTCACGCCGCAGGCATTTCACACGCGAAGCGTATTTCACTATTGCAGTTTATCGGAACGATAAACTGCAATTTACAAAATTCCCAAAAAATTTACGCCTCCCCCGTAATCACCGCCACATTTTTGCGTTATAGTAGATGAAGCAACACTCCAGAGAAAGGAGGAGCCCTCATGACCGACGAGCAGATCATTGAGCTGTACTTCGCCCGTGACGAGCGGGCCATATCCGAGACCGCCAATGCCCACGGCGCCTACTGCTTCGGGGTGGCCATGCGCATCCTCAAGAGCCATATGGACTCAGAGGAGTGCGTCAACGACACCTGGCTGCGGGCATGGAACACCATTCCCCCCAGCCGTCCCTCTGTCCTGCGCACCTACCTGGCCCACATCATCCGCAATCTGGCCATCTCCCGCTACCGCCGTGAGCACGCCGACAAGCGCTCCCACGCCCCTGATTCTCCCCTCCACGAGCTGGCCGAGTGCCTCCCCGACCCCGATAGCTCCCCCGCCGAGGCGGCTTCCATGGCCGAGCTTCGGCAGGCTCTCAATGCCTTCGTGGCGGGTCTGGAGGAGACCGACCGCAAGCTTTTCGTGGGGCGGTACTTCCACAGCTACACCCCCCGCCAGCTCTCCGACGCCTACGGCATGAAGGAGAACGCCTTAAACCAGCGGCTCTTCCGCATCCGTGAGCGGCTCCGCAAATACCTGACCGAAAGGGGGTACAGCGTATGAGCCAATTCGATTCCGCTCTCCTTCTCTTCGAGGCCATGGACGGTCTGGACGACGCCTTCATTCAGGAGGGTATGCTCCCCGATGCCGCCGTATCAGCTCCCATCCGCGGGAAGGGCCGCCGCGGTGACAACATTCTGACCCGCTTTGCCCGCAGCGGCTGGGCGGTAGCCATTCTCTGCGCCGTGGTGTCCCTGTCGGTGCTGGCCGCCGTGGTGAAGCTGGGCATCAATCCCCCCAGCGGAGACCTGCAGCCTCCCGCGAACGGCTCCACCGAGGACGGCTTTACGGGTGAGACCCTGCCCTCCGAGACCGACGAGCCCGTGACTCTGCCCGAGGAGAGCGACCGCGTACCCGCAGGGACTGCCTCGGTGGACGATTCGGGTCTGCGCTACGTCAGCAACGGTGACGGCACCTGTGTCTGCATGGGCTACGTGTCGGGCAAGGAGCAGACCGCCCTCCGCATTCCCAACCACTCCCCCGACGGGGATGCGGTCATTGAGATCTACCGCAACGCCTTCAGCAACAGCATAGAGCTGACCGAGGTCATCCTCCCCGCGGGGCTTCGGGTCTACGACCGAGGCACCTTCCCCATGGAGGCCGAGATCTACCACCTGTACGGGAATGTCCTCTACCTCGGCACCGAGAAGAACCCCTACATGGTGGCTGTCGCTACCGCCGACAACCGCCCCGGGGCCACCTCCCTCCATCCCCACACCCGTCTTCTGGCCGACCGCGCCATGACCTACGACAGCGGCTCCTACTTCGCCCTCAAGTGGAAGGACACCGTCCCCGCCTACACCGACAGCTCTGTCTTTGTCATTCCCTCCACGGTGGCCTACATCGGGGAGTACGCTCTGCTGGACGTGGGACGGGACATTACCTACAACGGTTACCTGATGGGGTGGGATTCCCTTACCGCCGCCGCTCACACGGGGCTTGTCCGTACCGTGGACGGCTCTCCCGTCACCGTGACCTGCCTGGACGGCACCACCCAAAGCCTTGTCCGCGAGACCCTGGACATCCGTCTGGATTCCTCCGCCAAGCTGGCCGACGGTGTTCTGTACGGCGGCTACTACACCTACTGCCGCGGCATCAACGAGGACTACTACGCGTGGCTCAAGGATCCCGCCGCCTTTGCGGTGGGGCCCGATCAGTTCATCACCGTTTCGGCGGTGTTCGGGGAAGCTCCCCGCGTGCTGACGGCCGAGGAGCTGGCGGATATCCGTCTCCTGCCCACCTTTGCGGGGGACGGGGACTTCACCGCCTTTGCGGAGGCCTTCAACCGTGATCCTGCCGATCTGTACGCGGGGAAGTCGGTGGTGATGGTTTACCTGCGTGAAAGCTCCCTTTGCGAGCATACCGTTACCGACGTCACGGTGAGCGACGGGCGCATTCACGTGACCCTGACCCGTGTGGGTGAGAGCTCGGGGGAGACGGTGGGCAGTCGCTTCGTCCTCATACCCGTTAATGACCCCGACGGTGATCTGGCGGGGGCGGAGGTGGGCTTTACGGTGAAGGATGAATGAATTAGAATTTGCGGTGAGTTTGATAACGAAGCTGTAGGGACCGGCGTCCTCGACGGTCCACAAATATCCTTGACCCGACAAAGTTTTTTGGTTGAACGGTGGCGGACCGTCGAGGACGCCGGTCCCTACATTCGATGGAAAAATTACCGCTAAACCCAAATTTGAAGATCAATACCTTACAAGCCCCACCCAAAAAGATCCCTCTCCCACCTTATGGCAGGAGAGGGATTTCTGTATGCAGGTCTTATTCCTCCACGAACACGTTGCGGATGGCCTCCAGGTAGCCGTAGCCGTACTTGGTGTCGGGCTCCAGGTAGGAGGTCTCGGTCCACTCGTTCCAGCTGTTGATGGTGATGAGGGGAACGGGGAGGTCGTGGCTGTCCACGTACTCCTTGGCCATGATCAGACCCTTCTCGAACTCCTCGGGGCCGTTGTTCTTCATGCCGTAGCCTACGAAGCCGCGGAAGCGGGGATTATTGTCCCAGCCGATGGAGATGTGGGGGTAGAAGGGGACGGTGTAGTCCCGATCCATGCGGGCCCACTCGGCGGCCACATCGGGCAGGATGTCGGCGTAGTCGCGGTTGATGTCTACGAAATGCACGAACTGGTAGTTGGTGACGCTGTCGAAGCCCAGAGCGGGGACAACCTCCTTGGTGGAGAGGAACTTATTACCGTCCACGCCGCTCATGTTGTTCATGCGCTCGCCCCAGCCCGTCAGCTGCAGCTCCAGGCCGGGATGGCCCGCCTTGACCGTCTCTTCGCGGAACCACTCCAGGGCGTCCTTGGTGGCTTCGATGCCTCCCAAGCCCTTGACCAGGTTGTCCACGTCGTAGATCATGAACAGGGGCTTGCCGTTGATCTTATAGTAGTTGGGGCGGGAGAAGTACTTCTCGATGATGCGGTGAGCCACCTTCTCAAACTCCACCCGATCCACCGAGCCCAGCCAGACGTTGGGGTCCTGGCCTCTCCAGAGGAGGTCGGACAGGCGGACGTCCCAGGTATAGCCTGCGTCGTGGTTAGCCCACATGATGTAGAATTTCATCTTTTCGTTATTGGAGGCACCCAGGAAGCCCTCGTCCAGGCACTGCTCCAGGAAGGGACGGCGGTCATACCAGTACCAGTCGTAGATGAAGACGTTGACACCGTACTTCACGGCCTCGTCGATCTGCATCTCCATGACCTTGGGATCGGCCTCGTCACAGCAACCCCAGAGAGGCTTGCGGTCCCACTCGTAGTCGGCGGGCTTCAGGGGCATACGGGAGGGCACCGACATGACCGTCTGCCACTCGCCGATGCCATCGGGCCAGAACTGGCGGGCGCGAAACTCCTTACCCGTGTAGGAGGGCCAGATGTAGGCCGCGATGTCGTACTTTTGCATAGTGATCTCCTTATCTGCCATAGAAACGGCATGTATTTTGAATAGCTGTTTGATTACTCAGCCAGCAAAGGCTGAACGAACAGGGCGCGGTAAGAGGGCATTTCCCAGACAGCGTCAGCGGCAATCTCGGTGATCTCACCCGTCACAGGGTCATAGAGTCGATAGCCCACAGCCCCCTCGTAGGTGAAGGTCATAGTGGCGGTCTTGGGTGCGGCATTGGCCAGAAAGAAGAAGGTCGCTCCGTTCTTCTCATAGGGGGAAACATACACGGTCTGCTTGGATTCCACAGTCAGGTCGAATCGCACCGATACCTCGCGGGCGGATCGGGAGAACTTCTTGACCAGACCGTCCTTGTGGCGCTCGGACAGCTCCTCCAGCTCCGCCTGATCCGTCTCATGGAAGGCCAGGGAGGGCATCTCTCCCACGAAGATCACCTCGCAGCCCTGGGAAATGAGGGTATCCAGCATCCGCATGTCTTCGATGCGCATGACGGTTGCTTTGGGAACAATGATGGTTCGGAAGGTGAAGTCACCCACCTTCAGAGCACCTCCTTCGGCAGTGCCTCTTTGCAGGGAGACGGAGTCCAGGAATACGTAGTCTCGGGCGGATTCGCGGAGAGACTTGACAATGGAGTTGACCGTCTCGTCACAGGCGCGGGCGGCGGAACTGGGATTATACGTATACTGGTTCTCGGGAGAGATGTACTTGCCCGCCACGGTGTCCACGCTGTAGTAAATGGCAATCCCGGTCTTGTTCAGGGCGTCCACCGTGATGGAGCCCATGCGCCCAACATACTCGTTGAAGGCCTTGCCCGTGGCGTAGTCGGCACTGGCCTGGCCGTAGTAGGATGTGATCTGGTTACCGCCGTCGAAGTAGGCGAAGGTCATGGAGCCCAGGGCATAATCCAAATGATTGGTGGCGAATTCATCCGGGTCAGCCGCAGGAGCGATCTCCACCATAACCCGTCTCTGTCCCGTCAGCCAAGCCGAGGAGGAGGCGTACTTTCCTCCCGTCGAGATGCTGTCCATGTAGGCCTTGGGACGGGGACTCAGCACGTCAAATCCGGGGAAGCCCATGTTTTGGGCGCATTGGATGTAGTTACCGTAGACAGGGACGTGGTACATCATCTGCTCCTCCAGGAGGAGGTGGCCCGACAGGGTAATGCCGTGGGCCTTACACCACGCCTGCACCTGTCCGAAAAAGTTCTCCGAAACCAGGTCACCGATGTGGGCGTAGAAGTGAGCGCGGAGGCGGATGGCCTCGTCACTATCGCTGTTATAGACCAGCGGGAGGAGAGGACGCAGATCGTAACCGAACTTCTTCTCAAAGGTATCGAAGATGTCGTAGTCATAGGGGAGAACGGGATTCGTTAACCCAGCGGGAACAATGTGGTGGACCGCCAGAAGCTGAGCCTCATCGTCAAAGACTGCTTCAATGACCTCGGAGAAGTTCTCCACGGCCCCCTCGTAGGTATCGAAGGTGACCTCAATGAAGCGGGCTACGGCATCTCGATTGAGAATATTGGGATAGGAATTGTTCCATTCAAAGCCCAGATTGTACTTGGTGGCACAGTAGATATAAGCCACCCAATCGCCGTCCGTACCCTTGAAGGTCATCTGTCCGCCCTCTACCGTCACCTCAAGGGCTCGGTAGCTGCCGTTCGTCTCCAGTGAAGCGCACTCCACCTTCACAAAGGCATCCGGGACAGCCACGGTCTGTTGGGTGGAACCGCTCCCCTTAACCGTGATCTGGGTCAGGCGCACCGCCTCGTACTCGGGGTGACCCTCACAGGTCAGATCCCCCGCCGAGCCGCTGGGGTAGCCATGCTCGTCGTAAAGCCACACCCGCAAGCCCTGAGCATGGAGAGTCTGCACAAACTCATTGAAGCGGGCCAGGGACTCCTCGCTGCGGAGGTAGTTGGGGGTGAAGGGGTCGTTGGTCGCCACGCCTCCAAAGCCCAAGTCCTTGAGCTGCTGCACCCGATCCGCGATGGAGCCGCCGGGGTAGCCATGCTCAATGTTGAGAGCACGAAATTCGTTGGCAGGATTCATGAAATCCTCGGAAGAGATCAGAGGGGCATTCTGCACCTTGGGATCCACGGGGGCTTCGGTGGGAGCCTCTGTCACCCCCTCCGTACTGTCCTCGGTGGAAGCATCGGTAGGTGCTTCGGTGGAAGTGTCGGCAGACAAGTCGGTAGTCATTCCCTCGGCACTTCCACTCTGGGGTGCGTCGGGAGAGTTCACGCAGGCAACGACCGTCAAGACTAAAGTCAGAAGCAAGGTGATCCAAAGCAGTTTTTTCATGGTTGATTGCGTCCTTTCTGTAACGTGACAATCTCAATAGAGGCGATAAGAGAGTGTTTCGGATTGGAAGGCGACCGCGTCGGTCTGCCAGGCCTTGTAGATATCCTCGGCGGGGATGTCGGTGGTACGGAGGGTATCGTTACCCGTGGACAAGTCGATATGCCAGCGGCCATCGGGGGTCGCGGGCTCGCGGAAGGCGAAGTTCCGTGGATACATGGCTTGGAGGGTGAGAATGAGGTTGAGTCCCATCCTCACCGAAAGGATCGCGCGGGGATCCGTGATATGGATATCCACCCCGCGGCAGACCTCCCCTTGATACTTGGAAAAGGCGGGGATGAAGTGGGTGGGGCTGAAGCGCAGACCCTCCAAGCGGAGGCTGTCCAGCGCGTCGGTCAGCTCCAGAGGGTTGACGTAGGGTGCGCCCACCGTGGTGAAGGGGGTGGTGGTGCCCCGTCCCTCGGTGGCGTTGGTCCCCGCCAGCATACAGGTGCCGTTGTAGACCAGAATGGACGCGGGGGTGGGGAGGTTGGGACTGGGACGCACGAAGGGAAGACCGCAATCCTGCCAGAGCATGGAGCGTTCCCAGCCCTCCATGGGGATGACGGTGAGGTTACAGCCCAGACCGTATGCCCCGTTGTAGTACCGCGCCAGCTCCCCCAGCGTCAGGCCGTGGCGGATGGGCACGCGGGTGAGGCCGATGAAGGAGCGGCAGGTATCATCCTGTCGGCAGCCCTCCACCACCTCGCCGCCCAAGGGGTTGGGGCGGTCGGCTACCACAAGGGGCAGTCCCGCAGATACGGCGGCGCGCATTGTGTAGAAGAGAGTGGAGGCGTAGGTGAAGTAGCGGGAGCCTACGTCCTGCATATCGAAGAAGAGAAGGTCCATCTCCCGCAGGCTCTCCGCGGCGGGCATATAGGCCTTATCAGTGGCCGCCTCGTCCGCTCCCGCGAAGACCATGTCCTCAAAGAGGGAGTAGGTGGGCAGTCCCGACAGGGCATCCACCCCGTGGCTGACCTTCTCCCCGGGGCCGAGGACGCCCCGCACCCCATGCTCGGGGGCGAAAAGGGCGGTGACCCTGTAGCGGGAGGCCATGACCTCCACGGTGCCCCGCCAGCAGTAGCGGGGAGAGAGGCCCGAGGCGTTGGTGACGAGGCCGATGCGCTGATTTTTCAGCAGGGCCCTGTAGGGGGCTTCCTCAATGCGGTCAATACCGACGGTTACCATAAAAGCCTCCTTACGTCTCATTCCCGTCCCCGTTCAGGTCCACGGGCGGGTCCGGGTGGTCGTCGTACTCCCCCTTGGCGGCGGCGAAGAAGTCCTTAAAGCGGGCCAGATGCTCGCGGGCGTTGTAGCGGGTCTGACCGCGGTAGGGGCGGAGATCGGCGGAGACACCCACCGCCTCCATACCCAGCTCACGGGCGATGTGGAGGGCGCGGTGGAGGTGGTACTCCTGGGTGATGATGATAATCCTCTTGGCGCCGAAGACAGCCTTCGCGCGGTAAAGGCTCTCGTAGGTGGAGTAGCCCTCATGGTCCAGGAAGACATCCTCGGAGGGGACACCCATCTCTACGGCCAGGGACTTCATGACCCCCACCTCGTTGTAGTCTCCCGTATGGTCGCCGCTCATGAGGAGCGGTACGTCACCCAAAACGGCATAGACCTCGGCAGAGACGCTGACGCGGTCGTAGAGCATATCGCTGGGGGTGCCGTCGTCCCGCACCCCCGCGCCGAGAACCAGAATACAGTCGTAGTCGGTATCGGGGAAGAGGGCTTCGGTTGTGACGACGCGCTCGGAGGTGAGCTTGACCATGGTGGTGGAGACCGTCATGACCAGAGTCAGGGTGAGGGAGGCGCAGAGCAGAAGCAGGACACCGCACCGCCAGCCCACCCGCCAAAGGGTACGGAAAAAGGAGCGTCTTGCCGCCCGGCCCGCCTTCCATTTGTCGGAAAGACGGGTCAAAGAGCCGCGAAGGCGCAAGGACGCTCTGCCACGTCGGGTAGAGGCGGTCTTATGCTTCTTCGGGGTCTTTTTCACGGTAAAACGCTCCTTTCGGGGTGTGCGGGGGTCGATCGGACCTCCCCCTTGGAGGGGGTGTCGCACGTAGGCATGGCGGAGAGGGCTTTCCTTTGGATCTCCCTCTCAGTCACCCGCTATAAACAGCGGGCGCCAGCTCTCCCTGAGGGAGAGCCGTATAGCGGTATTACTCCTCGTCCTGGGAGACGGGGCACTTGCGCTCGATGGCGTCGGCGGCGGCCTCGAGGTAGGAATTCTCCATCATCTCAATCCAGCCCTTGTCGCAGAGGGCGGCCAGTTTGTAGTCCATGGGGATCTTGCCCAGGAGGTCATAACCAAACTTATTGGCAATCTCCTCGATGTGGCTGTCGCCGAAGACGCGGATCTCCTTGCCGCAATCGGGGCAGATCACATAGCTCATGTTCTCCACCAGACCCAGCACGGGGACCTTCATCATGTCGGCCATGTGGGCGGCCTTCTGGACGATCATGGAGACCAGATCCTGGGGGGAGGAGACGATGACCACGCCGTCCAGGGGCAGGGACTGGAAGACGGTCAGGGGGACGTCACCGGTTCCGGGAGGGCAGTCCACGAAGAGGTAGTCGATGTCGTTCCAGATGGTGTCGGTCCAGAACTGCTTGACGGTGCCCGCGATGACGGGGCCGCGCCAGATCACGGGCTTGGTCACGTCCTCCAGCATGAGGTTCACCGACATGATGTCGATGCCCGTGGTGGTGGAGGGGGGGATCATGCCCAGACCGTCGCCCTCAACGGGCTTGTTCAGACCGAAGGCCTTGGGGATGGAGGGGCCGGTGATATCGGCGTCCAGGATACCCACCTTGTAGCCCCGTCTCTGCATATTGACGGCCAGCATGGAGGTGACGAGGGACTTACCCACGCCGCCCTTACCGCTGCAAACACCGATAATGTGCTTGACCGAGGACAGGTCGTTGGGCTTTTCAAACATTTCTTCGCGGCTCTTCTGACGGGACGAGCAATTCGCCGAGCAGGTAGAGCAATCATGGGTGCATTCAGACATTTTTATTTTCCTTTCGCTTGGATAATGATAAACAAATTTTTACGCGTGCCAGATGAAGTCCTCTTCGATGGGGGTTCCGTCCAGCACGGGGAGGGGGGTGGACGCGGCCAGGTACTCCAGCTCGTCCTTGGCGGCGATCACGGCCTCCCAGTAGGGATCGGGGAGGAAGACGTTGCCGCTCATGAGGTAGATATTGCGCAGACCGCAGCTAATCTCCCAGCGGATCTTCTCCACGAAGTTGGCGGGGGACAGGGCGCCCACGGGGTAGGTGGTGGTTTCGGAGAAGGCGTTCTCCACCGAGCCGATGAGGGCCAGGTGCTTGCGGATGCTCCGCTCCAGGGCAGGGCGGCCCAGGGGATGCAGGAAGGAGGCATCACTGAACTGGCATTCCCCCACGCGGAACAGGGCGTTCGGGAAGGCCTTTTTCATGGCGGGGATATCCAGGCCGTGGCGGCGGTCGCCGTTGTGCATGACCATGATGCCGGGGGTCATGCCCTCGGGGGTGGTCTCGGTGAGGAAGCGGATGACCGACTCACACTGGACAGTCTCCCACGCGTCTCTGACCTCACTGCCGGGGGTGCCCAGACGGAGGATATCGCCGCGGCTCATGCCATCGAATTGGGGGTACTGCTTGTAGAAGCGGTTCAGGCAACGGTCGCAGTAGCAGCCCTGAAGGTGAGGCCCCCAGGAGCCCATGCGGAGGTCGTCGTCGTGGAAGATCCGGGTAAAGCCGATCTCCTTGTGAATCTTCAGGGCCTTGCGGTAGTTGTCAAAGACTACCTCGTCCACGCAGGTGGTGGTTCCCTGCCGCTGTCCGTCAGCCCCCACGCGGTTCTGCCAATCGGCGGGGAGGGTGGGGTCGGCCTCTTCGCCGTTGAGGGCGTTGGAGCCGTGACCCAGGGGCACGCAGATGGCCTGGACCTCAAAGCCCTCGGCCTCCAGCATGGCCTTGGCGCGGGACGCTTCCTCGGGGGTGTTCTGCCACTCGCCGTAGATATAGTTGTCCAGCCAGACGGTTCTGACCCCGGCGGCCTTCATGTAAGGCACCTTCTTGGTAAAGAACTCGGGATCGGTCAGCACGAGGCCGGTGAGAAAATCGTAGTGGAAATTCAAGGTCGTACCGTTCATTGTGACGTTTCCTTTCCGCTTTTTCGAGGGGTTTTCAGCCCTCTCTATATTGTATCACATATTTGAGTTTTTTTCAAGGGTGAAAACGAATTTTTCAAGTTTATTTTCGGTTATTATTTCGGGATCCCGACAAGTGCCGTCAGGGTCGGTCACCGCCAAGCAGGCGGATGAGCAGGCAGAGGGCAAAGGTGAACAGAGTCAGGGTCTCTCCCAGCCGCAGAAGGCAGTAGACCGACAGA
>JAFULU010000178.1 GCA_017483125.1 Clostridia bacterium
CCGTGGCCTTCGTGGAGAACGGCTCCTGGGCTCCTCTGGCCGCCAAGGTCATGAAGGGTATGCTGGAGGGCTGTAAGAACCTCACCTATACCGAGAACAACGTCAAGATCCTCTCCGCCCTGAACGACGAGAGCAACGCCCAGCTCACCGCCCTTTCCGACGAGCTCTGCCGTGAGTACCTGGCCAGACAGGAGGAGACCGCCAACAAGAACGACCTCACCGCCCTCTATAAGCTGGGCTACGGCCTCTACGTGGTGACCTGCAACGACGGCAAGAAGGACAACGGCCTCATCGTCAATACCGTCTCCCAGGTGGCCGACAACCCCAACAAGATCGCCGTGACCATCAATAAGGCCAACTACTCCCACCACGTCATCAAACAGTCGGGTGTCATGAACGTCAACTGCCTCACCGTGGAGGCCCCCTTCAAGGTCTTCGAGGCCTTCGGCTTCAAGAGCGGCCGTAACGTGGATAAGTTCGCCGATTGCACCCCCCTGCGCTCGGATAACGGCCTGGTCATCCTCCCTCGCTATATCAACGCCGTCCTGTCCCTGAAGGTGGAGCAATACGTGGATCTGGAGAGCCACGGTATGTTCATCTGCACCGTTACCGAGGCCCGCACCATCTCGGACCGCGAGTCCATGACCTACGCCTACTACCACGCAAACGTCAAGCCCAAGCCCCAAACCGAGGGCAAGAAGGGCTACGTCTGCACGGTCTGCGGCTACGTCTACGAGGGCGATCCCCTGCCCGAGGACTTTGTCTGCCCCCTGTGCAAGCACGGCGCCCAGGATTTTGAGCCCATAAAGTAAGTGAGCTTCCTGTGAGTATGTTTTTCTATGAGATCGAGCACGGCGTCGGGGCCAATCATTTCCTTTACGAGCGCAACGTCAACCACAGCTTTCCCCTCCATATGCACCGTTGCTACGAAATGGTGCTCATGCTGGAGGGGGACATGACCATCCAGATCGACGGGGAGGAGTACGCCGTTACGAAAGGAGATCTCATCCTCATCAAGCCCCACCGCGCCCACAGCTATAAAACCGAGGAAGGGAAGCAAAGTCTCTGCCTCCTCTGCGTGTTTTCGGGGGACCTCATCTCCGCCATCAACGAGCCCCTTGCTCGGTACAGGCTAAACACCCCCGTTCTCCACGGCGTTCCCGCCTGCTATCGGGAGCTGTTCCTGCACATGAAGGACAGTAAGGATATACCCACCGTCAAGGGCTTCCTCTACCTGTTCTGCGCCCTGTTCTATCATCAACTGAATCATGAGGTGGAGGATACTCTCCCCAAGGAGTCGGGCCACTGGCAGGATATGCTCATGTACGTGGAAAGCAACATGGACAAGCCCTGCACCCTCCACGAGCTGGCGGAGAAGCTGAAATATAACGAATCCTACCTCTCCCGCATCTTCGTCAAGAACGTGGGGATCCCCTTTTCGGAGTACGTCCGCGAGGTCAAGATCAATAACGCCTGCCACCTTTTGCGGAACACGGCGGACAGCATCCACGATATTTCGGTCAAGTGCGGGTTTGCCAACCAGACCAGCTTCAACCGCTGCTTCAGGCAGATCATGGGCATGAGCCCCAACCGTTACCGCGCGGGAAACGACACCCCCGATCCCGCGGAATGATCAAAAACGGATACCCGTACAGCCGTTGCGGGTATCCGTTATATGTATGCGGTCATGTGAGTCAGGACTGAACCGAGGGGGTGCCCGCCTTCTTGCGGTAGAAGATCAGACCGATCACCGAGGAGGAGATGGCCACGACCTCGTTGATGGAGCCGCCGATGGAGGGGATGGGCATGAGAAGGTTGTAGATCAGGATCAGGGAAGAGGTCAAAAGGATGCTCTTGCGAAGATTCTGGGGATTGAAGTAGCCCATGGCCAGGGTGTTGAGGGTGATACCCACCACAAAGAAAAGGCTGTGGTAGCCCTCCCACAGAAAGGCACTCATGACCGCCATGATCAAGGCCAGCGCGGGAGGAAGAATGCGGGCGGCGTACTTGTTCTTATCCTTGTACAGGTAGCACACGTTTCGGACGACGCACATGATGTTCAGACCCAGCGCGGTGGTGCCGCCCAGCATGGCGTAGGCGATGCAGGAGACCGCGGTGGCGATGGCGTTGGTCACAAAGATCTTGGTGTTTGACTTCATCAAATATGTAACGAAGGTGATGATAACGGCGATCACGCTGATGATCTGACCGACGATATGCAGAGGGGACATAGGGAGCATCTCCTTTACGAAATAATCAAGACGTACCATTATAACACAAGTTCGGATGTTTTGCAATAGGAAAAAAATATAAAATAAAAAAGTATTAAAACGCCATATTGAAGTCATAAAATGTAAAAAATGACCATTGACAGACAGAGGGTTTTGTAGTATAATACAAATGTAATGTAGCGCCGTCTGCGTTGTTCCCCGTGAATAACGGAGTGGTAGCCGCATGAAAAAACAAAATTTTAGAAAGGAAACGCACTCCAATGAACAACGCAAAGAAACTGCTCACCCTGGTGCTGACCGTCGCAATGATCTTCTCCACTTGCGCCCTCTTCAGCATCACCGCTTCTGCCGCCAAGAAGACCGACATTGTCAGAGAAGACCTTGTCATCTGGTACGACGCATCCAACAACTCGAACGGTCTCCAGGATCACGAGACCACCGTCTGGAAGGATCTGTCCGGTAACGGTAACCACATGACCGTTAAGCTCGACGAGAAGAACTACTGGACCGACAACGCATTCCACGTAGAGAACAACCCCACCTACTTCCCCGATGCCGCTGCCCAGGTCGCGAACGGCGAGCAGTACACCATCGAGATGGTTCTGGGTGAGGTCAACTTCACCGCTACCAACTGGATCACTCTGATGTGCTCCGATAACGATGAGTTCTCCCTCTTCGTGCGCGTGCCCAACGGTACCGATACCGACAACAACCTGGAGTACAAGTACAACGACCAGAACCAGGACCGCCCCAAGATGGATGACGGTGCCGCTCTGCTCAACAACTCGACCATGGCCATCACCTTCGACCTGACCGATCCCGCAGACGGTATCTGCACCATTTACGTCAACGGTGTCGCTCTGACCAGCGGTGTTCCCACCGTTACCAACATCGCCGACACCCTTATGTGGGGCCACGATAACCCCCAGCGCGCTTGGACCGGTGACGTGTACGGCTTCCGTTTCTACAACCGTTGCCTGACCGCTGAGGAGATCGCCGACAACGCTTCCGCCGACGAGAAGAACTACCGTAACGGTAACTACTTCGATCCCGAGCAGGAGTACGACGATAAGGACGAGGTCATTGGCGGTGAGGACGGCGTTACCTACACCAACAACATCGTCACCCTGACCGAGAAGACCGACCTGATCCCCGCTATCGGTGAGTACGGCTGCACCAACCTGCACAACCTGCACTTCTACGGTGAGGATCACATGGGTGCCAAGCTCATGCCCACCACCAACGAGGACGGCTCCATCACCGGTAACCCCAAGCTCTACGTCAACTACGCTAAGTTCGTCCGCCGCGCAGGCCTTGAGAACCTGATGGCTGAGGACATCAAGTACATCGCTGTCCGCCTGAAGGTCGTCGGCGAGATCGAGGATCTTCTGATCTGGGGTCTGGCCGGTGAGGATCATTCCACTATGGATGCATCCGGCAACCTGATGGCCGACGGCTTCCCCACCTGTAACGGTGAGTCCGAGTACATGCTCTTCAACATGGAGGACATGTGGGACGGTCTGATCAACCAGTTCGCCTTCGAGATCGTGAACCCCGCTCCCGACGCAGTGGTTTACATCGAGGAGATCGCTCTGTTCCCTGATCAGGCTTCCGCTTACGCTTACGCCGGCACCGAGCCCGAGACCGAGGCTCCCACCGAGGAGAAGACCGAGACTCCCACCGATGCTGAGACCGAGGCTCCCACCGACGCTCCCGCTACCGAGGCTCCCACCGAGGCTCCCACCGAGGCTCCTGAGTCCGGCTGCGGCTCGGTTATGGGCTTTGGCGTGATCGCTCTTCTGGGTGCCGCTTTCGTGGCCCTCAAGAAGGACAAGGAGTAATTTCCACCCATTGTTCGCGGTGAGTCATCACCGTTGAATGAACCCTTTCAAGGCCCGTACCTTCGGATGAGATTTCTTTTCCGCTTGGTACGGGTCTTTTCGGAAGGATCCCGTATTTGAATGGGGATCTGCCGCGGTAGATCCCTGTTCAAAAGCCGGATCGTCTGGATCGACCCTGCTACTTACAAGACATCCAAAGGAGACTTGATTATGTACAACTACAAGCACGTCATTCTGGTTGGCATCGACGGGGCAGGTAATTTCTACCGCCACACCGCCGCCCCCATGATCCGCCGCGTTATGGTAGAGGGCGCGGGCACCGATATGTGCCTGACCGCCATCCCCTCGGACTCCGCCCAGTGCTGGGGCTCCATGCTCATGGGCGTGACCTGCCGCATCCACGGCCTGCACAACGATAAGATTTCCAACACCTCCCAGCCCTGCTCCACCGAGGAGCATCCCACCGTCTTCCGCATGATCCGCGACGCCATCCCCGACGCGGTTCTTGGCTCCTACTCCAACTGGAACCCCATCAATTACGGAATCATCGACAACGGCATCGGGGTAACCAAGGAGACGGGCGACGACGAGTCCCTCTGCGACCGCATCTGCGAGTATGTTCAGAACGAGAAGCCCACCTTCCTGTTCATTCAGTTCGACTCGGTGGACGGCGCGGGCCACGCCCACGGCTACGGCTCCGAGAACCACCTGAACCAGATCAATGTCTGCGACGGCTACGCAGAGAGAATCTACAACGCCTGTGAGGAAGCAGGTATCGCCGAGGATACCCTCTTCATGATTACAGCCGATCACGGCGGCTACGATCGAGGCCACGGCACCGACACCGACGAGGAAAAGTGGATCTTTGTGGCCATCAAGGGCAAGACCGTCAACCACACCACCCTGCAGTATATGCAGGTCAAGGATTTCCCCGCCATCATCCTCCACGCGCTGGGTGTCCCCGCTCATCCCGCTTGGATGTCCCACATCCCCGAGGGCCTTTTCGCAGAGTGATGCCGTAGCGGATCCGGCTTCAACACGCAAGATAAATTTCAACCGAGGAAGTGCTCCATGCTTCCTCGGCTTTTTTTGATGGGGCTTGTGATGATTCGTTTTACGGCTTGATACGCGTACGAAAAACTCCGCAGGTATAGACAAAACCGTTTGAATATGGTATAATGTATGGTACACCTTTGATTCGTCCTTACGGAGATTGTATGAAAACAAGAAAACTCACTTTCCCGGAATCCCTCATGCTGGTCGCGGGCGCGGGCATCGGTACGGGCATCCTCACCATCCCCTACGCCATCGACAGGATCGGTATATGGGGGACGGTCACAGCCCTTGCCCTGGCCTACGCCGTCAGCGCCTTCCTGTATCTCATCATCGCCGACCTCACCCGTAATTCCGATAAGCCCGAGGATCTGCTGGCCATTCTGGATCAGCATCTGTTCAGCGGAAAAGGGAAGAAGCTGCTGCATATTTCCTTTCTGGTGCTCCTCGTTCTGCTCCTTCTGGAGAATCTTGTGGTCTATATCCTCTGCGCGGGAAGCGTGCTGACCGACCTGACAGGCCTGAACCAAAGCTTCACCATGCCCCTTTTTTACCTCCTCGCCTCGGTAGTGATCTTTTTCGGAATCAAGGGCATGGGCGTGGGGGAAAAGCTCTCCATGCTGTTGATCGGGGTTACCGTGCTGGTTCTGATGGCGCTCTCTTTTACACACGTAAAGGGCACCCTCGATCTTTCCTTTGGCCCTCCGTCCACCGTCTTTGCCGTCTACGGACTCTTCATGTTCGCCTTTTCTGCCATCTTTTCCATCATCCAGGTCTGCAATCACATTGAGAAGAAGGAACAGACGGGCAAAGCCATTCTGGGAGGTCTGACCCTCAACGCTCTGATCACCATGGCGTTTACGGTGGCGGTCATACTCGGATCGGACACCGTGACCGAGATCGCCACCATCGGCCTTTCCGAGAGCATCGGGATCCCCTTTGTCAAGGTGCTTTGCTCGGTTCTTGTCTTACTGGCCATGTTCACCTCCTTCTGGTCCAGCGGCTTTGCCTTTTCCGACGTGGTGGCGGGACAGCTCAGACTCTCCGAAAAGCTTTCCTGGTTGATCGCCACCGTCCCCGCTCTGCTCATCGCCGTATTCCTCCCCCTCGGGGTGCTGGACTACGTGCAGATCGGCGCGGGTGCCTTGTCCATCATACTGGTCATGGTTGTGCTCCCCGCGTACCGCAACGCCGTCAAGGAGCCGAGGGAACGGCTTTTGCTTGGCAGGTGCTCGGGAAACCGACTCATGCTCGTCCTCGTTGCCGTGGCCATTATCCTGATGGCCGTCTCCTCGTTTATCCCGATTGCATGATCGGAGAAAGGAATCTCCATGAAAATCGCCTTGATCTCCCCCGCGGGAGCCATGCACCGCTATAACGGAATGTTCCACAAGGGACTCCACTACGCCCCCATCACCCTGGCCCTCCTGGCCGCCCTTGTCCCCGCCGAGCTGAACGCCGACGTGGTGATCTACGACGAGACCGCCGAGGCCATCCCCCTGGATACCGACGCCGACGTCATCGCCATTACCTGCATCACGGGCACCTCCTCCCGCTGTTATCGGTACGCAGATTATTTCAGAAGTATCGGCAAGACCGTCCTGCTGGGAGGCGTCCACCCCTCCCTCTGCCCCGACGAGGCCGCCGAGCACGCCGACGCCATCCTGACGGGTCTGGGTGAGAAGACCTTCCCGCAGGCTCTTTTGGATATCCGTGACGGCTGTCTCAAGCCCCGCTACCACGGGGACGGCTGTGTGGATATTTCCAATAGACCCCTCCCCCGAAAGGATCTGCTCAATAAGAAGAAATACATCACCCTCAATACCGTGGAGGCGGTTCGCGGCTGTAACCACACCTGCACCTTCTGCGCCTATCCCGCCGCCTTCGGTCAAAGGGTCATCACCCGCCCTGTGGCCGACGTCATCGCCGAGATCAAGACCTTCAAGGGCAAGGAGGTTATTTTCCCCGACGTCAATCTCATCGCAAACGTCGCCTACGCCAAGGAGCTGTTCACCGCCATGATCCCCCTGAAGAAGTGGTGGATGGGACTAACCACCACCGCCATCGGCCACAACGACGAGCTGCTGGACATCTTTGAGAAAAGCGGCTGTAAGGGCCTGCTCATCGGCTTTGAGTCGGTCAACCAGGCCACCCAGCAGGGCATCCACAAGGGAGTCAACCGTGTGGAGGAGTACAAGGCCCTTATGGAGAAGCTCCACCGCAGGGGCATTATGGTCATGGGGTGCTTTGCCTTCGGTGCCGACGAGGACGGCCCCGACGTGTTCAAGCGCACCGTTGACCTCTGTATTGAGGCCAAGATCGACCTCCCCCGCTTCTCCATCATCACCCCCTTCCCGGGCACCGAGTTCTACCGTGAGCTGGACGCCGAGGGCCGTATCGTGGAGCGGGACTACGCCATGTACGACGTGGAGCACTGCGTCTACCAGCCAAAGCAAATGACCAAGGAGGAGCTGGAGGCGGGTATCGCTTGGGCGTGGAAGGAGACCTATTCCTGGAAGAATATCTGGAAACGGCTGAATCTGACCAAGATCAAGACCGTCAAGAGCATCTACGCCCTGGTGAATATGGGCTACCGCAAGTACGCCAAGGAGTTTGAGATCTTCGGGGCCGAGATCATGGCGGATAACAGCGATATTCCCGCCGTCTCTCCTATCCCCCACACCGCAGAGGAGCAAACCTCATGAGAATCCTGTTCATCACCCCCTACGACAATAACTACCGCTACAAAAGTGCCTTCACCAAGTCCCTCAGCTATATGCCCCTGACCATGCCCTATCTGGCGGCTCTGACACCCGAGGAATACCATGCGGAGTGCAGGGCGATCGACGAGGGCGTGCAAAAGGTCAACTATGAAAAGCTGGGCTTTTACGACATCGTTGCCATCACTGCCGTCACCTCCTCGGTCAAACGTGGCTACGAGCTGGCCGCGTATTTCAAAGAAAAGGGAAGCTATACCGCCATGGGCGGCCACCACGTCACCCTCTGCCCCGAGGAGGCGGGCGAGCACGTCGATACCGTGATGACAGGCCCCGCCGACAGGATCTGGCGGGAGTTTATCGAGGATTTTGCAAAAGGTACTCCCAAGCCCCGCTACGACGGCGAGCACTGTGACATCGGTGCGGCTAACGTCATCCCCAGGCGTGATCTCATGCAAAAGAGCAAGTATATCTTCGCTCCCACCGTAATTGCCAACTTCGGCTGTACCAATCACTGCGAATTCTGCGTAATCAATTCCTTCTGGGGCGGTAAGCACAGCGCGAGAAAAATCGAGGACGTCATAAACGAAATCCGCTCGCTGAAGAGCAAGTATATTCTGTTTCTCGATCCGTCGCCCACCTCCAATCCCGCCTACGCCAAAGCCTTTTTCGAGGCTCTGATTCCCCTGAAGATCAAATGGGCAGGCCTTTGCACCACCGATATTTACGAGAACGAGGAGCTGTTCGATCTCATGATCCGAAGCGGGTGCATCGGGATCCTCATGGGCTTTGAGACCTTTTCCGAGGACAGCCTACAGGAAAGCCACAAGAAAAACAAGATCGAAGGATACAAGGCGGCGGTGGAGAAGTTCCATAAAAAGGGCGTCAGCGTTCTGGGCACCTTCATGCTGGGCTTTGACGGGGACACCAAGGAAAGCCTTCTGAAAATGCCCGACTACATCGAGGAGATCGGGGTGGATATCCCCCGCTTCGCCATCCTCACCCCCTACCCGAATACCCCCACCTACCGGAGTCTTTCCTCAGAGGGCCGCATGATCTCAACCGATTGGAACGACTACGACAGCATCCACGCCACCTTCGAGCCGAAGAACCTCACCGCCCGCGAGCTGGAGGAGCTGTTGGTCACCGTTTCCAACGAATGCTACACCGTCAAGCGCATCTGGAAACGGGCCGTCAAAAACCCCTACGGGGGCTTTCTCAAACTGGGTGTGAACCTCGGCTTCCGCATCTACAACAAAAAAGTAGCCAAGACTCTACGAAAGGATTGGAGCAGACCATCATGAAGATCACCTTCATTCTCCCCGCCATCGGCAAAAAGCCGGGGCAGAAATATCTCAAAAGCTGGCTCATGGAGCCTCTGACTATTGCGGTGCTGAACTCCATGCTCCCCGATACCTACGAGCGGGAATTCTTTGACGACCGCATTGAGGCCATCAACTACGAGACCGACACCGACGCGGTCTTCATCACGGTGGAGACCTACACCGCCAAGCGGGCCTACTTCATCGCCTCGGAGTTCCGAAAGCGGGGCAAAAAGGTGCTGATGGGGGGCTACCACGTCACCCTCTGCCCCGAGGAGGCCATGGAGCACGCCGACGCGGTCATGGTGGGCAACGCCGACCGCATTCTGCCCACGGTACTGGCCGATCTGGAGAGCGGTACTCTCCAAAAGCGCTACGACGGCGGGGCCTGCATACAGTACAAAATGCCCGACCGAAGCATATACGCCGACAAGATGAAGAAGTACCTGCCCATCTCCTTGGTGGAAACGGGTCGCGGCTGTTACCACAACTGCGAGTTCTGCTCCATCGCGGGCTACTACCACCAGCACTACCTCCACCGCGAGGTGGCCGACATCATCACCGAGATCAAGTCCTGTGGTCACAAGATCTTTTTCTTCGTGGACGACAGTATTTTTTCGGACAAGGCCTTCGCCCGTGAGCTCTTTGAGGAGCTGAAGAAGCTGGACATCATCTGGACAACCCAAATCACTCTCGATATTGCCAGGGATGACGAGATGCTTCATTTGATGAAAGAAAGCGGCTGTGAGATGGTGCTCATCGGCTTTGAGTCCATCGAGAGCGACAACCTCAAGCAGATGAACAAGGGCTGGTCCGAGCGTCTTGGCGAGCGTGAAGCCCTGATCCAGAAGATCCACGATGTGGGCATCGGCATCTACGCCAGCTTCGTCTTCGGCTTTGATTCGGACAGCGAGGAGACCTTCAAGGCCACCCTGGAGTTCTGCGAGAAGCACCAGTTCTTCGTGGTGGCCTTCAACCATCTCTTGATCTTCCCCAACACCAAGACCTACGAGTCCTTCAAGGCCGACGGCCGCCTGATTTCCGAAAAATGGTGGCTGGAGAAGGGCTACACCTTCGGTACGGTGACCTTTAACCCCAAGCAGATGACCTCCGACCACCTCCGTGCCTGCTGTAAGGGCTACCGCAAGAAGTACTTCCGCTTCGGCTCCATTTGGAGACGGGGAAGGACCATGCACAAGCGGAGCAAGGGCTTCCTCATCAACTTCGCCTACTGGGCCATCAATATCATCTTCCACTTTGAGATCGACAAGCGCTTCGGTATCCCCATCGGCGAGAATCTTGAGGAAAAGAAGAAATGATCGAATCCAAATATGCCGCCTCCCCCTCGGACGGGAAAGAGATCCTGCGGATCCTGGAAAGCTCGGCCGCCATGGGGAGCATCGAGCTGATCTATACCCGCCGTCCCGACGCCTATGACTCCTACGTGAAGGAATCGGGGGAGGCACGGGTGTTCGTGTCCAAGGAGGGGGAGCGCACCGTGGGCACCTGCGCCGAGATCATCCGTGAGGTGTATATCGGTGGAAAGATCCGCAAGGCCGCCTATGTCTGCGGGCTGAAAAAGGACGCGGACTTTGAGGGCGGTGTGGGCTTTGGCGTGAGACTTTTGCGGGACTTCTGCCGTGAGGATATCGACTTCTACTACTGCTCGGTGGTGGCCGACAACGCTGAAGCGCGGAAAATGTTCGAGAAAAGCCGCCGTATCATTTCCATGACCCCCATGACGGCGTACAAGACCTACATCCTGAACCCCAAGGTCAGAGTCAAGGCTCCCGAGCATTCCTACACCTTCCGCCGTGCCACCGAGGCCGACCGCCCGGGGCTTCTGGACTTCCTCAATACCGAGGGCAAAAAGCGGGATATGTTTCCCGTTGTCCGCTCCATTGAGCAGTTCCACGGTCTGCGGGTGGAGGACTTCTACATCCTCACCGACGGGGACCGCATCCTCGCCGCCGCGGCTCTGTGGAACCAGACCGCCTACAAGCAGTACGTGGTCAAGAAGTACCGCGGGATCATGAAGGCGGCTCGCATGGCCAATCCGTTGCTTTCCGCTTTGGGGTATATCAAGCTCCCGCGAGAGGACCAACCCCTGGATTTCCCCATGCTGTCCTTCTTCATCACCAAGAATGACAACGAGGACTACTATCGCATTCTGCTCCGTGAGATCAAAAACGAGATCGCCAAGACCTACGGTATGTTCGTCATCGGTCTGCCCGAAAACCATTTCGCGGCACCCCTGTTGGACTCACTTCCAAGTATCAGCTTTGAGACCGAGCTGTACGCCATCCGCCTCCCGTGGGGCAAGGACGGGGGACTTACCCCCGATCCTCGCAACTGCCATTTTGAATGCGGATTGCTGTAACGACACCCCGCAACCACCCCATATTTCGGTATAAGGAGACTACGATGACCGTTTACGTCATGCTGAAAAATCCCTCTAACCTCCACAGAGCCGTCAAGCCCTGCCCTATGGTGCTGGCCACCGAGCCCCACACCCTGCGGGAGCTGATCACCGCCTGTGTGGATGCCTGCATCACCGCCTACCGTGAGCGAGCCAAGGAATCGCAGAATCCCACGCCTCTCTCGGACGAGGAGTTTGCGGGCATGGAGGCTTTGGGTAAGTTTGCCTTCGGAGTCCACTACAACGACAAAGAGATCGACCGAACCAAAGCCGCCGCCACCGCTCTGCAGGCCGTGGAGGACGGTCTTGTCCGTATTTTTCACGGGGAAGAGGAGCTGACCGAGCTTGACGCCCCCCTCACCCTCCCCGAGGGCGCCACCCTCACCTTTATCCGCCTCACCTTCCTCACGGGACGGATGTGGTAACGAAAGGAGACAACCCTTATGAATGAACGAAAATTCACCGCCGAGGAACGGGCCCGCCGCGGGGCTATGGCCAAGGAGTACTCGGATATGCTCCGCAAAAAATGGGAGCGATACCGCAGGCTTGTGGGTGACGATCTCCACGATCTCCTCTCGGCCATGCGCCACATGAACAATACCCGCATCGGCTCCGCCCTGACCGAGGCACTCAATGATCCCCAAGTCAAGCTCTCGGAGTGGATCCCGACCCGCATGGAGCCCGCCTTCGGTACTATGTTCCATGAGCGGGACAGGGAGGCTATCCTGTACTGGGCGGATCACATACGGGAGATCCCCTACACCATCTCCTACTACCGCCGCCCCTTCCGCTCCTCGGATCCCGCCGCCTACGCCGACACGGTGATCAGTATGCTCCGTAGCTTTTCCTTGGAGTGGATGCCCGATCTGGATCCCGCCAAGGTGCTGACGGGGGACATCCCCGAGGAGGCCGACGCTTATCTGGACGAGATGGTCTGGCGCACCCCCGGCTACAACGATTGGCAGATCGCCTACGCTTTGGATCACGGGAATACCGCCGTATCCGAGGCTGTCACCCACATCCTCGCCGAGGACAACGGCATGGGGCGCATCACGATCCAGCTCATCCGCGGCGTCATGAAGTCCCACCGCGCCGATCTCCACGAGCTCATGGGCAAGCTCCTGCTGGCCGCCAAGCTTCAGGAGGGTCTGCGCCAAGCCATCTGCGAGAACTGTGACTGCGGCACCCCCGAGGCCTTCCGCGCCATTCTCGGTGTCATCGCGGAGCATGATCTCATCCGCTTCTCGGCGGTCAAGCGGGCCGTGGGCGTGTGGCTGGGGATCATGACCGAGGAGACGAGGGATCTGGACCGAGTCAACGGCAAGAGCCTGCGCCTCATCCTCGATTGTCTGGACTCCCCAGAGGCCCGCGCCGAGGCTCTTTCCTCTGAGGACTCTATGGCCATCCACATCGCCCTCTGGAGTCTGGCCTTTACCGACGTTGGTGAGGCGGTCAGGGCTCTGGATTATCTGGTTCATAACGGCTCCCGCCATCAGCTTCTGGTCGCGGGCTACTTTGCCGCGCAGTTGGAGTTTCCTCTTATGGCTCACGGCCTGGCCAAGACCGTCCTGAAGACCCACAGAGACAAGGATGACGTGGTGGCGGTGTGGCTTTCCTGCTTCCTGGACAATGCCGCGAGCCGTTTGTGGGAGGCCCACCGCGCAGGGAAGTCTACCTCCATGCGGGGGCATTTCGATTCCCCCGAGGAAGCGCGGGAGTATTCCGATCTTCTCCGCGCTCTGCTGAATTCCTTTGTAGGCAAAGAAAAAACCTACTCCCCCTGCGTGTTCCCGTGGCATGAGGTCAAGGTAAGCAAATTGGATTTCGCCCGCCATATCTGCACCGTAGCCGCCCTGACAGGGGATGATGCCATGATCGACGGTGCTTGCCCCCTCATCACCGAGGTGGACGCCAACAGCCGCCGTACCGCCTTCACCCTCCTGCTCCGCCGTCACAGCACCCCCACTCAGCGGCGAACGGTTCTGGAGGCTCTGGCAGACCGCGAGACCTATACCCGCGCCGATGCCTACGCATATGCCAAGGGCATGACCCTCACCTCCGCGGAGTACGCCATCGTGGAGGGCCACCTTCGCTTCAAGACCGCCGACATTCGCAAAAATTGCATGGAGCTTCTCATGAAGCAGACGGATCCCGCCCTGACCGAGACTCTGACCCGTCTGCTGGATGCCCCCAAGGAGGAATCCCGCTTCGCCGCCCTGGATATGCTCTCCACCCTGCAAAAGGATACGGCCCGCAAGGGGATTTTCGATGCTCTGCTCCCGAGGCTCACCGAAAGAAGTCAGAGCACAGGTCTTTCCTCCAAGGAAAAGACCTTCCTCGACACCCTTCTGCCCAAGTCTGCCTCCGAGCAGTCCGATCAGGAAGCTGTCCTGTTCACCGCCGCAGACCGCTACTATCCCACCGAGTTTGACGAGGAATATATTGCCAAGTGTGCCAAGGCCTTCGGTGACTATTTCCCCGACTCCAAGCTCCCCGCGCTCCTCACCGAAAAGAGCGGGATCAAGTCCGCCCTGCAAAAGCTCAAGGAGGCCGTCACCCCCGCCGTGGCCTGTAAGTCCTCCATCCAGGCCGCTATGGATCTCATGTCCCTGTCACGCTTCATTGACGCTCACAAGAATGATGAGTTCACGGGCTATAACGGTGAAATCACCCTCCTGGGTAGCCACTACTTCCTGTTCAAGGATAAGGACGGAAAGCTCCCTCTTTCCCATCTATGGGCAGGCTGGATCAAGGATAATGGTATCACCCACGGCCGTCTTCTGCGGATGATCACGCTGTTCCACGCCTACCGATCCTCCACGCCTTTCTTTGAAAGAACGGTGGATACCGTTCGTACCGTCTTCGGCGTGGGCTTTGAAAAGGGTAAGGAGCTGCCCTACGACGCCCAGATGGAGATCATTCTGACCCACTACGCCTATGCTCTCCCCCATGAGGATATGCGCCTTTTGGCCTCGGCTCTGGCCGCGTGGTTCATCCGCTGTGTGCCCGACAGCGAGGTCGTGATCCGTACCCACAGCGAGAAGACCCGCTCGGATATGGACAGCCACGCCCATCTGCTCTCTCATAAGCAGCTCAGCTTCATTTATGCGTTCAACAAGCTGAAAAATGAAGCGATCCGTGATGACGTAGCCCACGTATTCCCCTTGGCCGTGGTCACTGCCGAGCGGTGCATGGACGTCAAATCTGCCCTGTCCGATACACCCAAGGAAAAGCTGAATGGCCCGGGCTACGTGTCCATTCCCCGATCTCCCTCCCGTTCTCTTTTGACAGAGGGGGATAGCTACTATCAAGGCGCGTCCTATATATATCTGGCGGGTATTCGCGACTACCTCCACGCCGCCCACAAGGGCATCATCACCCTCCGCCAGCTCTGCGAGTTCGCCCTGCGCCCCGAGACCATCAACTATTCCATGAAGGTGCTGTCCTATGTCTCCTCCTTCGTCTACGAGCAGGGTCGGCAGGTAGCCGAGCGGCATCAGTATGCCCGCCGATGGACCGAGCAGTACGTACAGGGGCTGGTAGGCACGAAGGAGATCCCCCGCGAGCTGAACGATGAGGACAGAAGCCTGTTGGATTTCACCGTTAAGGTCTATGAAGCCATTGCGCCCACGGTGATCACCGCCGAGTTGAAGCGCGGTGACAGCCCCACCCCCTATTCCGAGGGTGTCGGCGGTCTGTGCCGCATCTACGGCGCGGACTATTTCGTGTCCATCCTCACGTCCTTGGGCAAGGACACCCTGGACCGCACCGCCTACTATGGCTACGGCATCGGAAAGGACCGCCGCGGCAGTCTCTCCTACCTGCTATCGGTCTGCATCCCCTCCAATGAGGACACGGTGGAGACACTTACCGCCGCACTGGAAGGGAAGAAGATTCCCAAGAAACGCCTCATCGAGGCCGCTCTGTTCTCCCCCGAGTGGATCCCCCTTGTGGGTGAATACCTGAACATCCCCACCTTCGCCTCGGTGTGCTACTACTTCATGGCCCACATGAACGAGAAGTTTGACGACAAGAAGCGCGCCGTCATCGCCCGCTATACCCCCCTGTCCGAGGACGAGCTGAACCTCGGTGCCTTCGATCTGGCCTGGTTCAAATCGGCCTACGAGTCCATCGGGGAGGAGGATTTCGACCTCATCTACGACGCCGCCAAGTACATCGCCGACGGTGCCAAACACGCCAGATCCCGCAAGTACGCCGACGCCGCCCTGGGCCGCTTTACGGTGGAGGAAACCGAAAAGACCATAGCGGATAAGCGCAACAAGGATCTCCTCATGGCCTATGCCCTCATCCCCCTGACGGGCGAGGACGATCTCCTCCGCCGCTACCTGTATATACAGAAATTCCGCAAGGAAAGCCGTCAGTTCGGCTCCCAGCGCATGGTGAGCGAGGGGAAGGCCGTGGAGATGGCTCTGAAGAATCTGGCCACCTGCGCGGGTTACGCCGACTCCATGCGGCTGACTCTGCGGATGGAGACCAAGGTCATCGACGACAGCCGCGCTCTGCTGGATCCCATGGAGGTGGAGGGCGTGACCCTTCATCTGATCCTCAATGAGATCGGCAAGGCCGAGATCACCGTGAAAAAGGATGGGAAGGAGCTGAAAAGCATCCCCGCCAAGCTCAAAAAGCATGAGACCGCGCTGGCCCTGAGCGAGCTGAAGAAGACCCTCACCGAGCAGTACCGCCGCGCCCGCAAGATGCTGGAGGAAGCCATGGAGGACCGTACCGCCTTTACGTTGGCCGAGCTCTCTGCCCTTTCGGAGCATCCCGTGGTGTACCCCATGCTGAAGAATCTGGTGCTGACCGACGGTACCGTTTCGGGCTTCCTCGTCGCGGACGGTCTTGTCAGTGCTGACGGTGCCAAGGTTTCCCTGTCTCCAGACACAGAGGTCCGCATTGCCCACCCCTATGATCTGTACGGGCAGGGTGTCTGGCGTGACTTCCAGAAGTACCTCTACGATCACCGCATCACCCAGCCCTACCGCCAGGTCTTCCGCGAGCTGTATATCAAGACCGCCGAGGAGGCCGATCAGCTCCACTCCCTGCGCTACGCGGGCAACCAGATCCAACCCGCCAAGACGGTGGCGACCCTGAAATCCCGCCGTTGGGTAGCCGACGTGGAGGACGGACTGCAAAAGGTGTACTACAAGGAAAACATCGTCGCGCAGATCTACGCCATGGCGGATTGGTTCACCCCTGCCGATATTGAGGCTCCTACCTTGGAGTGGGTCTGCTTCTCGGATCGGAGAACAGGGAAGGACCTGAGAATATCCGAGATTCCACCCGTGATCTTCTCGGAGGTCATGCGGGACGTGGATCTGGCGGTCAGCGTAGCCCACGCGGGCGGTGTTGACCCCGAGACCAGCCACTCCACCATGGAAATGCGCGCCGCCATTCTGTCCTTTGTCCTGCCCCTCTTCAAACTGGACAACGTGCGCATAGAGGGCCGCCACGCCTTCATTACGGGTAAGCTGGCCGACTACTCGGTCCACCTGGGCAGCGGTGTGGTCCATCAGCAAGGCGGTGCCATGATCCCCGTTCTGCCTGTCCACTCTCAGCACCGCGGCCGCATCTTCCTGCCCTTCGCCGACGAGGACCCCAAGACCGCTGAGATCATCTCCAAGGTGCTCCTGTTCGCAGAGGACGGAAAGATCAAGGATCCCATGATTCTGGAGAGTATACGGTAGTCAGATCCTTTACCGCGTTTCGGTATGTATGAAAGAATATGGCGCGCAGCTCGGTTTCAAGTTGCGCGCCTTCTTATATTATGCAAAAAAGTTTGAATTGAATGGGTCAATTTTGATTGGCAATGGTAAGCTGTACGGGAATCAGAACCCCTGCGTGCGCCCACGAAAGACTGAGCCCAAATGTATCCTGCGCCCGCTATGCCAAGTCCTTGGGACTTGGCGGGGTCCTGATTCACTAAGCGAATCGGCAAAACAAAAAGGAGCACGAAAAATGTTCCTTTGGGTTTTGGTGACCCGTACGGGAATCAGAACCCCTGCGTGCGCCCACGAAAGACTGAGCCCAAATGTATCCTGCGCCCGCTTTGCCAAGTCCTTGGGACTTGGCGGGGTCCTGATTCACTAAGCGAATCGGCAAAGCAAAAAGGAGCACGTAAAGTGCTCCTTTTTGCTTTGGTGAGCCATTATATGCCTATGTCGAACACGGGAATTTCGCTTCGCGAAAATTCGCACGCTCTCCGCCTGACGAGCGAGCTCGTCGATCTCCGAGCGGCGAAACCGAACCCATGCGTGCTACGCACGCCGTGCCGCTCCGACGAGTAAACAAAAACAACCTAACTCGAAAGTGTTCGAGTTAGGTTGTTTTTGGTGACCCGTACGGGAATCGAACCCATGTTTCCAGCGTGAGAGGCTAGCGTCTTAACCGCTTGACCAACGGGCCGTGTCGTGACGACTTGCATATTATAGCATATGAACCGACTTTTGTCAAGGGGTTTTGAAAAGATTTTTGAAGAATTTTTGAGAAAAATTTCGGTAAAATTTCGGTATCGGTTCGGAGCGGAAAACGCTGTCGAAAAAGATATCCCCCTGCAAAGAAACAGGGGGATAAGTGAATATCAATTCTCCTTACGCTTGATTACAACGTAAGCGGCGGGGAGCAGGAGGACCATAGTGAGAGCGGCCAGAGAAGAGCCGCAACCGCTCCTGGGAGCCTCGGTGGCGTTCCCCGTATTGGTACCGTCGGGAGCGGCGGTGGTATCGGTGGCGTCGGTATCGTTTGCGGGGGTATCCACAGGCTCATCGGTAGGAGCCTCGGTGGGCGTGTCGGTGGGAGCCTCGGTGGGGGCTTCGGTCTCGGGCTCGGTAACCTCCTTCAGTACGATGCAGTACTGGGCGGCGGGGATCCACTCGCCTCTGGCGAAGTCACGGCCCAGAACGTAGAGCTTTCCGTCGCAGAGCTTGACCATATAGCCCTGACTGCCGTCGAGATGCTCGCCTGTGACCACGTTGTACCCCGACCACAGGTAGGCAACCGAGGCGCAGTTGAAGGCGCGGCAGGGAAGCTTTTTGTCACCCTCAAACATATTGCCTACAGAGTCCATGGTCCAGTGGCTGTGGCCGTTGAAGAACATGACCTCGGGGTAGCTTCGCAGGGCGTTGCGGAGCATATTCTCGTTGTCCACGCCGCTCCAGCCCTCACCGGGAAGAGAACCGGAGACCGTATTGGACAGGGACTGATGGAGGAACAGGAAGACGGGACGGGCGGGATCGCGGTTCTCCTCGATCTTATCCTTGAGCCAGGTCATGGTCTCGCGGGTGAAGCTGGAGTGCAGTCCTGCCGCGGTGTCTGTCCCCAGGAAAATGAAGTGGTAGCCGTCAAGCCAGAAATCGTAGCTTGTGTCTGTGGGGTGAGTACCGTCGGGAAGAGTGGCGTACTTCAGGAAGAGGGCGTTGGCCTCGTCAAAGGGGAGGGAGGAGAGATCGTGGTTACCGATGGCGAGGAAGAGGGGAGGAACCTTACCGGCCGCGGTGTACAGCTCGGTCATGTTGATATACTCTTGCTCTCTGCCCGTGTCGGCCATGTCACCCACCACGAAGATACCCATAGCGTCTTTGTTGAGAGCCTGCACGTCCTTCAGCATATTGGCAAAATTTTTGTTGTGGGTGTTCGACTGGTTCAGGGTGATATGAATGTCACTCATGACGAAGAGCTCACCGAGAGAATCCTCAAAGCCCCTGTGAGCCGCACCCTCGGGAAGCTCCACCGTCACGTAGTCGGAGGACAGCTCGCCTGTGGTATTGTTCATGGCGTAGACCAGCAAGCGGGTAGCCCCGGCGGGGATGATGACGTTACCCCCGAAGGTAAAGGTGGAGGTCTCCCCCGTCACCTTGAACTTGGCAAGGGAGGTGTAGCCTGCCAGCTTGCCGTTTCCGTCTGCCCAGTACATGACGATACTGCGGTTTGAGGTCTTGTCGGCGGGCATTTTCACCGTAACGGTGCCCGTCGCAAAGCCGTCGGTATCATTCTCCAGCTCGTAGGTCGCCGAGATAGGAGCGGAGACGGTGGTGTCCGCCTCACCGCTTCCGATGGTAATGGTGGTCATGGCGATGCAGTCAGCAAAGTCAGAGGAATCGTTGGCCATGAGGCGGATGACGTAGGTGCCCGCGGGCAGATCGGTAGGCTCACCGCCGTTGACGTTGGGAACGGTGCGCAGGTTCACTTCTTTCCCGGAGCCGGGGCCGCCCTTGGCGGTATCCACGTAGGTCCAGCGGATGGAATGGGGCGCGCCCACGCGGTAAATGCCGATCCAGTCGGTGCCCGAGCCGACGGCTGATACCATAATGGCCTCGCCCTCGGCGTAGCTTGCCTTATTAACGGTGAGGCGGGAAGCATCCCCCTCGATCACGGGCTCTTGGGCGGCCGCCGTCAAGGACAGAGCGGCGGTGAGGCTCATCAAAAGAACCAAGAGCAGGGCGAGAAATCTCAAAACGAACTTTTTCATGGTGTATCTCCTTTCGGAAAACTCTGTCCCTATTATACTACACCGAAATGATTTTGTCAATGAGAACGCAGAAATTTACCGAGAAACCATACCCAAAAGGAAAATGAAAAGGCCTCCCGAAGGGGAAGCCTGATCTTTTAGGTTTCGTCGCTCTGCACGTGATCCTTTTGAGCCTCTGTCTCCGCTCGCTTTTTCTCGGCGTGTTTCTTGCTGAAGATCCTGTAGATCAGAACCCCCACACCGCTGACAACGGCGGTGACGATCACAAAGACGACGGCCATCCGATAGTCCTTGGTTCCTACGGCGTTACCGCTGAGGGTAGAGAGGATCACCGAGGGGAACCGAGCCGCCGTGGTCAGCAGAATGTAGAGGGGAATGCTCATGTCGGTCAGACCGATGGCGTAGGTGAAGAGATCCTTGGGGGTGCCGGGGATGACGAACAGGATGAAGGTCAGCAGGTTGCGCTTGGCGGGATCGCGGATGATGGGGAGAGCGTCGATCTTTTCCTTGGGGTAGAAGGCGTAGACCAGCTTGGATCCAAAGCGTCTTACCAAAAGGATGGTCGTACAGCTGCCCAGTACAATGCCTACGAGGCAGAGGAGGGAGCCCATCCAGCTTCCGAAGACGTAGCCCGCGGCGATCTCCACCACCTCCCCTGGGATGAGTGCCACCACCACCTGCAGGGCACAGATGAGGATCATGGCAACAGCACCCAGGAAATAATGCTCACCGATGGCCTCCCGAACCACCTCGGGATCCGCCAGATACTCCCGCATGAGCCAGACGCCCAGGGCGGTCAAGGCCAGAAAGACGGCTGAAACCACCGAAAGGATGATAGAGGCTTTGGACTTTTTCATAGGGGGCTTACCCGTTTGCTTTTGCTTCATGTGTGGGATCCGATCCTTTCGGGAATCATGAGGAATAGGACTGAACGTCGGTGTAAGGGGGAACCGTCACGGGGAGGGTCACGGTAAAGGTGCTCCCGCTCCCTATCTCGCTCTCCACCTTGACCGAGCCGCCGCAAAGATACAGAATACGGCTGACGATGTTCAGGCCGATACCGTTGCCGTCGCCCGTGTGGGAGGTGTCTCCCTGATAGAACTTATCGAAGATATGCCGCACGGTGTCCTCGCTCATGCCGCAGCCCGTGTCGGTGATCTTCACAGTAACCTGCGTCTCGTCAGCCTTAAGAGAGCAAGAAAGGGCCCCGCCCTTGGGGGTGAACTTGATGGCGTTGCCAAAGAGATTGAGCCAGACCTGGGAGAGCATATTCTCGTTGAAGTAGTATTTCACCTCATCCAGCTCCAGATTCAGTTCCAGCTCCTTGGGACCCCACTGCTTTTCCAGAAGAACCAGACAGGTACGGAGCTGCTCGTCCAGCCAGAACTCGGTCTTTTCGGTGACGATGGCCTGATTCTCCAGCTTGGAGAGAAGCAGGATATTGGTGGCCATCTTGGCAAGTCGGTCGGACTCGTCGGCAATAATGCGGATGTACTCCCGCTCCTCCTCGGGAGTTAGTCCTCCCGCCTGTAGCTGGTGGGCGAAGCCCTGAATGGAGACGATGGGGGTCTTGAACTCGTGGGAGAAGTTGTTGATGAAGTCCTTGCGGAACATCTCAATGCCATCCAGCTCGGAGGCCATGTGGTTGAAGGAGCGTTGGAGGATCCCAAAATCCGAATGCTCGTCGAAGGTCTCCTGGATCTTGACCTTGAAGTCCCCCTTGGAGATGCGCTTGGTGGCGTGGATCATCTTATTCAAGGGCAGAAGCACCCATTTGGTGAAAACAGCCGCCGCGCCCGTGCCGATGAGGGTGCAGGCGATGAGGGAGGAGGTGATGGTCAGAACCGAATTGAAGGTGCGGAGAGGAGGGAAGAGAACGATCAGCAGAAGGTAGAGAGCGACGGTGAAGACCGAGGTCAAAAACATGAGGGAGAAGATGACCATGGTCAGCTCCACGCGGAAGGACTTGATGCCAAGACGACCGCGCAGTCTCCGTTGCTTTATGTGAAGCTTACTGTAGGGCTTGCGGTCGCTCATTTCAGATATACCGCCTTGTAGCCCAGCCCTCGGACCGTGATGATCTCAAAGTCCCCGTTGTCGCGGAAGCGGTCGCGGAGACGGCTGATGTGAACATCCACGGTGCGCTCGTCGGACTCGGACTCCATGTCCCAGATCTCGTCCATGAGCTGACGGCGGGTGAAGATCTTGTTGGGGTAGGACAAAAGCTTGAAGAGGAGCAGGAACTCCTTCTGGGGAAGCTCCATGCCTCCCGCCGCGCCTACGTCCTCCCCGTCGTTGCGGACCGTGAGGGAATCGTAGTAGAGTACGGTAGAGCCCACGGTGAGCTTACGCTCGCTGACAATGCGGGAGCGGCGGAGAAGGGCGGCAATGCGCAGGATCATCTCCTCCTCGTCCACGGGCTTGGTCATGTAATCGTCGGTGCCGATGATGAAGCCGCGGTGCTTGTCGGCGGGGGTCTCCTTGGCGGTGACCATGAGGATGGGGAGGTTGTTGCCCCCCTCGCGGAGAATGTGGGTGAACTCGTAACCGTCCATCTTGGGCATCATAATGTCCAGAATGACCAGATCCACGTGCTTCTTGTCCATCTGCTCCAGAGCGTCCACCCCGTCGGTGGCGGGAATGGGATGGTAGCCGTAGCGCTCCAGAACGGCGCACATGAGACGGCGGGTATTGAAATCGTCCTCAACGACCAGAATGTTGAACATAGGGTATCCTTTCAGCCCAAATTTAGGGCTTTTTTAACTTTGTAAATAAATTATAACACGCTTTTGCAAACTGAGTGTGAATCTTTGGTAACATTGTTATGGAATCTTTGGTAACATCGTCACCGAAACCTTGACAGAAGCGGGAAATTGATGTATAATATAACAGTTATAATTTTGAGAATCTGACCGTATCCATTCAATTTGCCGATAAATCACAAAAAGTATCCAAAGGAGTCTCCCATGACCAAGAAAACCAACGCAAGCCCCTTTCAGCTCAAGCCCGCCCTCACAAGGGAGCGGAATATCTGCCGTGCCATCGCGGCCTGGACCCTGTACGCCCTGGGCGTTCTGCTCTTTACCGAGGGGGACTTCTTCGATCTCTCCTTCGCCCAGGACACAAGCCTCGCGGTCATGCTCCTCGCCATAGCCGCTCTGTTCTGCGGTCTTACCGCCGTCAACGCCCTGCTTCACGAGTACGAGACCGATTCCTGGTTTCTCCTTCTGGGGGCTACGGGCTGTGTGATCCGTTGGCTGGCGACCTATGAAAACGACATCGTCGTGGACGTCAAGATCGGCAGCAGCACCATGAAGATGAACTCCGACGAGACCCTGTTCCTTCTGGCGGTCATCTTGGCCTACTCCCTCTTCCTGTTCTACTTCCTTCAGAAGAACGATCTCCTCTTTGACAGCCTGAAGCTCCACTCGGGTGTGGCTATGGGCATCGTGGCGGCTCTGGGGCTGATCAGCGCCGTTGTGATCGCGGTCACCACCTGTATGCGCTACCTGACCTTCACCTCCCCCAACTTCGATTTCGGTCTGTTCGTCAATATGTTCCACAACATGAAGGAGACGGGACTCCCCCTCATCTCCTCGGAGCGTGACGTGCTCCTGTCCCATTTCGTTGTGCATATCTCCCCCACCTGCTACCTCCTTCTGCCCTTCTACGCCCTGTTCCCCTCGGCTATGACCCTGCAGATCGGGCAGGCGGTGCTCCTGGCCTCGGGTATCATCCCCGCCATCCTCATCGCCCGTCACTACAAGCTCTCCAACCTCACCCAAGTGGCGGTGGCCCTCATCTACGCCACCTTCCCCGTCACCTCCATGGGGTGCTTCTACGATTTCCACGAGAACTGCTTCCTCCTCCCCCTGCTCCTCTGGGTCTTCTACTTCTTTGAGAAGGAAAAGTACCTTTGGATGTACGTCTTCGCGGTGCTGACCCTGGGTGTCAAGGAGGACGCCGCCATTTATATTCTGTTCTTCGCCCTGTTCCTCATTGTGGCCCGCAAGAAGTACCTCCACGGTACGGTTCTCGCTCTGGGTGCCGCCGCCTACTTCCTCATTGCCCTGGCCATTCTGGAGGGCTCCGCCGCCTACTGGGCGGACTTCTACGCCACCGATACCCCCCGCCCCTCCATTTCGGGCCCCATGGTCAACCGTTTCAATAATCTCATTTACGATAAGGAAAAGGGGCTTCTGGGAGCCATTTTGACCGCTCTGAAGAATCCCGGATTCCTCCTCACCCAGTTCTTCTCCACCGACAAGGCCTATCTGGACTCCTGGTTTATTGAGATAAGCCCCTGGGCCAAGGTGGTCTACGTCCTTCATATGCTCCTTCCCGTGGGCATGATCCCCTTCGTGACCAAGAAGCAGTCCCGTTGGCTGCTCCTCGCCCCCATCCTGCTCAACGTGCTGACCACCTACAAGTACCAGTACAGCATCAATTTCCAGTATCACTTCGGCATTTCGGCCTTCGTGATCTACGCCATGCTCCTCAATCTCCCTGACATCCAGCCCATCCCCCGCCGCCGTCTGCTGGCCTTTGGTGCCGCGGCCTCCTGCTGTATGTACATCTTTATGGTTCTGCCCAAGTACAACCAGTACACCGAGCTCTGGGCAGACCGCAAGGACTACTACCAAGCCATTGAGGCCATGCTGGACGATCTCCCCGAGGACGCGTCCCTATCGGTTCCCAGCTCCTATCTGGCCCACGTGGCCGACCGCCGCGAGGTCTACGAGCACACCTACCACGTTCTGAACGGCGAAAAGAACCAGTTGAAGGAACACGACGTGGACTACGCCGTGATCCGCACCAACGCCGACGCTAAGTACCGCAAGGCCTTTGAAGAAAAGGGCTACACTGTCTGGGCCGAGTACGACGGCCACGTCATTCTCAAATCCCCCCATGTAGAATAAAAGGAGGATATTACCGTGAAAAAGCTTCTGCTTCTGCTGGCGCTTCTGCTGACCGTGACCCTGTGCGCCGTGTCCTGTACGGGCGGGGAAGTACCCAATGATACCACCGACGGGACCACCGTGCCCCAAACCGACGCGCCCACCGAGGGGAGTGAGACCACCGCGGCTCCTACCGAAGAAGTGACAGAACCCGATACCGATCCCGATACTCAGCCCGACGATACCAAGCCGGAGGAAATCGTGATTCCCGACGTGTATCCCACGCCTCTGGAAATCACCGCAGGGGACACCTACGTGGATCTTTCCAAGGCTTGTCTCCACCGTTACGTTCTGTTATACGCCGACGAGCTGGAGGGCAAGGGGATCACGTTTGAGGAAAACGGCGTGAATATTTTTGCCGAGATCCGCGACCTCACCGAGTTCTCTTACGGTGCCGACGAGGGCTATATCCTTACGGTCAACGCCAAGGGAGTCAAGATCGAGGCACAGACCGAGCGAGGACTCCACTACGCGATCATGACTCTTCTTCAGCTCACCGAGGATGGCAAATGCCCCGCCGTTACGGTGAAGGACGCCCCCCGAAATCCCATCCGCGGCGTCATCGAGGGCTTCTACGGCACCGCCTGGACTCATGAGTACCGCAAGGATCTCTTCAAGTTCATGGGCGAGCACAAGATGAACGCCTACATCTACGCCCCCAAGGACGATCCCAAGCACCGCGCCCAGTGGCGTTCTCTCTACACAGGGGCGGAGCTTGAGCGCATGACTGACCTCATCACCACAGCCAATGACAATCAGGTCAAATTCATCTACGCCATCTCCCCCGGCGGTGACCTCCACCTGGGGAGCGGCTATGAGGCCGACTTCAAAAAGCTCATGGCCAAGTGCGAGCAGATCTACGAGCTGGGATGCAGCGATTTAGCCATCTTCCTGGACGATATCCCCACCCTGGACGCCGAGGGACACGCCAAGCTCCTGAACGACTTTCAGACAAGGTTCGTGGAGACCCACGAGGGGGTGAGCGACCTCATCGCCATCACCACCGAGGACGGCGATCCCTTCCTGACGAATTATCCCACCGAGATCGCCCCCCTCATCCATAAGGACGTGGTGCTGATGTGGACAGGCCCCGGCGTCATCCC
>JAFULU010000179.1 GCA_017483125.1 Clostridia bacterium
GGAGCACCCCGGGACACTCGAAATCGTAGACCGTCTTGCGGAAGGTCTCGTTACCCTCCTTGTCGGTGAAGACCAGCTCGGCCTTGCCCTCGGTGGGGACGCGGTACTCGGTGCATTTGTAGACGTCACCGTAGGCGTGACGGGCGATGGTGATGGGCTTCTTCCAGTTGCGGACGGCGGGGCGGATGGTGTCGATGAGGATGGGAGCGCGGAACACCGTACCGTCCAGAATGGCGCGGATGGTGCCGTTGGGGGACTTCCACATCTCGGAGAGGTTGTACTCCTCCACGCGCTGCTTGTTGGGGGTGATGGTGGCGCACTTCACCGCCACACCGTACTTCTTGTTGGCGTTGGCGGCGTCGATGGTGATCTGATCCTTGGTCTCCTCGCGCTTGACAAGGCCCAGGTCGTAATACTCGGTCTTGAGGTCCACGAAGGGAAGGAGCAGCTCGTCCTTGATCATCTGCCAAAGGATGCGGGTCATTTCGTCCCCGTCCATCTCGACGAGGGGGGTGGTCATTTTGATCTTTTCCATGTTCATTACCTCCGAATCTTGGAAAATAGTTTTATTTCAAATATGGGTTTATCGGTTCGTTTGATGTCACCGTAGGGCGGGGGCTTGCTCCCGCCGAAATCTCAAAAAGGATAGAATGACAAAGAAATTTGGCGGTAACGGCGGGAGCAAGCCCCCGCCCTACGACGAGGAAACCCGCCGATAAACCACAATTTACATCTCTGCGATCTTCCTCATCCTCTCCAGCGCGAACCCGTAAAACGCCTCATGCCCCATAGCCGCGTACCCATCGTGGGTATTCTTACCGGGCTTGTTGGAGAAGGAAAGCTCGCACATGAGAGGGCCGTCGTAGCCCGTCTCACGGATACGCCGCATGATACCTGCCCAGTCGGCGATGCCGTCGCCCATGACGAGATGCAGGTCATCCGTCCAGAAGATGTCCTTGCCCGTGACACCGATATTGTCGTTGAAGTGGGTGTGGCAAAGGGCGTGACCGTACTCCGCCAGCATATCCTTGCCGCGGTTGTAGCACAGCTCATGCCCCGTGTCGAAGCAGAAGCCCAGAGAAGGATGTCCCGCGTAGCGCGCAAAGATGGCCTGCAGGTACTCCTCCCCCTCCACGTTCTCAAAGCCCAGGCGCACCCCCAGGGAGTCGGCGGCGGTGATGATCTTGCCGAAGTTGACAAGCCCCGCCTCGGTGGGATCGTGCTCCTCGAAGCCGATGAAGGGGTGGATGACCATGACGGGAACGCCGTGGTCGGCGCAGTCCTTTACACACCGGATCAGCTCGTTAGTGACCTGCTCCCCCAGCTCGCCCTCGTTCCACAGATAGCGGACCTGGGTGAAGGGGGCGTGGATGGACTGCCAGATCATGCCGTGCTTGTCGGCGGCGGCACGGAATTCACCCAGCTTTTCCCGGTTCCAGCCCGTGAAGAAGCCGTCCCAGCCGATGCGCTTCAGGAGTGCCACGTGCTCGTCGACCGAGAGGCACGAGCCACCCATGAGGTTGATGCCCAGCTTGTAGGTGCCGTTATACATGATGTGATGCTCCTTTCGGGGGGGAATGGTGGAGATGTGATGGGTTCAAATTTGGGTTTGTCGGGCGGAGCCCGAAATGCAAAATGAAAAATGCAAAATGCAAAATCAACGGACGGTTGATGCGGCATCTCTTGAGAAAAATATTTCATATAGGGGACAACAACTTTTGGGATGTAGAATCACAAATCCTTACCACAAAATAGGCTTTTGCGTCAGCAAAAGGCTACATCCATTTTGCATGTTTCATATTGCATTATGCATTCTAAAACCCACCGCTAAACCCCAAGTTGAAATCAAATAGTACGCGCGTCAGAAAGCCCCGTCACACCCCGTACTTCTCCCGCCATGCGATAATGGTATCGTACAGCTCCTTCTTCTCGTTGCGATCCCCCTTGGGGAAGTAGCTGTACCGCACCATCAGCAGGTGGATGGAGGTGCATTCCAGATGCTCCCTTTGTGCCTCGGTCAGGGTCTCCACCGCGAAGGCCTTGTCGAACAGCTCTTGGCACTGATCCAGAAGCTCCTGGGACACGGCGGTGCTCCCCCTCTGCTCCACCGTCTGGTAGAAGGTGTACATGGGGGTGTACATATCGGTGCAGGAGACCCGCTCACCGTCGCAGAGGAGCTTCAGGTATTCCGCCATGTAGGGAGCCGCATCACCGTAGTAGCCGGCCAGAAACTCCTCCATGAGGGTGTTGAATTCCTCCTCGGTCATGCGCGGGTTCCACACCAGCTTGCTCCGCAGGTAGGCGCGCAGAGAGTCGAACTCGCCGCCCCTGGCGGTAATGCCCTCGGAGAGGATGCCGTTGACGCCGCACTCCAGATAGAACTGAAAGTTCTCCCACATCACGAAGAGACTGGGGTCGGGCAGGTAGTTGTCCCCGCAGTTGTAGGCGTACTCGTAGACGTAGAGGTTCTCCGCTTTGCAGAGCTTGGCCCACTCCCGCAGCTCGGCCGCCACGGGGGTGTTCTTGGGGCAATCGGGATGGTCAAAGGCGTGGTTGCAGCAGGCCTTGTCGAAGCAGAAGTTGATGATGACGTTGTCCGAGACGGTGTAGCCGTTCTGTGGGACGCCGTGGGTGTACTGGTAGGCGTAGGTGATGAGCTTCACCCCGCGATCGGGGTAAAGGGAAGCGCACTCGTCGGCCAGGCGGTTGAGGAAGAGGAACCACGTGGCGTTGTCGGTGCCGTACTCCTTGTGGATGGCGGCGCACCTCTCACACTTGCAGGGCTGACCGCCGTCGGTCTGGCCTACCTGGATCACGTTCTGGTCGGGGTTGTTGTTCAGCTTCTTGACCACGCTCTTGAGAACCTGCCGGTACACCGCCTCGTCGGTGAGGCAGGGCACCTGACCGTCGGACTTGGCCAGATCGTGGATGGTGTGGTTGGAGTTGGCGCGGATGGGGTAGGTGTCCCCCACCTTGGCCTTCTTGAGTCCGTCGGAGTTGTTGCGCAAAAACAGCACCTGCTCCAGCGGGTCGGCGTAGAGACCGTCCACCCATGTCCGTCTGGCGTGGAACTCGGGGCTGAACACCTCCTTGAAGCCCTCTTCAAGGCTGACAGCACCCAAAGGACGGTGACAGATATAGTCGCGGGCGTAGAAACGGACACCGAAATAGTCCTCCAAAAGAGCCGCCATGCCGTAGACCACACCGCGGCCCGTGGTGGCACCGATATAGAGGTCACCGCCGTCCACCACCATGGCATAGCCGTCGTCGCGGATCTCGCCGATCGCCCGGGTGAGGGCGGCGTTTTGGCGGTTGGTGGTGCCGATGACCACCTCATGCTCCACGGCCTGATCGTCGCTGTCGATCAGAATGGGAAGAGCTACGCCCGTGGCCTCCTTGATCTGCTCCACGAAGAACTCCAGCGCGGTGACCTGCCCCTCGGGCATATCCGCCGAGCGGATCACGGTGAAGGCGGACAGGTCGGTGCCGCCGATCCTCACTCCCTGCTCGGGCGCGGGAGGGGCGGTGTCGGGTTCGGTCACGGTGGGAGACTCGGTCTCGGGGAGGGAAGGGGACTCGGTATCCTGTGCGGGGGAGGACTGGGCGGGGGTGTCGGTATGGGTCGGTGTATCGGTGACCGCCCCGCCGCCGCCGTCACAGGCGGACAGGGGGGATAGGCAGGTCAGGGCAAGCAGAAGGAGGCACAGAGGCTTGGTGAGTGGCTTCATAGGCGGTCCTTTCCGTATCAAGTGAGGTAGACGAGCAGATCGGGTTTTTAGTCGGAGACTTCACCGGAGATCTTATCCAGCTTGTTAACCAACTGGCCCAACAGACGGTTGGTCTTCTTGCTCAAACCGGCGTAGTGGGAGACGATATCGTTCTTCTTTGTCTGGATCACGGTGCGGGGGTACTTGTAAAAGTCATCCAGCTGACGGCTGTAGAAAACGCCGGGATCCATGTACGCGTTGTTCACGATGATCTCCATCATGGCGGCGGATTGAGGGTCTTGTGCCAGCTTGGTGCGCAGGGTGGTCTCGTAATAGGCGGGTCGGACCACGCGGTGACTGGCAGAGGCCATAGCCTCCAGCACGGCACCGATCTCCGCCTCGCGGCTCTCGGGCAGGGTGTCGGGGACAGAGACGACGGTGAACTGGTTGTGCAGGAAGGTGCGGTATCCCTTCTGCGCCTCATCGAATTTGGGCATGGGGACTACACCGTACTTGTCGGCCATACCGCGCATGATATCGTTTTCCAGCTCCAGGATGCGCAGGGTGGCCATAGCGCCGTTGCCCTCGGCAAAGGCATCGCGGATATCGATCTGATCCCCGTCAAAGTCATGATTCTCGTACACGTAGGTCGCCTGATCCGTGACGTAGCAGAGGGTCAGGAGCTTGTCCATCACGGCCTGGAGCTTGGAGGAGTCGAAGATCACGGTCAGTCCGTCCTCTTCACTTTCCGAAAGGATGAAGACCTCGCAGGAGCTCCAGTAGGGGTCCATGCTGATGACGCTGCCCGTGAGGAAGCCGTACACGTCCCCCATGGTGTCCTGCTGGCCGTTGCCGTTGTCCTTGTGGAACAGGGGAACCAGGGAGATCTGCTTGTCCAGCGTCCACGTCCCGTTCTCCACGTACTCGTAGAGGAAGGGCTGGTTCGCGTCGGTGAACAGTCTCTGGTTGAACAGAGTCACGAAGGAAAAGCGGTACGTGGACAGGAGCATGGAGCCCGTGGCGGTAAACTGGGTGCCATTGTAGGAAGCCGTCTCATTGAAGCCCTGCGCCCACCAGCTCTTGCTCAGGTCCAGATGCTCCAGCTGATTCAGATCCCGCAGGACACCGTCGATCATGATGGGCACCGCGCCGTTGACGGGGGAGGCCATCACGTCGTACTCGTGGGTCCCGCCCTGCACCGACAGTTTTACCTTGTTTGCTACCTCATCGTAGTCGGAGGTGTCGATCTCCACGTTGGTGATGCGTACCCCGAGACGCTCCTCGACCGATCTGTTCCGCTCATAGACCGCGTCGTTGACGGGCTCGTTATTCAGGGAGGGGACGGTCAGCTCGCCCGAGCTCCAGCCCTCGCGGTAGCGACTGATGAAGATGATCTCGTCGCCGTCGTAATACAGACCCTCGGGCAGATCATCGGAAAGCTCGGTTTCGCTTGTGTCCTCGGCGGTCGTGGGGGACTCGCCCCGGGTCTCGGAGGGATCCTTGTCCGCGGCGCAGGCCGTCAGACTACCCGCCAGGAGCAGGGAAGCCAATATGAGAGATACGATGCGGTTGAGTTTCACGGTCAAAAAATCTCCTTTTCCATAGCTTGATCGGACGATGCAAAATGTTCAAATTTGGGTTTGTCGGGCGGAGCCCGTCACGCCCGAAGGGCATATCTCGCCCGAAGGGCACATCTCGCCTGCAAGGCATATCGTGCCCGAAGGGCATCTCGCAAACTCACAAAAAGGCTGATTTCGCCTGACGGCGA
>JAFULU010000180.1 GCA_017483125.1 Clostridia bacterium
AAGGGGGACCACCGTAGGTGGTGGATGAGGAGAGCGGGTTTGTTTTTTCGTACGGGTGTATACGGAAACCCCTTGATACACCAAGAAAAATCATACCCGATACCGAGCGAAAACTTGCTCTCCTCATCCACCGCTTTGCGGTCCCCCTTCCCCGCTGGGGAAGGCATAGAACGAGGAAACCCAACACACCGACAAACCCAAATTTACAACCCTTCCGTGCCGCCTCATTCCACCCAAGCCATCCCCGACATCCAAAACCCATACGAAAAGGGGCTATCCGACTTGGATAACCCCTTTTGTTATGGATGGAATCAGACCTTGGTCTCCTTCTTGCGGTGGTGCGGGTCAAGGACACGGGCGGTCTTGCCCTCGGGCTTTTCGGTGATGTCACCTGCCTTGGTGAGAGCCCACTTGGTCATCATGGGACCAAAGATCTCGTAGATCAGGACACCGAAGAGAATGACGAAGCGGACGGTGCTGCCGATGTCACTGCCGCCAAAGACGCTGTCAGCCGCCACGGTGGAGACCATACCCAGAGCCACGCCCGCCTGAGGCAGAAGGGTGATGCCCAGATAGTTGACGGTATTCCGATCGCACTTCATGGCCTTGGCGCTGCTGAAGGCACCCAGAATCTTTCCTACGGAACGGGCCAGGATGTAGATCACACCGATGAGGATGAAGACAGGCTTCTTGAAGACGGTGAGATCCAGGCTGGCGCCGCTGATGACGAAGAACAGCACGAAGAGGGGCTTGGTCCACTTTTCGGTTCTCTCCATCATCTCCTCGGAGGTCTTACAGACGTTGCAGAAGATGGTGCCCAGCATCATGCAGGTCAGCAGAGAGGAGAAGCCGATGTGGATGCCGCCAACCTCAAAGTGGAGCATGGCCAGGGCCACGGTGAGGAACACGAAGGTGATCATGAGGGTGAGGCGGTTGCTGTTGGAGTGGAAGGCCTTCTCAACGAAAGACAGGACAAAGCCCAGCACCGCACCCAGCAGGAGGGAGAGGACGATCTCCAGCAGAGGCTCCACCAGAATGGAGGTAATGCTCAAGGCACCGCCGTGGAGGGCCTTGGCCACGCCCATGGAGACGGCGAAGAGGATGAGACCTACGGCGTCGTCCAGAGCGACGATGGGCAGAAGCAGGTCGGTCAGGGGGCCCTTGGCCTTGTACTGGCGCACCACCATGAGGGTAGCGGCGGGAGCGGTGGCCGAGGCGATGGCACCCAGAATGATGCAGGCGGGGATGGGCAGGTAGTCGGTGCCCGTGGCAGCGATCAGCAGGAAGTGAAGCCCCACCAGAACCGCGTCCACTACGAGGGTAGCCACCACGGCCTGCACGATACCGATGACGGTGGCCTTCTTACCCGTGTGCTTGAGGTCGGAGAGGCGGAACTCGTTACCGATGTCGAAGGCGATGAAGCCCAGGGCAATATCCGAGATGATGGTGAAGCTGCCCACGGGGGCGATCTGATCGTTGAAGCCGAAGCTGAAGCCGCCGATGACGAAACGGCCGATGCAGTAGGTGCCGATGCACACGCCCGCGATGAGGTAGGCGGTAACGTCGGGGAGATGGAGCCGCTTGAGGGCGCGGGTCATCATGAGTCCCGCGAAGAGGCAGACCGCCAGGCTGAGCAGAGTTTGAATGGTTGCCATAGAATCTCCTTGGTCCCCGTGAAACGGGGTATTTTTCTATATTTGGCGCGTAGTTTTCGGGTACGGTCAATTCATTGGAAACAAAGTGAATTATAGCAGAAATCCGCCCCCTTGTCAATGAATAAATCGCCGAATATTCATTGACTTGGAGCGGATTCCATGGGCGGTTTGACCGATTTTTGGAGATTTGCGCAATAGTACCGTAAGGGACTTACAAAAGGGCCTTCAGACGAGGCCAGACCGACTCGGCGTAGAGCCTGTGGCCCTCGCCGTTCGGGTGCCAGGGGTCGTGGTAGAAGTAGGGGGCGCGGGCCTCCTCGGGCATGGCGGAGAGGATGGTCTCCATCTCGGCGTTGCAGTCCACCAGAGGGACTCCCGCCTCGGCGGCCACCGAGCGTATGGTATTGACGTAGTCGGTGTAGGTGGTTCCCTGCCCGCTGATCTGGCTCCCTCCGATGGGGGTGACGGTGTGCCAAAGAACACGGGAGGTCAGATCCCTCTGGGCGGAGAGCATACGGCGCAGGTGGGCGGCGTACTTGAGGTCCGAGGGGGTTTGGAGCCAGTCGTTGATGGTACAGCCCTCAAAGAGGATGGCGTAGGGGGACAGGGGGGTGACGTAGCGGTCGAAGTACTGCTCCACGAACTTTTTGGTAGGGCAGGAGCCGATGCCGCAGTTGACGAGAGCGTAATGGCCGCGGTAGAGCTCAACACGGTACATATAAGCGTGGCAGTCCTCCTCGCAGGTGACCGTCAGCCTCTCGGCGGTCTCCCCCTTCCCCGGGAAGACATGGGCAACCTTGACGGCGGCACTCATGAGGGTGGTATCGCTGAACAGGGTCTCGGTGACGGTGCTCTGTCCCGAGGGGGAGGTGGCGGTCAGCCTGACCACGGCCTCCTCGGAGGTGGCGAAGAAAAACACGCGGGCGAGGTCAAAGGGCCGTTCCAGAGTGAAGGGCTTGTCCTTGACCAGACCGAAGGGTCCTTCCCGTCCCTCGCACAGGGAGAGGAGGGCCTCCCCCTCATATTCCTCGCAGGAGGAGCCGGTCTCGCGGTTCAGCTCATCCCGCAGGAGATTGACGTAGCAGGGGTGCGTGAAGGGCAGGGGGCGCAGATCCCCACAGCAGACCGCGGGATCAAGGCTGCGCTCGGCACGAACACCCTCGCCCCAGGTATGGGAATCGCCGATAATGGGAATGACACGAATGCTCACGGTCGGTCCTCCTTTTCTGTAGATCGAAAAACACCCCCGCGAAGAAAAGCAGGGGCTCGGCGGCATCAGAGACGGTCGCGCCTCCGCGGACAGCCTGCCGCTTGAGACACAACCACAAATACTATTATAACACATCTCAAAACCAATTGCAAGACATTTTCGGCAATTTGCTCCTTTTCTATCTTATGAACAAAAATATTTTGTCAACTTCGTGCACTTTGGATATTGCAATTTGGGAAAAAGTATGCTATACTATAGTCACAACAGAGGAGGTACAATCCAATGGCAAAGTAAAACACCGACTTTGAACACAGAAGACCAGCGGAACACAACGGGATCTGAACAGGAAGCGAGACGAAAATAGAGTCAGATCCAAGCGATGAAAGCCAATGTGTTGTCGGAAGGTTCAAGGTCATTCACCCCTCGCCTTTTGTGAAAGCCCACAGGAAGCAAACGAAACCAACGGTACTCTCGTTAGAGAAGAAAAGAAGAAAGTAAACAGGATTTCACGGATTCACGGGTACGAAGCAAAAGGTAGAAAAAGAAATGGAGGTAACCAAATATGATGTTAGATACTAAGAGCGACCAGAAATGACCCTTGTCTACGCTTGAGAAACGTGGGCAAGGGTCATTTCTTTTTGTATTTTTCGCTTTTGGTATTTACACATCCTGCTTTTTATGGTATAATAGACCAGATAAAAGCCCGCCCCAAGGAGCACTTCCCCTTCGCGGGTTCCCTACAGGAGATCGCTATGCAAGGCTTGTATTACACTCTGGTCATTATTTCCACCGTCCTCTTCTCCCTTCAGTTCCTCTTCACCCAGCGGTTTCAGGAGACCTCAGGCACGGGCATGAAGCCCACGCTGGTCTTCTCCCTCTATAAGAGTCTGGTCATCATTTTCATGATGCTGTTGATCTCGGGCTTCAAGATCGGGTTCTCCTGGTTCTCCCTCCTCATGGCTACCGTATACGCCGTTTCCAGCATGGCCATGAGCTACTACAGCCTCAAGGCCTTCGCCGTGGCCAACCTGTCGGTCTATTCGGTCTTTTCCATGCTGGGCGGTATGATCCTTCCCTTCTTCCTCGGAGTCCTCTTCTTTGACGAGGGAGACAAGCTGGTCTTCAAGATCATCTGCTGTGCCCTCATCGTGGTGGCGGTGCTACTCAACATCAAGTCGGGTAAGCAGGACAAGAAGGCTCTTTTCTACTACTTCGCGGTCTTCGTGCTCAACGGCATGTCGGGAGTCATCTCCAAGCTCCACCAGTCCTCCCCCTACTCCCCCGTGGACAGCACCAGCTTCATGCTCTGGTCCTCGGTGGTCACCGTGGTGCTCTCCGCCGCGTGGCTCCTCATCGCCTACCGTCAGATCCCCCTGATCAAGGGCAAGAACATCTTCTTCGTCACGGGCTACGGCGTGTTCAACGGTCTGGGCAATCTGTTCCTCCTCATTGCTCTGTCAGGTGAGAGCGGGCTTCCCGCCTCGGTTCAGTACCCGCTGGTCACGGGCGGCGTGATGGTCTGCTCCACCATCATCAGCACCATCCGCAAGGAAAAGCTGACCGTCCGCGAGTACGTCGCCACCTTCATCGCCCTGCTGGCGTCCATCTTCATCGCGCTGTAAGCGATTTCAATGCAACAGAAAACGCCGTTCCGTGTGGAGCGGCGTTTTCCATATATGAAAGACGGCCCACAGTCGCGTGAGCCGTCCTTTTGATTGATCGGATTACTGATCGCCGTCGAAGTTCATAGTGATCTGCCCCTGCTTGGCCAGCTCGGCGCGGTGCTTCTCCAGAAGCTTGGCGATGCGGGCGTTGGGATCCAGCAGGTTGGAGATGGTGGTGTCGTGGTTGAGGGTGTCGATGATGTAGGACACGTACTTGGCCATGTTGACCTCCACGTACCAGGGCTTCTTCAGGATCTCGGGCTTGCGGTACACCAGATTGGTGGTGAAGATCTTGTCGATGATGCCCTTCTCGTAGGCCTCGTCAAAGGCGTCGAAGCCGTCGGTGAAGAGACCGAAGGTGGCGAAGTTGAAGACGCGCTTGGCACCGTAGACCTCCTTCAGCTGGGTAGCCACGTCCAGGAGAGAGCCGCCCGAGGAGATCATGTCGTCCACGATGATGACGTCCTTACCGTTCAGATCCTGACCCAGATACTTGTGTTCCAGGATGGGGTTCTTACCGTTGACGATGGTGGAATAGTCGCGGCGCTTGTAGAACATACCCAC
>JAFULU010000181.1 GCA_017483125.1 Clostridia bacterium
CACGGCACCGCCACTCTGTCGAATTGCCACGAGAAGTTCGCCTTTGAGAACGTGGGGGTCAACATCCGCGCCCGCGGAAACTCCACCTTCGGCGCGCCCAAGAAGCCCTTCCGTCTGAAGTTCGACAAAAAGCAGGAGATGCTGGGACTCAACGGCGGTAAGGCCTACAAGAGCTGGGTTCTCATGGCCGACTACTACGACGGCTCCATGCTTCGCACCTTCGGCACCTTCAAGTTCGCCAAGGCTCTTATGGAGAGCAAGTACTACTCCTCTGACTGTACCCACGTGGAGGTCTACCTCAACGGCGAGTACCGCGGGGTCTACCTCCTCTGCGAGCAGACCCAGATGAACCGAGGCCGCGTGGACATCCCCGAGAAGGAGGACGGCGACAATTCTCTGGAGCACGGCTACCTCATGATCGGCGTGGGCGGCCAGGCGGATGAGCCTGAGCTTGTCACGGTACGCCCCGAGATCCATATCACCGACCGCAACGGCCAGACCCGCTACTACAGCGGTGTCAATTTCACCCTCTCGGGCGGAACCTACACCCAAGCCCAGAAGGAGTACGTGGCCAACTATGTCTCGGGGGTATTCAAGGTGGTGGCCAAGGCGGTCTACGAGAACGAATACTACACCCTGTCCCGCGACGGCACTCTGACCCGCAAGCGCTCCTTTGAGTGGGCCAAGACCGACGAGGAGCGGCAGATCGAGACGGTGTCTGCGGTGTTCAACATCGAGTCCGCCGTGTCCATGTGCATTCTAGACGAGATCTGCAAGAATCTGGACGCCATGGCCTTCAATATGTACGTGGATCTCTCCCCCGAGGGAGACGGGGTGCTGACCCTGGCCGCGCCCTGGGATTTCGACTTCTCCATGGCCAACACCCACTACTCCACCACCCACTCCTACACGGGCTTCTACGCCACCAACTTCTCCGAGAGCGAGGGCGTGCGTGTCAACCTCTGGTACGTTATGCTGGGCAGCATTCCGTGGTTCGAGGACATGATCCGCGAGCACTGGCAGGCCAACTACACCGAGCTCAAGACCGTCGTCACCGAGATGATTTCGGTGAACCACGCCTATGACGCCGCCTTCAACCGCGACTGGGATCGCTGGGGCAAGCCCATCCACCGCAATCTCATCCACCACCATGCCCAGGCTGATCTGTCCACCTTCCACGAGCACGCCGACGCGGGGACCTTCGTCACCGATTGGCTGACCATGCGTCTGTGGTGGCTCAACAAGCAGTGGGGCGACGGCACGGGGGACGATCTCTTCGACGTGGAGGAGGCCCCCGAGCTGCAGCTCACCTTCCAGACCCAAGAGGATCTGGCCATTGTCACCGATGAGCGCCGCTGTACCGTGGAGCTGACCGAGGAGAACGGTCTTCTCCTTCGCCCCGACTACGAGTGCTACGATCCCTACTTCAGCTTTGACTACGATCTCATCGGCAAGCAGTACGACGCCATGTTCTACCCCATTCTGGAGTTCACCTACAAGATCCCCCGCAGTGCCAGCCAGCGCACCTTCCAGACCGAGTTCTTCCTCTGCACGGGCGGTATCGAGAACGCCACGGGGGGTGTCTCCACCGTGGTGGAGGTTCAGGCCGACGGGAAGTGGCATACGGTACGGGTGGATCTGTCCGAGACCGGCTTCTGGTCGGGTACCATTCACGAGATCCGCCTGGACTTCTTCTCCTCC
>JAFULU010000182.1 GCA_017483125.1 Clostridia bacterium
GCAATCCACCACCGTGTACCTTGTCACAGGTTACAGCGACTTGAGGAAGGGGATCGAAGGTCTTGCCGCCGTGGTGCAGGGCAGTTTGTCTTTGGATCCCTTCAACAAGAGTCTGTACCTGTTCTGCGGTCGCAGACGGGATCGCATCAAAGGTCTACTCTGGGAAGGAGACGGATTCCTGCTCCTGTACAAACGTTTGGATAACGGCGTATTCCGCTGGCCTCGAAACGAGACCGAGGCAAGACTCCTCACCGAGCAGGAGATCCGCTGGCTTTTGGAGGGGCTGGAGATCGAACAGCCCAAAGCTATACGGGAAAGCAAACCCGGAGTATTATACTGAAATCAAAGCGCAATCGAAAGTTAACACCCAGTTACGGGAATGTTTGCAGGAAACCTACAGACATTTCCGTGCTTTTGCTGTAGAATATTGGCATCACAAAAAACGTACAAAGGAGTATCCCTCATGCAAGAATTGGAAATGAAACATGAAAGGTTACTTGCAGACGAGGGAAACGGAAGCATTCCCGTGGACAACAACCGCGCCGAGAATGCCATCCGTCCTTTTGTGATGGGACGAAAAAACTGGCTCTTCTCCACGTCGCCCAAGGGAGCAAAAGCCAGCGCGATCATCTATTCTCTCGCCGCCACGGCGGTGGCGAACGGACTGAATGTGGAGGAATACTTCACAGACCTTTGCCAAATGAAACAGATACTGCCTTGGAAGGAGGAGCCGAACCATGATTCCCAAGCTTGATCCCACCGACGCAAAATTATTCTACGCCTTATGGATCCCGCTCCTGGATCACGTCAATCAGACGTACAACGTCAATCCGAAGCTCGGCAAAATGACGCGGGCCGATGGGCTGAATATACAGGAGGTACGGGTGGTAGCCGATTTCCTGTGGAGCCATCCCGAGGTCATTGACGGGTACCTGGCCTCCGTCGCGCTACCACCGGATCACCGCGAGATCATCGCGGGCTGGAACCGCTTTGTATCCGCTGAATTCATTTTGGAACGGCATCTGAAGCGTGGCTCGATTTTCATCTCTTTGAAGGACGAACAGGTCTATATGGTGGGTGGCATATTTTCAAGCTGGGAAGAAATGATCCCACAAGCCGACCTTCCCATCCTTCTGCGGGCGACACTCATTCCCTTCAAGGATAAGATCATTTATGACAGTATCGTGACCTGCAGCAACGTGATCCTCGGGCGGGGTTACGCGGAAACCTTCAACGATATCTACTTGGCGGCAAAACAGGCTAAAACCATTCACACCTCGCTTTGATCAATCCGAATATTTTGACCGGGCTCATGTACGTGGGCTCGGTTTTCTTGTGGGGGCGCGGGGGTATTGGGGGGTTACGAATCGAACACATTACTGTTCGGTTCGGACCTTTTTGTCTTTCCCTCAAAGCATATACGAATGAACACTGACGTTGAAAGACGCGCAAAATGGCTGTTAGTTCCGCGTGCGGATATGGCTCGGTCTGATTACCGATAGCGTTCGCCCCGCTGACAAACCTTCCGAGTTTATGAATGGCCATCAAAAGCAGAAAATACGGTTGCATTTATGGACTTTTTGTGCTATAATGGATACGTAAACTGATCGGAAGGAGTTGTTTATGGGATCATTCGCTTATGAGGCTGAGCATACGATCAGCATATCCGACGCGCAAATTGATTTTATGCACTTGATCTATCATCCGAATAAGTTATTTACGGACAATCACATCCATTCCTACTATGAGTTCCACTACATAACCGAAGGAACCACGTCCTACACCATGAACTTTGGCGAGGAGATCCCGGTATCCGCGGGGGAATGGCTGCTGATCGGACCCGACGCGTGGCACGAAGAGAGTATTGTGGCACGAAGCAGCGGTTACGTGTTAGGCTTCTCTCTGGATTCGGCACAAGAAAGATCTCTCATATCGGTCCTCCTGACTACGCCTTACTATAAAGGTGGGCTGAATGCGGATTTTGGAGAAGTGTTATCCATCATTTACCGTGAATCCAAGGAGGAGCGGGAGGAGTACGAGACCTGCTGTAAAAACCTGTTTGAGTATCTCCTGATCCAAATTTGCAGGGACATCTCCAAGAGCGAGAGGACCAAAACGCGCAAGGAGATCAAGCAGAAGAACCTGTATGAGGCCATAGATACCTATTTTAATCGGGTGTTCAAAAGCACAGGCCAAAGCTTGTGCATGGACGATCTGGCCTCCCAGCTGCACATGAGCCCGCGGCACGTCAACCGGATCCTTTTGAGTCATTATGGGGTCACCTTCCATGAAAAGCTGATAGCGACCAAGATGAAATATGCGGAGCTTCTTTTGAAAACGACCGACCGATCCATTAAGGAGATCAGCGCGAGCTGTGGGATCACCGAGGTCTGTCTGACCAAAAATTTCAAGAGGATCTACGGTACTACGCCGGCAAAATACAGAAAAGCAAACGAAACGGACACGATCTGAAAATCGTGTCCTAATTTTTTGGTTCGCGAGCGAAGAAAATATGTTACCATTATAATGTAAAGTAGTACATGTCCGTTGCTTGCCGCGCGCTGCTTGACGGTAACGTGTACGCAAATAAAATCAAAGGAGTACAGAAGATCATGAAACCCATTCGATTTATCGCGTTTCTGCTGGCCATTCTCACGGTTTTTTCCGTTATGACAGCCTGCGCCACCGACCCTGAGTCTACCGAAACCCAAGATCCAGGACAAAGCGGTAACGAGACGGAGGAGGGGACGGGAATCAAGGATAACCTTCCCGCCGACCTGCGTTTTGAGGGCGAGGAGGTCGTTTTCATCAGCCCCGAGGTCCTGACCTACGATGAGCTGACCGGCGTGGCCGTGGAGGACATCATCTACGAGCGAAACGTAGCCGTCGAAGAACGCCTCGGTGTTGAGATCAACGGCATTTTTGACGCCAATGCCATCGACAAGGTGGTCACAGCCGTCAGCGGCGGCAATACCGATTATGACGTGATGGTGGAGCTCTGCTGGCGCGCCGCTCCCAAATTCACCGGGAATTACTTCCGTAATCTGCGCTCCACCGCATATCTGGACTTCGACAAGCAGTACTGGAATCAGGGCTTCAACGAGGCTGTCGAGTACAACGGTATTCAGTTCGGCATTACGGGAGCCATGCTGCTGTCCCTGTACAGAAGCACATACATCACCATCTTCAATAAGGATATGTTCACCGACGCGAACCAGCCCTTCCTGTATGAGCACGTGGAAAACGGCACCTGGACCCTGGACAAGCAGATCTCCCTGGTTCCTCTGTTCCATCGGGATAACGGCAACAACGCCCAGGACAAGTCGGGCGACGTGTACGGCTTCGTCAGCAACGACTTCATCAGCGTGGATCCCTATTGGTCCTCCTGCGAGGTAGATATCATCAAGAAGAACAACGACGGTGACTACGAGTGGGTCTTTGACTCCGCTAAGCTCTACGACGTGGCCGATAAGGTCCTGGAGCTCTACTATGGCACCGATGGCGGCTCCTACATTGAGAACGACGATGTCGCTTCCGAGGGTACCGTTGTTTCCATCTACTCGGCGGGTAACGCGGCTATGGCGACCCTGCGTATCGCCGTTCTGGAGACGGACTCCATCCGCGGAATGCCTCAGGAATACGGTGTGGTCCCGATCCCGAAGTTCAGCGAGGATCAGAAGGAATACCACAGCCAGATGCACGATGGCTTCACCATTGCCTGCCTCCCCAATACGGTCTCTGAGGATCGCGCCGATATGCTGAGCGCGGTGCTGGAATCCATGGGCTCGGTTTCCTACAATGTGGTCCGTCCCACCTACTACGATACCATCCTTCGTACCCAGATCGCCAAGGATCCCCAGTCTGCCCAGATGATGGATCTGATCATCAACAACATCAATATCGACGCGGGCTTCGTATACTCCCACAGCATGGGCTCCTTCCATCAGGGCTTCCAGCAGCTCGTGGACTCCCGTAACAACGACACCATTTCCCGTTACAAGAGAATGACTTCGTCCGCCAAGAGATCCCTGGAGAAGCTGGTGACGGAGCTGGATAAGCTCGGGTAATCGGTAGAAGGACTGTCCCGTATTATTTTCCGAAAGAATATCATTTCCCCTTCATAAAAAGGGAACTGCTCCCCCACCTGAAAGGGTGGGGGAGTGTTAAAGGCACCTCTACGCATTCATGAAGCCGCGGACCCTTGCGGGTTGCATGAATGCATAGAAGTGCCTTTAAACGAAAAACTGCATTTTGAATGCGACCCGTCGATCCAAAATGCAATTTTTCTCCACGATCAGGATTTCTTTGTGAATTTACCGAAGTCGCCGATTTGAATATAACCGTCGCCTTCCTCGAAATCAAAGGTTCCGTTGTAGGCCTTGATCTCGGCGTGATCGCTGTCAAAATTCATGGTGATCCGATCGTCCCGGATCTCGTACGTGCCGGTGGCGGTTCCGGCGATCAGGCCCATGGTCTTCACGGTGACGGTCACGTCTTTGCCCTCAAAGGTCAGCTCAATGACCGTACCCACAAAGACCGCGGAGTAGGTGCCCTTCAAGGTCCTTCCGCAGGAGGTAAAGATCAGAGTCGTCATCAGCAAGGCCAGGATCACGGCGGTAACGCGAAGAGACAATTTCATTTTTCAAGGTTTCCTTTCAAATGTAAATTGCGGTGTAAGCCACGCATCACAATTATCCAGCAAGGGACTTTTTTTGTCAAGTGCATTTCCGAGTATTATTATGATCAGATGCGTAGACAGAGAAATAAAAGCAAATCTGTATATAATCATATAAAATTTAGATATTAGATGCAGGCGAGGTTGACCCTGCGATAGCGGGCCGTCCGTCGCTCGGTGTTTTATACATAACGAATCAAAAGGAGAAACGAAGATGTTACGAAACGTGCTCATCATTCTTTCAGCGCTGCTGTTGGCGTTGGGATTGACGGTCGGCCTTTACAGAGAAGAGGTGGATCAAATGATCGGTATGATCCAGGACGATCTCCGCGCGGGGAATACCCAGGTCCTGTGGCCCGATTACCGTGACGACATTCTGGACGATACCACGAGCGATACCGCGAAGTATTACGTTCATAAGTCTGCCAAGGATATGCTGTACGCCTATGCGGACACCATGTTCTACGCCGAGACGGCACAGGGCCTTGAGAACGGAGCCCTCGTGGGTACCGTTACCCAGGAGACGGTGGCGGTGTTCCCTTGGTGGATCCCCTGCATGACGGCTTTCAACGCCGTGGCTCTGGCGGTGATCCTTTATCTGGCTGTTCCCAAGGATCTGTTCAGGAAGAAGGGTCCCGGGAATACCGAGGTTGCCGCGTAAAAAATACATGGATATACTTTGTGGAGGATTTATGAAACGCAGATACATCCGCGCCGCCGCATGGATACTGGCGCTACTCCTGTCGCTCCCGACCGTATTGACAGGGTGTCATACCGGTAGCGATCCCAAAGAGGAAAACACGTCTGCTCCCGAAACGGGCTCTCTGCCCATTGAGACCGGATCCGACGACTTTGAGAATACCCTGATGCTGGCCGCCGACGGGAAGACAAGCTATACCGTGATCGTACCCGACTACGCCGCCGCGTGGGAGCTGGCCGCCGCCGAGCGACTGGTGGCCACCCTCGCCGACCTCGGCGTGACGGTGACCCCCGTGACGGACACCGCCACCGAGCCTACCGCCAAGGAGATCGTGGTCGGTTACACCAACCGTAACGACGAGCTGGCTCATGATTTCTACGACGTCGGTCCGGCCGGTTACCATATCGCCCTCCTAAGCGAGAAGCTCTTTATCGGCACGAACACCGAGGCGGGCATGACCGCCGCTATGGATCGCCTGGCCGCCGATCTAATTTCGGACGGCAATCGCCTCGGCATCAAGGAAGGCTACGTTTGCAAGGTCGTGGACGAATCGGCAGAGCCTGCCGCACCCACCCTGTCGGGAGCCTATGCGCAAAGCATTGCCTACGCTCACAGCGTGGCCAACGGTGTGCAGGGATATTACACCGACGGAACCCGCAAAGGCTTCCTTGTCGGCAATGAATCCATGTCCGTGATCGCGGATATGACCGCGTCCGGCAACCGCGCCATCAATGCCTTTGTCAACGAGTACGGTATCCCCTACCTGCGGAACACCATGTCCGCCTATGTGGAGACCGCCGCAAACCGATACTATTCCGACAATTCCAGCGTGCCCGCCCGTATGAATATGTTCCGCTACGGCGCGTACTACTACGAGACCCGACTCATGGGCCAGGACTTTGGTGCCTCCCGTGTCGTGGATGAGAGCACCGAGCCCTATGATCTCATTGCGGAGAACAAGAACTTTGGCGGATTGAACATCACGGTCCGTAAGGATTCGAGCAACAACACACTCAAGGCGATCCTCACCAGCTCCGAGGGCTCCTATATCACCTTCAACAAGGCCATGAAGCTCCCCACCGAATCCTACGGTGCCGTCCTTCTGACCCTCAAGACCGAAGGATGCCCCGGGGGACGCATCTATCTCGCGGCCGGATCTCACGAAGGCATTGACGGCGCTCAGTGGCTGAATTACGATCTGATCGACGACGGCGAGTATCATACCTACATCATAAGCCTGGACGGAGTTGCGGACTATACGGGAAATCTGACCCAGCTCCGCCTGGATCTGAACGGTCGGGAAGATGCGGTCATTGAGATCAAAGAGCTCAAGATCGTCAAGACCAAGTCCAGTGGCGTTCCCTCCGTGGCGTTGGATCGCATCTTCCACGCCTATCCGGATAAGCTCCACCAGGAGATCCATCTGGTGACCACTTACGAAGAGAAGAACATGACCGCCTACGGCATGGAGACCGCCGTTGAGACCTCCCGTGTGAGATCCCTTCTGGTGATCGACGGCAAGGGCGAGCATACGACTCTTGACGACGTGGATTGGAGCAGCGTGGTTGCCGTGGCGTTCGATATAGACCGCGCCGGTGTGTTCGGCTACATTCTTCCTGCCTCGGAAGGCGGCAAGCTGACCGTCACCGAAAAGGACGGATACTATATCGTCGACCAGAAAATGACCGCCAAGGGCCCCTACACGCAGTTTGAGAGCCTTCGTATGGGTCACCGCGTTTACAACGACATGAGCCATGATTACGCGGGCTTCCGGAACGCCGTCCGCGAGGAGCAAAATCCCTTGAACGTTACCGTGGCTACCTCCAAGGCCTTCGCGGGAAAATTCGTGGGCTATGACTCTCTGCGCGGCGCCTACCGTGTTGATCTGAAGGGAACGGATTTCAATACGGCTTACTACCAGACTCCCGACCTTCACTACCGTGTTGACGTGGAAGTCAAGGGTGATAACACCGACCGAAACCTGTACTTCTACACCCACACCTCCACCGGCGGACTTGAATCTGCCGTGTTGATGGATAGCCAGAACCGAGTCCTGCCTTATACGGTGCAGGTCTGTAAGAATTTCTCCGGCGAGAACGAGGAGCCTCTGTTCTGCAAGGGAGACCCTTCCTATGGCGAAGCATATTTCCCGATCTCTGTAAAGAGCGGTGAGAGCTTGAGCTTCTCGGTACTCAACCTCTATCAGAATTGGGGCACCTTCCCGCTCAAGCAGATCTCCTCGGTTCAGTTCTTTGTGCCTTACTACCATCTCTCTACGGGCGTTACGGAGACGAACTGTATCGCGCCCTACTACGTAGACGGAAAGAATCTGTGGACGCTCCCTGACTTCCGAGCCATGTCGGCACCCCTGTGGGCGGGACAGCCTCAGCATACCTCGGGCGGCCGTCTCTACTTCCTGCAGTATACCGACGCGGAGGGGAACAGCTATGCCTCCGAGAGCACCGTGGATACCGTCGTATCCCACGGCCCCGTATACGCGGATATCTGGATGAACTATCTGTCGGACGACGGTCGGATCTCCATTGATTACCGTCATTTGGAGATGCCTCAGACCGATGAGAACCGCACCTACTACGAGATCCGCATGAAGGTTTTGGAGGATATCTCCTTTGAAAACTTCGCGGAGGATTTCTCCTTCTTCTCGATGGACGGACGGGGCGTGGTCTACGACACCCTGGGTTATCTGGATGAGAGCAACGAGGTCGTGATTACGGATACCAATAAGGGACAGCGTGTAAAGACCTACAAGTTGGGTAGCAAGTCTCCCTTCGTCTCCCTGTCCTATACGGCGCAGAGCAACGACTACGTGAATCTGGCCGCTGTGATCAAGGACTATTCCGCCACGGTCGGTGGCCGGGCCTATACGGGTGGTATCGTGATGACCGACGTTTTCCGTGACAAAGTCAACTATGTTCGTCTGACTCTGGATCTGGGCGCGGTTACCCTGAAGGCGGGTGATGAGATCAACATCAACATGATCCTGATGCCCTGGGGTTCTCAGAAGACCGCCAAGGATGACATCTCAGGCGTGCTGAACGTCCGTGGGGACTCTTGCCTGACACCGATCAAAGCCGAGGTGAAGACGGGAACCCTGATCGCGGATCCGTATATGCCCCAGATCAAGGCCGAGGGCGAGACCGCGGAGTTTACTCTCTCGGGAGGTAACAACCACATGGCTGTCCGCGTTTACGGCTTTGACAGCTACGAGAAGCCGGTCATCGAGGAGTATGTGAACGGTGAGTGGGTGGTTTACAACACCGCCTCCAAGAACGGCTACGACGGCTACATGGTCTACTACGACGGGGACGGAACCTACTCCTTCTCCTTCATCGTAGACATGAGCAACTGTGCCCGCACGTTCAGAGTCAAACAGTAAAGGAACCACTATGAGAATTATTCCGAATCAAGGTATCTGCGACCCGCATATGCACGTGTACAACGGCAAGGTTTACTTATATGCGACCCATGACCGTTGCCCCAATAATGACATCTATCGTATGGATGACTGGAAGGTGTTTTCCAGTGACGATCTGCTCAACTGGAAATTGGAATATACTCTGCGCCCCGAGGATACGTTCCTCGGGAAGTGCGAGGAGTGCTACGCGACCGACGCAGCCGAACGAAACGGGAAGTACTACATGTATTTCTCCCATCAGCAGAAATGCACCGGTGTAGCGGTGGCCGACCGCCCCGAGGGTCCCTATAAGGACGCTTTGGGTGAGCCTCTGCTCCCTCCCTGGATGGTGGATACGGCCAGCTACGACCCTACGGTGTTCATCGACGACGATGAGGCCCGCACCCCCTACATCATTTTCGGCTATACGGTGATCGGCAAGCAGTACTACATCGCCCGTCTCAACGAGGACATGATCTCCCTGGCCGAAAAACCCCGGCCCATTGAGATCGTAAACGGTTGGAAAAACGACGCGAACTGGGTACATAAACGAAACGGCGTATACTACCTCAATGCTCACGGAAGCGAGTATGCTACCGCCGACAACATCTACGGCCCCTACACCTATCGCGGCAATTTCTGCCATGATGCTTATGTGGATCACGGTACCTTCTTTACCTACCACAATCAGCTGTACTTTACCTACGGTGTCCCCGAAAACTGGGGAGCCGAGAAGGTGGATCCCTTCTACCGCACCACCAAGATCATCTACGCCCACTACAAGGACAACGGCGATATCTGCATCGACGAGTTTATTCAGGACGTGGGCGTGGGTCAGTACGACGCCACCTGGCCCGCCATCAAGGGCGAGTGGTACTTCGCTGCTTCGGATGGCGTGTACAAGAAGGAAAACGCCGATGGCTTTGAGATGCGGGGCATCAAGGACGGATCCTACCTGTACTACCAGAATGTGAACAACCTACGCCAGAACGCCAAATTGTTCGTCCGCGGTATCTGCGGACAGAAGCCCTGTGAGATTGAGGTGAGAGAGGGGAGCCCCTTCGGTGCCGTTCTGGGTTGCTGTAAGATTCAGCCCAACGGAGAGGGTATCCGTGAATACGAGATCCCCTTGACCAACTCTCACGGCACTCATAGCCTCTGCTTCGTGTTCCGCGGGGAAGGGGAGGATTTCTTCATCTTTGACGATTTCCGCTTTGAACAGGTCAAAGCCTGAATCACGCAAACGCTCCTCTGCCCATATGGGTGGGGAGCGTTTTGTCTATGTCCGCGGAGGGATCCGTATATGACCGGGGTATGGAGGCGCTGGGCATTTTCCGGGGGTGTTGATACAAGGATTTTGACGGATATGAGTTTTGTGAGGACGGTTTTGGGTGAGAGACCTTGTAGGATGACATGGGGGATGAATTGTGATATAATATTGGTATCCAAGGGGGAGGGAACTGTTGTGTACATGACCGCCATCCCCCCCATCGCCGACCCCTCCACCGTGGAGGCCAACAAGCCCACCCTCCCCGTTTTCCCTGAACGGGGAGAGCTGACTGAGATCCTTTCACTCCTTTCAACGGGAGCCGCTCCCCCGCCCGCAAGGGTGTTGAGCTTTTTCAACAACTATGATCGGCTGAAAGGGAGCATACCTGTGCCATGATTCTCCCATCTCCGCCCAAAAGCCCCGAACCGAACGTGATGTGTCCGGTTCGGGTCCTTTTCCTATTGAATACCGTGCGTAACACTCGAATAATCTCGCATACGGTCTTTACGATGCCAACACGTGTGGAGGGATCATTGAAACCCGAAAAGCCGCCGGGTATGGCATCCTTCGTCCTCGCTCTGATCGTTCTACCCGGATCGGTTGTTACAAGTTGTATTATGATTGGTATCGCGGTGGTGAAGCGCCAAGCCGTCTCTTACACATACGCAAAAAATATCCGTAATTCGCGTAAACGAGCATTCTGGATATGTCTGACAGTGAATATTCATCGTTTCGGATCAAATGGCGGGCGAGTAATCGCTTTTTCATTGACGTAAACCGAAGCATGGATCCCGCTTCTTTTTTGAAAAGGGACGCGGTATACTCTCTGTGTCGGCGGATCTTTCATGCAAGTAAGAGAGGAGGCATCATGACTTGTTGACAAAATGCAGTATTTGCAGTATAATAAATTACAAAAACAAATGACATGCTCCACACGAGACGGGGGAATCGGTACGCGGATGATGAGGAGACATGGAAAAGGAGGCAATCATGAAAAAGATCGGTAAGGAAGTGCTCTTTTTGAGCACGGGCGAGAATAATCCCCGCAACGGAGAGGGCTCCCTTCTCCGTCTGAAGGACGGGCGTATCTTGTACGCCTACACCCAATACTACGGCGACAGCTGGCAGGACCACGCCACGGCCAGAGTGGCGGCCTGCTATTCAACCGACGAGGGCGAGACCTGGTATGACGGCGGTATCCTGATCGAGAAGGATGCCGACGCCCTCAACATCATGTCGGTCAGCCTGATGCGGATGCAAAACGGCGACCTGGGGCTTCTGTATCTCCGCAAGTCCATGAAGGGCGACGACCTGCTCTGTATGCCCTACCTGGTTCGTTCGGCGGACGAGGGCAAGACCTTCGGCGAGCCTGTCCCCTGCATGACGGAGGACGGATACTACGTCGTCAACAACGACCGCCTCATCCAACTGAAAAACGGCCGTCTCCTGATCCCCGCGGCCTATCACGGTAAGTCCGGGAACCGTGGACTGCTCCCCGGATCCTTGCGGGTCTGCTGCTCGGATGATGACGGCCAAAGCTGGACCATGTCCCCCGAGGCAGTCTATTCGCCCTTTCGGGATGATCCCACCCAACTGCAGGAGCCGGGCCTGTACGAGCTCCCCGACGGACGGGTCTGGATGTGGTGCAGGACGGCCTACGGTCACCAGTATCAGTGCTTCTCCGCCGACGGCGGCGATACGTGGGGGCCCGTCACCCCCTGCCTGTGCTTCACCTCGCCCGATTCCCCCATGCAGGTCAGAGCGGCGGGGGACTACACGGTGGCGGTATTCAATCCCCTCTCATATACCTGCCTGCACCCCAATGCGGAAGGATGGGGCAGTCCCAAGCGCACCCCCTACGTCTGCGCGGTCAGCCGCGACGGAGGGCTTTCCTTCGTGGAAGCAACCAAAGGGGGCAGAGGCCTCAGCGCCTTCACCGCAAGCTGCTACCTTCTGGAGGACGACCGGAGCGAGAGCTACTGCTACCCCGCCATCCTGGAGGTGGCCGACGGATTCCTGGTCGCCTACTATCACAGCAACGGGACGGGGATCTGCCTGAACAGCACCAAAATTACCAAGGTCCGCTACGACGAGCTGCTTGGATGATCCCGAAAGGAGATACGCTCATGAAAATTACCGTAAAAGAGACCAAGGTCATTTGCTCCAATCCCACCAATCCCATGAGCGGCTATTTCGCGTGGCCCTCGGTGGCCCGTTTGCAGGACGGGCGGTTGGCTATGGTGGCTTCGGGATTCCGGTACCGCCATATCTGCCCCTTCGGGAAGGTGGTCATGTGTGTCAGCGATGACGAGGGGGCTTCCTGGAGCCGTCCCGCCATCATCATGGACACGCCGCTGGATGACCGCGACGCGGGGATCCTCCCCTTCGGGGAAAGCAGTCTGCTCGTCACCAGCTTCAACAACACCAAGGAGGCCCAGCGCGCCTATAACCGAGGCTACTGGGAGACCGCCGAGCGAAAGGACGGCGACAATCCCTACATCAGCGGCTATCTGGACGTGCTGGACGGCGAGACGGCCGAGGCCGCCTATCTGGGGTCTACCTTCACTGTCAGCCACGACGGCGGCAAGTCCTTCGGAGAGGTTCTGCGGTGCCCCGTCACCTCTCCCCACGGGCCTACCCTGACACCGAACGGGGACATCCTGTACGTGGGTCGATACTTCGGCGCCCCCCGCTCCCCCGACCGTCATCTGGCGGCCTTCCGTCTGACCCCCGACGGACAGAGCGAGCTGCTGGGGGAGATCCCCGACATCCCCGGGCTGGAGAGCCACGAGCCCCATGCCATTGTCCTGAAGGACGGGCGTATTCTGGTCCACATCCGCGTACAGGGTCAGGGCCTCTTCACGGTCTACCAATCCGAATCCCTGGACGGCGGGCGATCCTTCTCGGCTCCGCGGCCCCTCCTGGCCGATCAGGGCGGGTCTCCCCCTCATCTGCTGAGGCTTTCCGACGGGACCCTCATCTCCACCTACGGCTACCGCCAGCCCCCCTACGGCATCAAGGTCATGGTCAGTCACGACAACGGCCACACCTGGGATACGGATCACGATCTGTATATCAACGGCGTTCATCATGATCTGGGCTATCCCGCCTCGGTGGAGCTTCTGAACGGTGATATTCTTACGGTATTCTACGCAAAAGAGCGAACAGACCGTCCCGCTGTGATCATGCAGGCGGTCTGGGGGCTGGAGCGGTAACGATGGGTGAAACGGAAGCCCGTCCTCTGCGAGGCCGCGCCGTTGCCATCGTCATGGCCGATCAGACCGGTACGGTGCGGCTGCCCCTCGAAGGAGTACAGGGGGGGTACACGACCGGCATTTCTCCATCTTCTCAAAAAGGCACTGCTGCGACAGTGCTTTTTTGGCGTTGCAATATGTGGAAAAATCGAATGGATCATCAAGGAACCCATGATCGTATGTTGAGGATGACCGTATCCGTGTTTATGGATATGTACGCGGTCACCGCCTGAAAAACACGTAGACGGAAAATGAAGCAAACGGGGTTGGTCCTATGACGGCAAAAAAGCAGGAGCGGTTCGGCTTGACTGTGAGCATAACGGCGATCCCGTTGCGCGTACCTGTGCCGCGTGAAGAGAGAAACATAAAAACGCAGAGAAAACTTTCCCGTTAAAACAAGAAAAGGAGAAATCTGATGCTTTTCTATCAGGATGAAGTATAGGATGTGAAAAGAAAATGTAATATGTGACAGAGAACTGAAATTCTGGAAAAATCCTAAAAACTATTGCTTTTTTTCGCAAAATATGCTATAATGATAAAAAGTGGGATGATATACCTTTGTGGGCGGTCACGGTAGGATCGCCGTTCTGTTTCAAGAGGAAAGGGACCGTGGAACCGCCGTTGCCCGAGCGCCGCAAACCTGTGTATGAGGCTGCCGCGGCTATGCTTTGTGAAGCGGGAAAGGCCGCGTTGCGCCGCCCGGGATCTGCCCCGCGACGCCGAACACTGTGACCCGGATCACGAAAGGTATGATCGCGGAACAGTAACATGAGATCAGAAAGGAAGGCTCGTACCTTGTACAGACATTTTTTCAAGAGATTTTTCGATGTTCTTATGGCGTTGATCTTGTTTATTCTTTTGATTCCGGTTCTGCTCATCGCGGCGATTGCCGTCAAGGTGGACTCCAAGGGGCCTGTCATCTTCAAGCAGGAGAGGCTGGGACTCCATGGTCGCGTGTTTTCCATCTATAAGTTTCGCAGTATGCGGGTAAACGCCGAGCATACGGGCAGCGGCGTGTATTCGGGCAAGAACGATGCCCGCGTGACCCGCGTGGGAAAATTTCTCAGAGCCTCCAGCATCGACGAGCTGCCCCAGCTCTGGAATATCATCAAGGGCGACATGAGCTTCATAGGCCCCCGCCCTCCCCTTACTTACCATCCCTGGCCCATTGAGGAATATACCGAGGAGCAGAAAAAAATGTTCCTCGTCCGTCCCGGTATCACGGGCTGGGCGCAGATCAACGGCCGCAAGGGCGTGGAGTGGCACGACCGTATCAAGCTCAGCGTGTGGTACGTCGAGCACCTGTCCATGTGGCTGGATATCAAGATCTTTTTCGCAACCATCTTCAAGGTCTTTTCCAACGCCGATAATGAGAACACCGGCGCCACGGTAAAGGCTGACAGTACGGAGAAGGGAACCGAGACAGGCTCCGAAGCCGCCGAGCCGACCAAAACCGAGGACACGGAGACCGTTTGAATCCACCCCAGCGGGGAGAAGGAGATACCATGCCGCTGAAGCTTATGTACATAACCAATAATCCCGAGGTCGCCCGTATCGCCGAGGAGGCGGGAGTCGAGCGCATTTTTGTGGATATGGAATATATTGGGAAATCCGACCGCCAGGGCGGTATGGATACCGTCCAATCCCGACACACCCCTGCCGACGCGGCTCTTTTGCGGAGCAGCCTGAAGCGGGCTGAGCTTCTGGTGCGGTGCAACCCCATCCACGAGGCTACGGAGTCCTACGGCTCCTCCACGGACGAGCTGAACGCCATCATCGAAGCGGGGGCCGACGTTATTATGCTCCCCTACTTCAAGACTGCCGAAGAGGTGCGTACCTTCCTCCGCCTGGTGGGCGGACGGGCGCGCACCATGCTCCTTTTTGAGACTCCCGAGGCTGTGGCCGCCGTGGAGGAGATCCTTTCGTTGGAGGGTATCGACGAGGTGTTCGTCGGACTCAACGATCTGAGCCTGGGCTATGGCATGAAATTCATGTTCCGCCTGGTAGCCGACGGTACCGTGGAGAGGCTCTGCCACCTGTTCGCCGACAGAGGACTTCCCTACGGCTTTGGCGGCATCGCGGCACTCGGAAAGGGTATGCTCCCTAGCGAGTACGTCATCAAGGAGCATTACCGTGTGGGCTCCACCTGCGCCATCCTCGCCCGAAGCTTTTGCAATACCCAGATCATTACCGATCTCCCTGAGATCCGCCGCATATTCAACGACGGCCTGCGTGACATCCGCGCCTACGAGGAGACTTGCAGAGCTACCCCTGAGACCTGGGAATCCAACCGCCGGGAGCTGTGCGAGATCGTTTCCCGCATTGAGGACGGCATGACTGCCCGCAAATGATTGGAAAGAGTAAGGAAACAATATGAACCTTCTGATAACAGGCGCCTGGAAGTATTCCGCTGAGCAAAAGGACCTCTTGCTGAAGCGGGGCTATACCGTAATCGATATGCCGAATGAGCGGGGGGCGCTCCCCTGTGACCCCGCCGCAGTGGATGCCGTTATTTGCAACGGGCTGTTCCTCTACCACCCCATTGAGGCGTTCACGGCCTTGAAAAAAATCCAGCTCACCAGCGCCGGCCTTGACCGTGTCCCCCTTCCCTACCTGGAAGCCCACCGTATTTCGGTACACAATGCTCGCGGAGTTTACAGTGTTCCCATGGCGGAATTTGCCCTCTCGGCGGTGTTGCGCTTTTATAAGCAGACCGATTTCTTCGCGGCGAATCAGAGAGAGCGCCGATGGGACAAGCATCGCGGCCTGCGGGAACTTGCGGGAAAGGCCGTCTGCGTCGTGGGCTGCGGTAGCGTGGGTACCGAGTGCGCTAAGCGATTCGCGGCCATGGGCTGTGAGGTCATAGGCGTGGATGCCTTCCCCCGCGAGGACGAGGCGTACACCGCCATGCTCCCTACCTCTGCCCTGCGTACCGCCTTGCTTCGGGCCGACGTAACCGTGCTGACCCTTCCCCTGACCGCCGAGACCCGCGGGATCATGGGACGGGACGAGCTGGCGGCTATGCCCAATGGGGGCGTGCTGGTCAATATTGCCCGCGGCGGCGTGCTGGATACCGACGCGCTCATAAACGAGACGAAAACGGGAAGGCTCTGTGCCGCCCTGGATGTGTTCGATGACGAGCCGCTCTCCCCCGACAGCCCCCTGTGGAAAATCCCCGCTGTCACCGTGACCCCCCACAACAGCTTCGTGGGAGAAGGAAACGCCGCGCGGATGTGGAAGGTCATTGAAAAGAACCTTTTGAGTGATTACTTCTGAATAGAATTGAGATGGTGTTTTTTTATGAAGATACTATTAACAGCAACCGTACAGAGTCATATCTGCCAATTCCATAGACCCCTTGTGGAGATGCTGCGGGGGATGGGGGACTGTGAGATCCATGTTGCGGCTCGCGATAATCTCGCCGAGAAGAATGGATTGAAGCTGGATTTCGCTGATAAGGTCTTTGACGTTCCCTTTGAACGTTCCCCCTTTTCCCCCAAAAATATACGGGCTTATCGGGAGATCAAGAGGATCCTGGCCGAGAATCAGTACGACTACATCCATTGTAATACGCCTGTCGGCGGTGTCGTCACCAGACTGGCGGCACGGAAGTCCCGCAAAAAGGGAACCAAGGTGTTCTATACCGCTCACGGCTTCCATTTCTATAAAGGCGCGCCATTGATCAACTGGATGCTTTTCTACCCCATGGAAAAGCTCTGCGCCCACTATACCGACAAGCTCATTACCATCAATCAAGAGGATTACGCCTTAGCCCGAAAGAAAATGAAGGCAAAGGAGGTCCTGTACGTGCCCGGCGTGGGCATTAACGTGGATCGATTCTGCGACGTATCCGTGGATAAGCTGTCCAAGCGTCGGGAGCTGGGTATTCCGGAGGACGCGGTACTGCTCTTTTCGGTGGGCGAGCTCAACGAGAACAAGAATCATCAGACCGTGATCAACGCCGTCGCCCGTATGGGGCGTGAGGATATCCATTACGTGATCGCGGGAAACGGCCCCAAGGAAGAGGCTTTGCGGCAGCAGGCCGCGGCGCTTGGACTGGGGGGACGTCTGCATCTGCTTGGATATCGGAGGGACGTCCCTGAGCTGCTCGCGGCCGCGGATCTCTTCGTGTTCCCCTCCTACCGCGAGGGACTGTCTGTTGCGTTGATGGAGGCTATGGCCAATGGGTTACCCTGCGCGGTCAGCCGTATCCGCGGCAACACCGATCTGATTGACGCGGAGGGCGGTGCTCATTTCGATCCCCACAAGGTAGAGACGTGCGTCGAAGCCCTTGAGACCATGCTGAGCAGGGACCATGCCGCTATGTCGGCTCACAATCAACAAAAAATCCGGTATTTTTCCCTGCAAAGCGTTATGGAAATGATGAAATCCATATACGGTGCCGGATCGTAACCAAACAGACAAGGAGGCTTTGTGATGAATACGAATCAACCTGTTCTGCTGAGCTTCGTTTTGCCGATCTATAACGTAGAGAAGTATCTGGAGGAGTGTGTGGACAGCATTCTTCCGCAAATGACGGACGATTGCGAGATCATCCTGGTGGATGACGGAGCCAAGGATTCCTCGGGCGCGATCTGTGATCGCTACGCCGAAAGAGATCCCCGTATTCGCGTCATCCACAAGGAAAACGGCGGTCTGTCCTCCGCCCGGAACGCGGGACTTCTCGCGGCGCGGGGGGAGTACGTGACCTTCGTGGATTCCGACGATAAGATATACTCGGAGAGCGTCCCGAAGCTTTTGGAGTGGATCTCCGCCAAGGGCGGCGATATGTGCTTTCTTCAGGCGGAAAAGTTCTTTCCCGACGGAACCAGGTATGATCTGGGCGAGCGCATCAGGTCCGACGGACTCAACGCCCGCCCCCGAGAGGAGGCTATCGCCTATCTGACATCGAGACCTAAGTACCCCGGCAGTGCCTGGGCGAAGCTGTACAGACGCTCGTTCCTGTTGGAAAACGACTGCCACTTCCCCTATGACCGCCGGTATTCCGAGGATCTGGGCTTTATCCGGGATTGCATTCTTTGCGCTCAGAGCTTCGACGCTCTGGAGATGCCGTTTTATCAGTACAGGAAGAATCGGGAAGGCTCCATCACGAGCAGGTTCTCGCTGAAAAATTTCAATGATCTCGCGCTTTTCGTTTCGGAGTCCTGCGAGGTGCTGACGGTTCAGAAGGCCGATGATCCCGCCAGCAAAATGCTCATGAGCTTTGTGTCGTACGAGTATGCGATCCTGCTTCTCCTGTATGGGTCGCTCTCAAAAGAGGAACGCAAGGCGGCGTTACCCCGATTGAAGGAGTATTCGTGGACTCTTCGCCATACAAAGAGCAAAAAAGGCCGCGTGATCTCTTTGATCTGCAAGCTGTTTGGTGTGAGATTCACCGCATTTGTTATTATGCATTACAGAAGGGCAACTCAAAAATGAATATATTGATCGTGTCGTATGAGGCATGGCGTGATACGAATAACGGCGGCAACGTGCTGTCTAATATTTTTGCTTCATTTTCTGACGCGAATATCGCGCAGGTCTACTGTAGCGGAGAGCTTCCCCAGAATACTGTTTGCAAAAAGTATTTTCAGATCTCCGACTCCATGCTGTTGACCGACAGAAAAGGCAAAGCGCTGGATGAGCGGGATTATAGCGTCAGTAGTGACAAAGCGGCGGGTGCTGCCGGGTTTGCGGTCAAAAACCGAGGCCTCCAATGGCTCAGAGACCCCGCTCTGCTGGCCCGCGAGCTTATGTGGACCATCTTCCGCTGGAAAACTCCCGAGCTGGAGGGCTTCATCCGCGACTTCAAGCCCGATATCATCTTCGCCCCCTGTTACTCCTACTTTCACGTGTCCAAGCTGGCGCTCTACGCCAAGGAGGTCGCGGGGTGTCCCATGATCTCCTATATTTCGGATGATAACTATTCCCTGAAGCAGCTCCGCTTCTCCCCCTTCTTCTGGATCAACCGCCTCATCACCCGCAAATGGATCCGCCGCCACTTCGCCGCCTGCTCCCTTGTGTATACCATGACCGATATGCAGAAGGAAGAGTACGAGGCCAAGCTGAAGCGCCCCATGAAGGTGCTGTGCAAATCCGCGGAGTTTACCCCCCGCGAAGCTGCGGTTGGTTCTCCCGTCAGATTCATCTACGCGGGAGGTCTGTACCTGAACCGCTGGAGAATGCTTTCGAAGCTGGCCGAGGCCATCCGCGCCCTCAACCGAGACGGGATACGGGCCGAGCTGCACATATACTCGGGCTCCCGACTCAAGGAAAGCCGCGTAAACCGCCTTCACGACGGTACGCATTCGTTTCTCCATGGAGCCATTCCCTTCAGCGAGCTGACCGAGCGGTACCGCGAGTCCGATGTGGCGGTTCACGTGGAGTCCTTTGACCTCAAAAACCGCCTCATCACCCGCCTTTCTTTTTCCACGAAGATCATTGATTGCATGAACAGCGGATGCGCCATCCTGGCGGTAGGCCCCGATACCCAAGCGGGGATCGCCTACCTGCGGGAGCACGGCGCGGCGGCCTGCGTCTGTGATCCAAAGGAACTGTCCTCTACCGTACGCGAGCTTGTGGATCACCCCGAACAGATCCGTGACTACGCGCAAAGAGCCTACCAATTGGGAAAACAGAACCATGACAGAGCCGTGATTGAGAAGCATCTCAAGCAGGATTTCCGTGAAGTGATCGAGGGCAAGCCGTAACCCAAGGGCACCGCCCCGAACCCATCGCGGAGCCTATGAAATATCCATCATAAAGGACGAGCTATTTCATTATGATTCCATACGTTATTTTGATGTTAGCCCCCCTGCTGTTGTATCAGGTCGCGGTATTGAAGACCAAGACCGGGATCAAGGAGGGGTGGTATATCTCCATTGGAAAGGACCCCAAGACCCTGTACAACAGCTTGATCGTACCGGCGTTCTTCATCCTTTTCTTTGTGCTCCTTTCCCTGCGCCACGAGTCCATCGGCCGTGATCTGATATACTACAAGCACTATTTCCAGTCCTATGCTGCCCATGATTTCGGCGATCTGTGGAGCCTGGACGGAGATAAGCTGTATATCGTTCTGAACTGGGTCGTGGGCCAGTTTACGGACAGCTTCCAGGTCTATATGACGGTTGCCGCGGCGATTACCCTTCTGCCGATTGCCAAGCTCTACTCCGAGGACAGACAGTACGGCTTTCTGAAGGTGATCCTGTTCATGAACATGTCGGTGTTCATCATGATCTTCTCGGGACTCCGCCAGTCTCTCGCCATCGCTTTTGGCTTGATCGCGTATATGTACGCGCGGGAAAAGAAGCCTCTTCGGTTCCTGCTCTTTGCGCTGATCGCCTTTGGCTTCCACCATACGGCGTTCATGATCCTGCTCTATTACCCCTTGTACCATCTGCGACTGAAGAAGAACCAGCTGTGGTTCGTGATCCCCGCCATCGGGGCGGTCTTCGCCTTCAATAAGCAGATCTTTGGGTGGGCAGCCAACGTCATGGCCTCCGTCATGGGCGAGAAATATGAGGTTGAGGTGCAGGAGACCGGCGCATACATGATGATCATTCTGTTCGCCCTTTTCGCCATCGCGGCCTACTTCTTCCCCGATGAGGAAAAGGTGGATGCCGAGATGAACGGTCTTCGGAACTTCCTGCTCATGTCCGTCGTGCTTCAATGCTTCGCGCCCGTCCATACGCTGGCTATGCGTATGAATTACTACTTCATCATTTTCATTCCCGTTGTCGTGCCCAAGATCCTCAAGTACTCCAAGGATAACATCAAGGACGTGGCCAGGATCGCCCGTTACGTCATCGTCGGCTTCTTCGTGGTGTACTACCTGTATACGACCTTTATCAGCTGCAGAACGGGTATCAGTACGCTGAATACCTACCCCTACGTACCTTTCTGGGGTCAATAAGGAGGCGCGCATGAGAATAGCGCAAGTCAACGTCAACTGCTCCGCGGGTAGCACGGGGAAGATCTGTAAGGCCATTGGAGAACGGCTGACCGAGCAGGGCGACGAAAGCTATATTTTTCACGTTCAGGCTCGGACCAACACCGAAAGCTGGATTTCCTGCGGCACCCGCGCCTACGTCAAAGGGCAGGCCCTGCGCTCCCACCTTCTGGGAAACTACGGCTTCAACAGCCAAAGGGCCACCAAGCGCCTGATCGCCCATCTGGAGCGGATCCGCCCCGACATCGTCCATCTCCACAATCTGCACGGCCACAATGCCCATCTGGGTCTTCTGTTCCGCTACCTGAAGGAAAAGGGGATCAAGGTGGTCTGGACCTTCCATGACTGCTGGGCGTTCACGGGCTACTGCCCCCATTTCGTGATGGCGGGCTGCGACAAGTGGAGAACCGGCTGTGAGGACTGCCCCCAGTACCGCGATCACAGCTTCTTCTTTGACCGTAGCCGTGAGTTGTACCGAAAAAAGAAGGAACTGTTTACGGGGCTGGATATGACCATCGTGACCCCCTCGCGGTGGCTGGCCGGGCTGGCTCGGGAGTCCTTCCTCAAGGACTACCCCGTCACCGTCATCAACAATGGCATCGACCTGTCTGTGTTTCACCCGCGGGAGAGCGATTTCAAAGAACAATACGGTATCCCTTCGGACAAGCACCTCCTCTTGGGCGTGGCCTTCGATTGGGGCGTGCGCAAGGGCTTGGACGTTTTCCTGAAGCTGGCCGAGACCCTGGACCCCGATCAGTATCAGATCGTTCTCGTGGGCACCAATGACGCCGTGGATAAGCAGCTTCCCTCGCGCATCATTTCCATCCACCGTACCCAGAATCAGCAGGAGCTGGCGGAGATCTACTCCGCGGCGGATCTGCTGCTGAATCCTACCCGTGAGGACAATTACCCTACCGTGAACATGGAGTCACTGGCTTGCGGTACTCCCGTCCTGACCTTCCGTACGGGAGGAAGCCCCGAGATGCTGGACGAGACCTGCGGAGCGGCTGTTCCCTGCGACGATACCGAAGCCTTCCGTCGGGAGATTCTGCGGATCTGTGAGCAACGCCTGTTTTCCGCGGAGCGTTGCGTGGAAAAAGCGCGGGAATTCGATCAAAACCAAAAATACAAGGAGTACATAGAGCTGTATGAAAGAGTTAACCCTTCCCGAGATCAAGGAAATTGAGCTGGAGATCCTCGAGACCTTCCACAATTTCTGCAAGGAGAATAACATCCGTTACTTTATTTCTCACTGTACCCTCCTCGGAACCATCCGTTACAAGGGCTTCATTCCGTGGGACGATGACGTGGACGTGCTGGTGCCCCGTGAGGATTACAACAGATTGCTGACGATTTTCAAGGACACCGAGCAGTATCGCCTGCTTCACTTCGAGAAGGATGAGCGCTTCCTGTTCCCCTACGCCAAGCTCTGCGATATGACCACCCTGAAGATCGAAAACGGTCAGGAGGAGGAGCTCAAGCTGGGCCTGGATATGGACATCTTCCCGCTGGATCCCTGGGACAGCGATATGAAGAAGGCCAGAAAAGAGGTCAAGCGACAGAGACGGGCTCTGTTCCGACTGGGGCTGACCAGGCAGGATAAGGCCGATTCCGCCAATCTCCCGAAGCGCATTGCCAAGGGGATCATGATGGTCTTCTGCAAAATGGCCGGAAGCAAGCACTATGTCCGCAAGCTCATGAAGGAAGCGACCCGCCACCCCTACGAGGGGGCCAAATACCTGGGCGGTAAGGCCTGGAACGTCTACGGCTACCGCGACATCCTCCCCGCCGAGGTCTTCGATCACCCCATCGAGGTAGAGTTTGAGGGGCATACCTTCTGGGCGCCCGTGGGCTATGACGCTTTCCTGTCCAGCCTCTACGGCAACTATATGCCCGAGCCTCCCCCCGAGAAGCGCAAGACCCATCACGTCTTCAAGGCGTACAAGCTGTAAAGCGCGCGCCGCACGACACGAAACTACCAGCCCAATGGCTGTTTATATAGATTTCCGCGCCCCAAAAATCTAACAAAAAGGAGAGACACTATGAAGATTCGTCAGATGTCTAAGATTCTGGCCATGACCCTCGCGGTGGTCATGCTGGTCGGCATGATTCCTCTGCACGCGTTTGCCAGTTATTATGACAACGCCAACGGTGGAAGTGACTATTACAAGGTCATTTCCGAGAAGAAGTGGGATATCGCTCCCGGTGTTGAGGAGTTCGAGCAGGTCCTGAACAACGAGGGCGGTACCAGAAGACAGGTTCTCCACACCGCTGTCGTGGATGTCAACAACCCCTTCGTCAAGGTTATCCCCGGTACCAAGGGTATGTGGCCTGAGGAAGGCAACTACGGTACCCAGTCCACCTCCACTCAGGCCCTTGAGGCCGAGAAGCTGGGCTACGGTAACGTTGTCGTGGCGACCAACTGCTCCTTGAGCTGGTACACCGAGGCCTACTACACCCAGAACCCTCACCTCATCGGTGAGCCTCTCGGTTACTCCATCCTGGACGGTCAGTACTACTGCAACAGCCGTATCACCAACGGTACCCTCAAGACCGGCGGTGTTGCCACCATCGTGGTCATCAACTACGATAACCACCCCATCACCGGTGAGCCCCGTCCCGCCGATATGCCCAAGACCTGGATCCGCAGCTCCACCGATCCCCTGACCGGCTGGGAGGAGCAGGCTATCCCCGTGCTGTTCGGCTTCCTGGTCAAGCCCGATGCCAATGGTAACCCCGTGAACCAGTACAAAGCCGATCACGGCTCGGGTATCGCCTCCAGAACCTTCGTGGGCGTCCGCGCCGACGGTTCTCTGGTGATCGCCGTTTCCGACGGTGAGCAGGCTCCCTACTCTACCGGTTTCACCTCCTACGAGATGGCTGAGTACATGATCAAGATGGGTTGTATCATTGCCGCAAACTGCGACGGCGGCGGATCCACCACCTTCTGCTCTCAGCGTCCCGGTGAGGACCTGAAGGTGAACTGCTCCCTGTCCGACGGCGGTGAGCGTCCTACCTCCAATACCATCCTGGTGGTTTCCACCGCTCCCGCGGACGGTCAGTTTGCCCGCGCGAACCTGACCACTGACTACGACTACTACACCCCCGGCGCTTCCGTTTCCTTCAACGCTCTGGGTACTGACGCTGTCGGTACCAAGGTGGATGTTCCCGCTGACGTTGAGTGGACCATCAAGGAAGCCGGCATGGGCACCATCGAGAACGGTGTATTCAAGTCTAACGGCACCGAGGGTAAGGTCACCGCTCAGATGATCTACAACGGTCAGGTCGTGGGCGAGAAGTCCGTGACCATCGTGACCCCCGACACCCTGTACTTCGAGCAGCCCGTAGTTACCATTCCCTTCGGCAAGACCGCTAAGGTCCCCGTGAAGGCAACCGCCCTTGTGAACGGCGTTGCTCAGGAGATCGGTCTGGGCGCGGGCGACGTGACCTTCACCACCACCAATGAGGCTCTGGGTACCTTCGACGGCCTGGACTTCATCGCTGTGACCGAGGCACTTGCTCCCGCAGACCTTACCAGCACCCTGACCGCTACCCTGAACATGGGCAGCAACCCCACCGCCACCGTTCAGCTGAACCTGGGCAAGGGCTCCGAGGTCCTGTGGGACTTTGAGGACGGCCAGATCGACATTGACGAGTGGAACGTCATCAACAGCCGTACCAACGACTACCGTGACTACTACCTGAAGCTCTCTCTGGCAGACCGCAACAACGGTCAGGTCCACGACGGCGATTACTCCATGCGTCTGGAGATCAACGGTCTTGCCTCCAAGAAGTCCGACTCCAGTGACTACGCCTGGATCCGTCTGGGCGTGGACGGCGAGGCCATCGAGCTGGAGAACGCCCGCCGCGTCGGTTTCTGGCTCTATGTTCCCGAGGATAACATCCAGTGCTGGGTGCAGGGTCACTACATGACCGATTCCAACGGCGACGGCACCTACGACACTCTGGCTACCGTCAGCATGATGGAGTCCGAGAACGTCTACTACAACATCGACGAGTCCGGCTGGCATTACATGTCCATGGACATCTCCGCCTTCGAGAAGGTGGCTCTGAAGTATTCCAACCAGTTCAATAAGCAGGACGCTAACGGTCAGACCACCGGTCAGACCTCCGAGAAGGGTGAGTTCTTCATCGCCATCATCACCCACAGAACCAAGAACAACCTCCTGTGGCAGACCAACGGTACCATCAACGGTCCCTACACCTACTACATGGACGGCTTCACCGTGGATTACTCCGACGCCGTTGACGACAGAGAGAATCCCATCTTCGATAAGATCTATCTGGATGGCACCACTCCTCTGGTCAAGCGCGACGTCGTCACCACCACCTCCAACATCCTGAACCTGTCTGCCGCCGTGGCCGACAAGACCACCCTGGCTGACGCTATGGGTGTTGAGCAGCCCCTGTACAACGTTTCCGGTCTGGATGCCTCCACCGCCAAGGTTTACATCGACGGCGTTGAGGTAGACTGCACCTTCGACGGCAGCAAGATGGTCTCCAACGGTAACGAGGTTGCCGACGGCTACCACCGCGTCAAGTTCGAGATCTGCGACAAGATGGGCAACAAGTCTGTTGTCATCCGCGTCGTGAAGGTCGAGTCCGGCTCTGACGCTTCTACCCTGCAGCTCGTTCCCGCCGATCCTTCCCTGGATCGCATCCCCTTCGGCTCCATCTACTGGATGAATCTGGAGGCAAACGCCATTGAGACCATTCAGTCTGTTGAGACTGTGATCGACCTCAACAGCGTCAACCATTGGCAGCTGGACAACATGTATCTGGCCGACGGCTTCTCCGCTGAGTACACCGTCAACGCCGAGACCAACACCGCTACCATCACCATCACCCGCACCGGTGATAACACCCAGACCGGCGCCGCCGTTCTGGCTCAGCTCCCCGTCCGTATCATCTACTTCGATACCGACATCAAGGTTCCCGGCTTCACCGCCGAAACCTACTGGACCAAGTACAACTTCTTCCCTCAGGATATGAAGATGGACGTTGATAAGGGTCTGATCACCTTCACCAACGGCAAGACCGCCACCTTCTCCAACGAGGAGTTCCACGTGGATACCGAGATGTATACCACCAACCAGGCCATTGACAAGGATTACTTCCTTGCCCACGGCACCACCCACGTCCATACGCCCGTCGCTATCGACGACAAGGCTCCCACCTGCACGCAGCCCGGCTATACCGGCCGCACCTTCTGCGAGGGCTGTAACTCCGTCGTTGACTGGGGTACCGCGATTCCCGCTACCGGTCATACCTATACTGCTGACATTGTCGGCAGAAAGCTGATCTGCGCTTGCGGTCACGTGTATGCAGGCACCGGTCTCCACATCGTCGACGGTAAGGCTTACTTTACCACCGTCGGTAAGCTGACCCGCGGTTGGGTTGGCATTGACGACGATTGGTACTACTTCGACACCAAGACCTTTGCCGGTCTTGACGGTGAACAGGTTGCCGATAAGGGCGTCAAGTTCATCTTCGACAATGGCCGCGTGACCAAGGGTACCTGGGTGACTACCGACGCGGGTGTCCGTTACTGGTACGGCCCCGGCTACTACCGCGACACTTCTCCCGCTCCTACCTCCTGCCGCGCCTACGAGATTGATGGCAAGACCTACCTGTTCGACCATTCCGGTTATATGCAGGTGAACACCATCGCCAAGTTCTTCAACGGTGAGTACTCTGTTTACTACGAGTGCGACGCCACCGGCGCAGCTATTCTGTACACCGGTCCTTACAACAGCAACTTCTACAAGGACGGTGATATGCTGAAGGCATATGTGTTTGTTGAGCACAAGGGTGACTTCTACTTCGTCTCTGACGGCCACAAGCTCCTCGTCAACAGCTATAAGAATCTGACTGCCAAGCACGTTGAGGGTAAGACCTTCGCTGACGGCACCCCCATTCCCGCAGGCAATTACTACTTTGGTGCCGATGGTAAGATGGTCATCCCCGAGATTCCTGAGGCTCCTGAGGCCAAGAACGGTGTCATCAATGGATACCTGTACATCGACGATGTCAAGCAGGTCCGTTACCAGCTGGTTGAGTACGACGGCAACTTCTATTTCATCAGCGATGCTGACAAGATCCTTGTCAACACCTATAAGACTCTGAGCGCCAAGCACGTTGAGGGTAAGACCTTTGCCGACGGTACTCCCCTTACCGCAGGCACCTACTACTTCGATGCCGAGGGTAAGCTGGTCGTTCCCGAGGCTCCTGAGGCTCCTGAGGTTAAGAACGGTGTCATCAACGGCTACCTGTTCATCGATGGCGTACAGCAGAAGGCTTACCAGCTCGTTGAGTACGACGGCAACTTCTACTTCGTCTCCGACGGTCACAAGGTCCTGGTTAACGGTAACAAGAATCTGACCGCCAAGCACGTGGAGGGTAAGACCTTCGCTGACGGTACTCCCATTCCCGCAGGCATCTACTACTTCGACGCCGAGGGTAAGATGGTCCGTCCCGAGGCTCCCGAGGCTCCCGAGGCCAAGAACGGTGTCATCAACGGCTACCTGTACATCGATGACGTTCAGCAGAAGGCCTACCAGCTCGTTGAGTACGACGGCAACTTCTACTTCGTCTCCGACGGTCACAAGGTCCTGGTTAACGGCAACAAGAATCTGACCGCCAAGCACGTGGAGGGTAAGACCTTCGCTGACGGTACTCCCATTCCCGCAGGCATCTACTACTTCGATGCCGAGGGTAAGATGGTCCTTCCCGAGGCTCCCGCAGTCAAGAACGGTGTCATCAACGGCTACCTGTACATCGATGACGTGCAGCAGAAGGCTTACCAGCTCGTTGAGTATGACGGCAACTTCTACTTCGTCTCCGACGGTCACAAGGTCATTGTTGACGGCTACAAGAATCTGTCTGCCAAGCACGTGGAGGGTAAGATCCTCGATAACGGTTCTCCCATCCTCCCGGGCATTTACTACTTCGATTCCGAGGGCAAGCTGGTCGCCGACTGATTCGGGCTATCCCCTGACTTTGCTTGTTTGAGTAAATAAGCTCCCCCCTGCCTCGGCAGGGGGGAACCGCGCAAAGATCAAAGCCTCCACGGGGCGCGCGGTGGACAACGCGAGACTGTCTCACACGGGATGGCCGCGCGGCTGATTTGATCTAAGCCCGCAAGGGCCTCGTCCCCTTAGCCATCACGACTCCTTGGCAGTATCCGCCCCACGGATACGAACCGTCACATCAGTACGCTCGAAAAAACAAAAAGGAGAAAGACCATGAAAAAAGCATTCTCTGCCAAACTGATCTCTCTGCTCCTGTGTGCGTTCATGCTCGTAAGCGTAGCCTCTGTGGTAGCATTCGCTGTCGAGTACACAGAGGACGAGGGTCACTACCTCAAGCTGGTCTCCAAACGGGACTGGGAGCTGGCTCCCGGTATTGCTGAATCCGAGATCATTCTGTCCAAGGAGAACGGCTCCCACCGCCAGGTGTGCCACGTGGTGGAAGTGGATCCCCATAACCCCTACACCAAGGTCATGCCCAGTACCTATAAAATGGCGGAGGGTCTGGAAAACAAAGAGTATCAGGTTCAGATCATGTCCGAGCAGGTCAAGTATGCCGAGGAGCACGGCTACGGCAACGTAGTCGCCGCTACGAACGTTGCGCTGAACTGGTACGACGAGACCTACTATAAAGAACACCCCGAGCTGATCGGTGAGCCCTTGGGCACTCTGATTATGGACGGCGTGAAATACACCAACAGCCAGGGCCCCCTGTGGGGTGCCGCCACCTGTCTTGTCATCAACTTCGATGAGAAGGACGGCGTTCCCCGCCCTGCCAATATGCCCAAGACCGAGATGCGCTGGCTCAACAACGGAATTACGGGCTGGGAGGAGCAGTTGATCCCCATTCAGTTCTATCCCCTGGTGGAGAACGGCAAAAATATATACCCCATCACTGATCCCGAGCCTCCCGCTCCCCGTACCTTCGTGGGCATCAAGGAGGACGGCACCATCGTTATCGTCATGAACGAGGGTCGCCAGGAGCCCTTCTCCCGGGGCTTCAACTGCTACGAGATGGCGGAGTTCATGATCTCCCTCGGCTGTGTCTGGGCCTTCAACAGCGACGGCGGCGGATCCTCCACCTTCCTGTCCCAGCGTCCCGGCGAGGAGATGGAGCTCCATTGCTCTCCCTCTGACGGCTCTGAGCGCCCCACCACCCACGGCATTCTCATCATCTCCACCGCACCCGCGGCAGGAGAGTTTGAGGAAGCCCGTATTACCTCGGATTCCGATTACTATACCCCCGGCAGCTCGGTTCAGCTCCACGCTACCGGCATGGATCACGGCGGTGCTTCTGCCGATATCCCCGCGAATGCCGTATGGCGGCTGTCCGACAGCTCCTTCGGCAGCATCACCGACAAGGGTCTGTTTGTCTCAAATGGCAAGCAGGGAAGCGTCGCGGTGCAAATGACCGTGGACGGCGAGACGGTGGGTGAAAAGACTATCCATATCGTCACCCCCGACGCTCTCTCCTTCGCCTCCTATGACATGGCAGTTGCCTTTGGCGGCCGCGTAAATCTCGGACTGAACGCTACCTTTGAGGGTCATACCGTGGCACTCCAGCCCTCGGATGTGACCTTCACTCTGTCGGCTCCGAGCATTGGCTCCATCAATGGCTTCTACTTCACCGCGGGACAGGAGAATCTGTCCGCTCTGACCTCCACCTTGACCGCTAAGGTGGGCGGTATCACCGCTACTACGACCATCCGTCTCGGCAAGGGCCCCAAGCTCGCCTACTCCTTTGAGGACGAGTTTGTGGGGGACACCGAAGGGCGGAAGCTGACAGGCTGGTCTCTTGACGCTATCAATGGTGATCCCGTGGGCGAGCTCCACGTCGTGGGACGAGGCAGCGGCAAGGGTAAGAACGGAGACTATATTCTCTCGGTCAACTGTGACTACACCCAGGTCAGCCGTACAGGAAAGCATACCCTGCAAGTGACCTTCCCCGCCATTGACTGCACGGGAGCGACCTCCGTGGGCTTCTGGCTTTACGTCCCTCGCGACGCCCGCTACGCCTCGGTGGAGTTCGGTGACGGCGGTCTCACAGGCGACGATCTCTCCGCCCTGAACGAGGGCTGGCACTACGTCACCGCCCCTGTTTCGGGAAGCACCTTCTCCCACATCAATTTCTCCATCAACGACACCGCGGGCGGTGCTGACGCATCCAACCTGAACGGGAATTTCACCTTCTACATCGACGAGATCACCTTGCACTACTCCGATGCCGTCCCGGATCACCGCGCGCCTGTCTTCTCGGCTCCCACGGTGACAGTCTCGGGTAGCACCGCGGCCATGCAGGGACAGACTATTTACGGTAATACTCCCATTTTTGAGGTCGCCGTGACCGATGATCCCGCCTTCACCAACGCAAGCGGCATGGATGCCAAAACCGCCAAGACCTACATTGACGGTGTGGAGGTTCCCTGTGTCTACGCGAACGGCAGGATCACCGTCTCGGGCGTGACCCTGGCCGACGGTATCCATACGGTCAAGTTCCAGATTTCCGACAAGAACGGCAATACGGCATGGATCGACGGTACTGTCCGCGTGCAGAGTGGCTCTGACGCGCCCACGGTTCAGCTCATCCCCCGCGATCCCAACGCCGACCGCCTTCTGATCGGTTCTCTCTACTGGCTGGATCTCGTGGCCACCGACATCGAGACCATCGACGAGGTGGAGCTTACGCTGGATCTCAACAACGGCAGTATCTGGGAATTGGAGGGCATGACTCTCCCCGCGGGCTTCACCGCTACCTATTCCGTCAAGGCTGACGACAACATCGCTACCGTCATCATCACCCGCACGGGGGAGAATACCGCTACGGGTCGGGCGATCCTGGCCTCTATCCCCGTCCGCACCTGGGTCTCCAAATCGGACAAGTCCCCCGCTACTCAGGTCTTGGAGGGCAATATCTGGGCGCAGAGCATTGAACTGTCTCTGGTGAAGGGTGAGATCACCTACACCGCCGACTGCGAAACCAACGCCCTCGGTGCCTTCGGCATGACCGATGTTTCGGTGGATACCGAGCTGTTCTTCAACTACGCCGCCAAGGATTCCGTGGCAGGCGCGCAGGCATGGATCGACGCTTGCGTGGCAAACGGCAAGGGCTTCCACAAGCACACCGTCGTGTCGGTGTCCGACAAGGCTCCCACCGCCTTTGAGGCGGGCTACGCGGGCAGAACCGCCTGCTCCGAGTGCGGCTCGGTGGTGGGCTGGGGAACCATCCTCCCCGCTACGGGTCATATCTACACCGTCGTGGGCAACCAGCTGATCTGTACGGACTGCGGTGAGGCCTTTGACGGCTCGGGGCTTCAGTTCGTGGGTGATAAGGCCTACTATCTGATCAACGGCAAGCTGTTGGGTGGCTGGCAGTCGGTCAACGATGAGTGGTATTACTTTGATAAGACTACCTACGCGGGGCTGAACGGCAGCCAGTACGCCGACAACGGCGTGAAGTTCCTCTTTGAAAACGGCCGCCTCACAAGCGGCGTCTGGGTCACCACCTCCGCGGGTACCCGCTACTGGTACGGCCCCGGCTACTACCGTGACTCCTCCTCCGCGCTTACCTCCGCCAGACCTTATGAAATCGACGGTAAGACCTATCTTTTCAATCGGAACGGATATATGCAGACGGGCATTACCAAATTTACCAGCGGAGACGGCGCGTTCTACTACGATTGCGGGAGTGACGGCGTGGCCGTTCTGTACACCGGACCTTACGGCGGACTCTTCTACAGGGACGGTCAGCCCATCAGGGCCTATCAACTTGTTGAGCACAAGGGCAACTTCTATTATATCACCGACGGCAATAAGCTCGCCGTCAACACCACCGTGAACTTGAGCGCCGCCAGGGTAGCGGGCATGACCTTCCCCGACGGCAGACCCATTTCCGCCGGATCCTATCAGTTTGATGCCGAAGGGAAAATGGTGATCCCGGAAGCGAAGAACGGCGTGATTGGCGATCACCTGTACATCAACGACGTGATGCAGACCTGCTACAAGCTGGTGGAGTATAACGGCGATTATTACTTCATCACCGACGGGCACAAAATCGCCCGGAATACCACCGTGTACCTGAATGCCGCTAAGGTGACAGGAAAGACCTTCCCCAACGGCGAGGCGATTCCTGTTGGACGGTATTCGTTCAATTCTGAGGGAAAAATGATCCTTCCGGACGGCGTCACTTCTCACGTTCACACCGAGGTCACCGACCCCGCCGTGGCTCCCACCTGTACCGAAAGCGGCCTTACCGAGGGCAAGCATTGCGCGACCTGCGGTGAAGTCCTTGTGGCACAGACCGTGGTTCCCGCAACGGGTCACACCGAGGTCACCGACCCCGCCGTGGCTCCCACCTGTACCGAAAGCGGCCTCACCGAGGGCAAGCATTGCTCCGCTTGCGGTGAAGTTCTCGCAGCGCAGACCGTGGTTCCCGCAACGGGTCACACCGAGGTTACCGACCCCGCCGTGGCCCCCACCTGTACCGAAAGCGGCCTCACCGAGGGCAAGCATTGCTCGGCTTGCGGTGAAGTCCTTGTGGCACAGACCGTGGTCGCCGCCAAGGGACACACCCCCGGAGAATGGGTCACCACGGTTGAGCCCGCTGTCGGAGCCGAAGGGAAAAAGCAGAAAGCCTGCCTCAATTGCGGTTTGATCCTGCATATGGAAGTCATTCCCGCTCTTCCCGGGCAAATTGAGCCTGCTGAGAAAAACGGTGTCATCGACGGCTTCCTGTACATCGACGGCGTTCAGCAGAAGGCGTACCGGCTTGTTGAGTTTGAGGGTAGCTTTTACTTCATCTCCGACGGCCACAAGGTTCTGGTCAACACCACCAAGACTCTGAGCGCCAAGCACGTGGAGGGCAAGACCCTCGCGGACGGCACTCCCCTTACCGCGGGCAACTACTACTTCGGCGCCGACGGTAAGATGGTGGTTTCCAAGGCGCCCGATACCAAGAACGGTGTCATCGACGGCTTCCTGTACGTCAA
>JAFULU010000183.1 GCA_017483125.1 Clostridia bacterium
AGCAGGATTTCGGGCTCGGAGGCCCCGTCGGCATAGACCTTGATGCGCCCCGCGCGGATGGTCACCCCGTCCACCTTGTAGTCGGGATCGGTGCAGGCCAGCGCGTCTCCCATGCGGTCGTAGACGGCGGCGTAGAGGGGGGTGTCGTCGGTCTTGACCAGGGTCAGGGTGACCGTAGTCTCGGTGACGTCCGTGAGAGTCAGGGTGCTGTTTCCGAGGGTCACAGGGATGCCCATGCCCTTGATCTCCTCGGGCTTAGGCTTGTGGGCGATCTCGGCGTCCCCGATCTCGTCCTTGGGCTTGTTCCAGTCGGGGCCGCGGAGGACAAGGTCGGTGTTGATGACCTCCCGCAGGTAGGGGAAGGATACCGCCAGAGCGGCGATCAGACAGGCGGCCACCCCCCAGGGAATGAGTCGGCGGGCCTTCTTGACACCCTTGTGAGCCGCCAGCACGAAGATATCGTCCACGTGGGACAGTCCGCGGGCCAGGGTCTCGGGGTCGGCCTCCCACGCCATGGACTCCTCCTTCTCTAAAAACCGCTTCAGCTTGCGGCGGAGGGAAGTGAGGCGGGACTTGACACGGTTCTCGTTCAGCCCCACGCGGCGGGCGATCTCGCTGAGGGAATCGGCGTAGAAGTAACGGCAGAGGAAGATGTCTCTGGCTTCACCGCCCAGCTTTTTGAGGAAGCGGGACAGACACTCCCCCGCCCGCAGAGCCTCGGCCTCACGGTCAAAGCCCCCGAGGGACATACCGACACGGGCGGGACGGCACTCGCCCAGCTCGTCCAGCACCGTGGCAAAGAGGTTGTAGCCCCGCTTGACCTCGTGGCCGTTCATATAGCGGTCAATGGAGACCAGACGGGTCAGCTTCAGAAGGTAAGCCTCCATGTGAGCGGGACGGGCGGGGGGAATGGACTCCCAGGCCCGCTCCAACGTCTCGGTCACGGCCACCTCGGCCTCGGCCTCCCCCGCCAGCATATTCATGGCGACGCGGCGCATGATATAGCCGTGGGCGGAAAGACTCTCCTCGATGGCACGGGGGTCCTTTTTCAGATACAGCTCCAACAGGGTGGTTTGGTTCATGGTAACTCCTTTCGGGGAGTGGATTCTACCCACCATTGTACCACATTTCCATGAATTTTTCAACCCCCCCGAGCCCCTTTTCCCACTCAACCGTTTTAGTTTTTCGGCTCAACCGACCCGTGAAACCGCCCTTTTCCAAAAATTTCGGAAAGTGGGGCAAAAAACTTGACAAAGCACCCCAAATCGTGTATAATAATATGCGAAATATCCATCACCGCCCCCCGCGGGCAAGAAGGGAGAATCTACCATGGATTCCGCAAAGCTGACACAATTGAAGCACGAGGCCGCCATGATCCGTCTGGGCATTCTGGACGGGGTCCACGCCGCCGCCTCGGGCCATCCCGGCGGTTCTATGTCCATCGCCGATATTATGTCCTACCTCTATTTCGCCGAGATGAAGGTGGATCCCGCCAATCCCAAGTGGGACGGGCGCGACCGCTTCGTCCTCTCCAAGGGACACGCCGCACCCGCCCTCTACGCCACCCTGGCACGCAAGGGCTTCTTCCCCTTTGAGAGTCTGACCACCCTGCGCCACGTGGATTCCATTCTGCAGGGCCATCCCGATATGAAGCACATCCCGGGCGTGGATATGACCACGGGCTCTCTGGGTCAGGGCATCTCCGCCGCCGTGGGTATGGCTCTGGCCGCCAAGGTGGATCACAAGGACTACCGCACCTACGCCATCGTGGGCGACGGTGAGAGCGAGGAGGGTCAGGTCTGGGAGGCACTGATGTTCGCCGCCCGCCACGATCTGGACAACCTCTGCGTGGTCATTGACTACAACGGCCTGCAGATCGACGGCCCCATCGCCGACATCGTCAACCCCGCCCCCTACGAGGGGAAGCTCTCCTCCTTCGGCTTCCACGTCATCACCATCGACGCCCACGACTTCGATCAGATCGAGAACGCCTTCAACGAGGCCAGAGCCGTCAAGGGCAAGCCCACCGCCATCGTGGCCAACTCGGTCAAGGGCAAGGGCGTCTCCTTCATGGAGAATCAAGTCAAGTGGCACGGCTCGGCACCCAATGATGCCCAGTACGAGCAGGCCGTCGCCGAGATCAAGGCACAGCTGTAAGGAGGGAAGAACCATGGAATTCAAGCTTGGAGATAAGATCGCTACCCGAGAGGCCTACGGTAAGACCCTTGCGGAGCTGGGCGCGGACCACGACTTCGTGGTGCTGGACGCCGACCTGGCCGAGGCCACCAAAACCTGCTACTTCGCCAAGGCCTACCCCAACCGCTTCTTTGACTGCGGTATCGCCGAGGGCAACATGGTGGGCATCGCCGCGGGTCTGGCCGCCGCGGGCAAGACCGTCGTCGCCTCCTCCTTTGCCATGTTCGCCGCCGGACGCGCCTTTGAGCAGATCCGCAACAGCGTGGCCTACCCCCACCTCAACGTCAAGATCTGCGCCACCCACGCGGGTATCACCGTGGGCGAGGACGGCGCGACTCACCAGTGCCTGGAGGATCTCGCCCTTATGCGGGTCATCCCCGGCATGACCGTCATCAATCCCTCCGACGCCGTGGAGGCCGCCGCCGCCCTGAAGTACGCCATCGAGACCGACGGCCCCTTCTATATCCGCTTCGGCCGCTTCGCCATGCCCGTCATCCACGATTCCGCCACCTATACCTTCAAGCCCGGTGAGGGCGAGACCCTGGTGGAGGGTGACGACGTCACGGTGATCGCCACGGGTATGATGTACAAGCCCGTTCTGGAGGCCTCCTACGTTCTGAAGGCCTTGCACAATATCTCTGTCCGTGTCATCAATATGCCGACCGTCAAGCCCCTGGATCGGGAGATCATCCGAAAGGCCGCCCGCGAGACGGGTGCCATCGTGGTGGCCGAGGAGCATAACATCATCGGCGGTCTTGGCTCCGCCGTGGCCGAGTGTGTCTCCGAGACCTACCCTTGCCCCGTCTTCCGCGTGGGCGTGAAGGACGTCTTCGGCCGCTCGGGTAAGGTGCCTCCCCTGCTGGACGCCTACGGGCTCAACCCCGAGACCGTCGTGGAGAAGGTTCAGGCCGCTCTGCGCCTCAAGACTGCCATGAAGGGCTGATCCTTCACCCCAAAGACCCTGCCAAAGCGGCGGGGTCTTTGTCTTGTGGGGACTGCCCACTTGACAAATCTGCCCATTCGTGATACAATAGTAGTTCCAAAAGCTTCACCGTACAGATCCCGCGCCCCGTGGCAGGGAGGAAAGGTACTCTATGAATATTATGATCGTTGGCTGCGGCAAGGTGGGCCAGACCCTGGCCGAGCAGCTGAATGAGGACGGCAACAGCATAACCGTGATCGACTCCCGCGCCGATGTGGTACGGGACGTCAGCGCGCGCCTGGACGTCATGGGCTTCGTGGGCAACGGAGCCACCCATACCCTCCAGCAGGAGGCGGGGATCGAGAAGACCGACCTGCTCATCGCGGTCACGGGCTCCGACGAGCTGAACCTGCTCTGCTGTCTCATCGCCAAGAAGGCGGGCAACTGCCAGACCATCGCCAGAGTCAAGAACCCCGCCTACAGTAGCGAGACGGGCTACCTCAAGGACGAGCTGGGCCTGGCTATGGTCATCAACCCCGAGCAGGCCGCCGCCGCCGAGATCGCCCGCGTGCTCCGTTTCCCCTCGGCCATCAGGATCGACACCTTCGCCCACGGACGGGTGGAGCTGTTCAAATACAAGATCCCCGAGGGCAGTATCCTTGCGGGCATGGCGGTCAAGGACGTGGTCTCCAAGCTCTCCTGCGACGTGCTGGTCTGCACCGTGGAGCGCGGGGACGAGTCCTACATCGCCAACGGTAATTTCGTCTTTGCCGAGAAGGATATCATCTCGGTCATTGCCTCCCCCCGCAACGCCTTTGAGTTCTTCCGCGCCATGGGCTACAAGAACCGCACCGTGAAGGACGTTATGGTGGTGGGCGGCGGCGAGACCGCCCAGTATCTCTGCTCCATCCTCCACCGCTCGGGCATCTCGGTCAAGATCATCGAAAAGGACCCCAAGAAATGCGAGGCCCTGTGCGAGAAATACCCCGAGGTGGATATCATCCATGGCGACGCCGCCGACCAGTCCATCCTCCTGGAGGAGGGGATCCGAAGCGCGGGTGCCTTTGTGGCCCTGACGGGCATCGACGAGGAGAACATCTTCCTCTCCCTCTTCGCCAAGTCGGCGGGCCACGCCAAGGTGGTCACCAAGATCCACCGCATCGCCTTCGACGACGTCATCAAGCATCTGGATCTGGACTCCACCATCTACCCCAAGAACATCACCGCCGACCTCATCCTCCGCTACGTCCGCGCCATGAAGAACTCCGAGGGCGGCAGCATGGAGACCCTGTACAGCGTCATCCCCGGTGAGGTGGAGGCCGCCGAGTACACCGTGGACGAGGACTCCCCCGTCACGGATATTCCCCTCATGACCATGAAAAAGAAGCCGGATATCCTCATTGCCGCCATCATCCGCGGCGGTAAGGTGCTCATCCCCCGCGGCAGCGACGTCATCTTGGCGGGCGACCGCGTGGTGGTGGTGACCCGCGCCAAGGCCATCGACGGCATCGCCGATATCCTTCTGTGAGGGGGAGCCTATGAACTATAAAATGATCCGCAACATACTGGGATGGCTCCTGCTCTTTGAGGCGGGATTCATGCTGGTACCCCTGATCACGGGCCTGTGCTACGCCGAGGCCGAGGTCTGGTCCTTTGCCGTCACCGCCCTGATCTGCGCCGCCATCGGCGGGCTTTGCGTCTGGAAAAAGCCCAAGGATCCCGTGCTCTACGCCCGCGAGGGCTTCGTCATCGTCGCCCTGTCCTGGATCATCCTGTCTCTGTTCGGGGCTATTCCCTTCTTCGTCTCGGGTACGATCCCGAACTACGTGGACGCCGTCTTTGAGACGGTTTCGGGCTTTACCACCACGGGCGCCTCCATTCTCACCGCCGTGGAGCCTCTGCCCCGCTGTATGCTCATGTGGCGCAGCTTCACCCACTGGGTGGGCGGCATGGGCGTGCTGGTCTTCATCATGGCCTTCATCCCCTTGTCGGGCGGGCAGAATATGCACATCATGAAGGCGGAAAGCCCCGGCCCCTCGGTCTCCAAGCTGGTGCCCAGGGTCAAGACCACCGCTTTGATCCTGTATTCCATCTATCTGGTACTCACACTGATCCAGTTCATCCTCCTGCTCTGCGGGGGATTGAATGTTTTTGAGGCTTTGTGTACCGCCTTCGGTACGGCGGGTACGGGTGGATTCGGGGTGCTCAACGACAGCATGGCGAGTTATTCTCCCTATATCCAATGGGTGGTGACCGCCTTTATGCTGCTGTTCTCGGTGAATTTCTCCTGCTACTACCTGCTCCTTCTGGGGCGGATCAAGGACGCTTTCAACGCCGAGCTTCGGACCTTTATCGCCGTGGTGGGAACCGTCATGCTGGTCGTGACCCTCAACGTCCGAGGCCTGTTCGACACCTTGGGGGAGGCTCTGCGCCACGTAGCCTTCACGGTGGCCTCCCTGATCTCCACCACGGGCTTTGCTACCGAGAACTTCGATGCCTGGCCCGAGCTGTCCCGCACTCTTCTGGTGCTGATCATGTTCATCGGCGCCTGCGCGGGCTCTACGGGAGGCGGTCTGAAGGTCTCCCGCCTCATGATCCTCTTCCGCGGCGCCTGCAACGAGATCGGTACGCTGATCCATCCCCGCCGCGTCAAGCGTGTTACCATTGATAACCGACCCGTGGAGGCCGAGGTGGTGCGCGCCACTAACGTTTACATGATGTGGTACGTCCTGCTCTTTACGGTGTCTGTCATCCTCATCTCCTTTGACGACCACGACCTCATCACCAACTTCACGGCGGTGGCGGCCACCATCAACAACATAGGTCCTGGTTTGAATCTCGTAGGCCCCACGGGCAATTTCGCGTTTTTCTCCATCCCCTCCAAGCTGGTCCTGATCTTCGATATGCTGGCCGGCAGACTGGAGCTGTTCCCCATGCTGGTGCTGTTCGCGCCCCAGACCTGGAGACGGTAATTTCATATCACACCCCCGCATCGTTTCGGTGCGGGGGTTTTTGATTTTCATTAAAAAATTATCGAAAAACGATAAAAACCTATTGACAAACAATGCCCCGTGTGCTATAATCCAATCGGAACAATATCTCCCTCTCAAGGGAATACAAGGAGGCTCCCATGACCCATCCCCGCAAACCCCGTCTGTCCCTGATCCTGTCCTTTGCCGCCTGTGTGCTGTGCCTGATCGCCATCCCCGTTGTGATGATCTGCCTGCCCACCACCGCGGTGCGGTATCTCTCCGAGCATGAGCCCATCCTCATGGAGGACATAGTTTTCATCATCGCCATGCTCTACGTGGGCATGACCGTGGCCGCCGCGGTGTTGGTGCTGCTCATCTGCCTGCTCCGCGTGTGCCATAAGGGTAGCATCTTCACCCCCGTCAGCGGCCGCCTGGTGCTGGCTATCGCCCTGCTGGTCATCGCCGAGGGGGGCGTCTTCGCCCTGCTGGGTCTGGTCTACCGCCCTGCCCTGGCCATTACCGTGGTGGCGGTTACCATGGGCCTGTGCTTCACCGTCGTCAGCCAAGTCCTCCGCGAGGCCGCCGCTCTCAAGGAAGAGAACGACGGCACCATCTGAGGAGGGAAGCACATGATTGAAATCAATCTGGACGTCATGATGGCCAAGCGCAAGATCTCCCTGAAGGAGCTGTCCGAGCGGGTGGGGATCACCGAGGCCAATCTGTCCATCCTCAAGAACAATAAGGCCAAGGCTATCCGATTCTCCACGCTGGAGGCGCTGTGCGAGGTGCTGGAGTGCCAGCCGGGGGATCTGATGGTGTACGTGAGGGAGGGGTGAGATCGTGCTCCCCCTGTATCTCATCCTCTGCGCCCTTCCCTTGCTGACCGTGGCTCTGGCGATCCGCGCCGCTGTTCGCCACATCCGCCTGCGCAAGCGGCCGTGGATCCTCTCCTTGGCGGTCCTGGCCCTCTCGGCTACGGCCGGGACCCTGGCTATGCT
>JAFULU010000184.1 GCA_017483125.1 Clostridia bacterium
CCTCTCCTCGAAGTAGGTGGTGTAGGCCATGGGGGTGGCAGGGTGATCGTCCAGATACAGGGTGGGACGGTCACCGATCACGCGGATCTCGCTTGGGAGCATGGGAACACCTCCTTTGGGGTTGGCTTGGAGCCAAAGGATGGGAAGGGCTTTTCGCGGTCTGCCCTCTCACCCGCCTTCGGCGGGAGCTCTCCCAGAGGGAGAGCCTTGGGAAATGTCGTCACCTTACAGGCTCCCCCTCAGGGGGAGCTGTCGCGGAGCGACTGAGAGGGCGTTTCCCCGGCAGTCATCCCCGCTTTTCATATGTACGGCGGAAGGTTCCCTGATCTCCGCAAGGAGTGACGGTCTCTCCGACCGTCAAGGGGATCCTTCTTGCACTTGTGACGCAAAGCGTCTCAAGTGCGGTGGAAGGTTCCCCGATCTCCGCAAGGAGTGACGGTCTCTCCGACCGTCAAGGGGATCCTTCTTGCACTTGTGACGCAAAGCGTCTCAAGTGCGGTAGTCCCCGTTGATCTTGACGTACTCATAGGTCAGATCACAGCCCCAAGCGGTGGCCTCGGCACAGCCGTCGGAGAGGGTGACCTTGACGGTGATCTCGTCCTCCAGGAGGATCTCCTTGGCGATCTCCTCGGAGAAGTCCACCCCCGCGCCGTTCTTGCAGACCAGAATCTCGCCCTTGCGGGAGGAGAAGACCACGTCGATGCCGTTCACGTCGGTCTCTACGCCGCTGTAGCCGATGGCGCAGAGGACGCGGCCCCAGTTGGCGTCGGCACCGAAGATGGCGGCCTTCATGAGGGAGGAGCAGATGACCGACTTGGCGATCTTCCGCGCGGAATCCAGGTCCTTACCGCCCTTGACCTCGCACTCAAAGAGGCGGGTCGCGCCCTCACCATCAGCGGCGATGCAGCGGCAGAGGTAGACGGTCAGGGTGTTGAGGGCCTTCATGAAGGCGTCGAAGTCCTCGCCCTCGGCGGTGATGAGGTCGTTCCCTGCCAGGCCGTTGGCCATCAGCGTGACCATATCGTTGGTGGAGGTGTCGCCGTCCACGCTGACCATATTGAAGGTTGCCTGAATATCGGTGGACAGGGCCTTTTGCAGCATAGCGGGAGCGACGGCACAGTCGGTGGTGATGAAGACCAGCATGGTGGCCATGTTGGGGTGGATCATGCCCGAGCCCTTGGCGATACCGCCCATGCGGCAGGTCTTACCGCCCACGGAAAACTCCAGAGCGATCTCCTTGACCTTGGTGTCGGTGGTCATGATGCCGTGGGTGGCGTCAAGGGAGCCGTCCTTGGAAAGTCCTGCCACCAGAGCGGGGATACCGTTTGCGATGGGGGTAATGTCGAGAGTCTGACCGATAACGCCGGTGGAGGCCACCACCACGTCGGAGGGACTGATGTGCAGAGCCTCACCCAGAAGGTCGGACATCTGCTCGGCGATCTCGATGCCGTTTGCGTTACAGGTGTTGGCGTTGCCGCTGTTGCAGATGACGGCCTGGGCGTAGCCGTCGGAAATGTGGTTCTTGGTAACGGTCAGGGGGGCGCCCTTGACGCGGTTGGTGGTGTAGACGCAGGCGGTGGCGGCGCGGGTGTCGGAGTAGATCACCGACAGATCGTGCTTGGTCTTGTTCTTGCGGATACCGCAATGGATACCGTTGGCGGTAAAGCCCTGCGCGGCGCAGACACCGCCGGGGATACGGGTGATGGTAGACATGGTTTTCTCCTATATTTAAAACGAATAATTATACAATCAGGTTGGAGGTGGGCTCGGCACCCAAAAGGATGTTGAGGCACTCCACGGCGGCACCGCTGGCACCCTTGCCCAGGTTGTCGTAGCGGGCTACGAGGATCATGCGGTCGGGGTTGCCGTAGACCGAAATCTCCATGCTGTCCTTCCCCGTCATGGAGCCGGCGGAGAGGAAGCCGGACTCGTCCGAATTGCTCACACGGACCAGGGGAGAGCCGTCGTAGGTCTTGTGATAGACCGCGAGAATGTCCTCGGGGGTGGCTCCGCTGACATCCGAGCCGAACAGGGGTACGGTGACCTCCATACCCGAGTAAAAGTCGCCTACGATGGGGAGGAACACGGGGGCGTTGTTCAGCCCCGTGAAGGCCTTCATCTCGGGGAGGTGCTTATGGGACTGGGCCAGGGCGTACTGCCGGGGAGCGTCCAGCAGGGGGTCGCGGTCGGGATTTTCATAGTCGGCAATCATATTTTTGCCGCCGCCGCTGTAGCCCGTGAGGGAGGTGGCGGAGAGGTGAGCATCGGGGGACAGCAGTCCTGCCTGCACCAGGGGGCGCACCAGGGCGATGAAGCCGCTGGCGTGACAGCCGGGGACGGCGATGCGGTTGGAGGCTTTGATCTTCTCGTAGAAGTCCTCGCCCAGCTCGGGGAAGCCGTAAGCCCAGGCGGGGTTGGTGCGGTGGGCGGTGGAGGTATCCAGCACCTTGACGGCGGGGTTTTCAATGAGGGTGACGGCCTCGCGGGCGGCGGCGTCGGGGAGGCAGAGGAAGACGATATCCACGCTGTTCATGATCTCGCGGCGGGCCTCGGTGTCCTTGCGCTTGTCCTCGGGGAGGGTCAGGACGGTGACGTCGTCTCTTTCGGCCAGTCTCTCACGGATGCGCAGACCCGTGGTGCCGGCTTGTCCGTCAATGTATATTTTCTTCATATATTCACTCTTTCTGCATAAATATGTAACGAATGGAAACAGATACATACTATTATACAGACAAAGGGGGGATTTGTCAAGGCATTTTTGCATATTTTTTCATAGGATTTTTTCCCGTCCGCCATTTTCTGCGTTTCGATGAATTCCCCCGAAAGTGGACGCGCTTTTTTGGTGATTTTGTCGGAAGAATACCCTGAAAAAACGGTTATGCGGAAAATTTCCATGGAAAGTATTGCCTTTTTCGTCAGAATATGGTATACTGTTATCAGTCTCTTTGAAATTTCATTACGTAAGGAGAAAATCATGAAGCGTTTTGTCAAGTACGCGGGCCTTGCGGTCCTCCTTTGCCTGTGTCTTCTGACCCTGTCGGCCGCCCTCACCGCCTGTGACGGCGGAAGCACCGAGGACACCACCCCCGAGGTCACTCCCGAAGTGACCGATGCCCCCACCGAAGCACCTACCGAAAAGGAGAGCGAGACCATGACCGAGCCCGAGACCACCGAGGCCCCCACCGAGGAGCCCACCGAAGCCCCCACCGAACCCGAGACCGAGAAGGTCCCCGACGGCACCATCCCCTTCGTTCCCTCCAACCCCGAGGAGATCGGCGACTGGAAGGGTCTGTGGCTCTCCCAGTTTGACCTTCAGTCCATCTACTCCGCCGGCTCCTCCCAGCGCAGTGAAGCCGACTTCCGCAAGCGCATGGAGCAGGTGCTGGACAACACCGTCAAGGACGGCTTCAACACCGTAGTGCTCCAGCTCCGTCCCAACGCCGACAGCATCTACCCCTCCGAGGTCTACCCCCCCAGCAAGTACGCCGTCGGCTCCTACGCGGGTGACTTCCAGTACGATCCCGTGGCCATCGTGGTGGAGCTGTGCAAGGAGAGAAACCTGTCTGTCCACGGCTGGATCAACCCCATGCGCGGCATGACCGAGGACGAGATCAAGCAGGTGGATGACAAGTACCTCATCAAGCAGTGGTACAACGATCAGACCAAGAAGGGCGACTACATCGTCTTCGTCAACAAGAACTGGTACCTCAACATCGCCCATCCCGAGGTCCGCAAGCTCATCTGCGACGGTGCCGCCGAGATCCTGGCGCGCTACGAGATGGACGGCGTCCACATGGACGACTACTTCTACCCCACCACCGATGCCTCCTTTGACGCCAAGGCCTACAGCGCCTACAAGAAGAACGGCGGGACCCTGGATCTGGCGAGCTGGCGCATGGAAAGCCTGAGCACGCTGGTGGCCGAGCTGTACGCCACGGTCAAGACCCACGACCTCCGCGCCCTCTTCGGCATCTCCCCCGCGGGCAACATCAACACCGTCATGAACAGCCACTACGCCGACGTCATGACCTGGTGCGCAAACCCCGGCTACATTGATTACATCATGCCCCAGGTCTACTTCGGCTTTGAGCACGCCTCCTGGGCCTTTGACAAAACCTGCAAGATCTGGGAGGACATCATCGACACCGAGTACGTCACCCTCATCGTGGGTATGTCCTTCGGCAAGGCTCTGTCGGGCGTAGACAACTACGCGGGTGCCGCGGGCAAGGACGAGTGGACCCGCCACAAGGACATTATGGTCCGCTCCCTGAAGCACACCGAGACCCTGGAGCTCTGCAAGGGCGTCACCGTCTTCTGCTACCAGTACCTCTGGGACCGCGGGAACGGCACCATCATCCCCGCCACCAAGCAGGAGCACGAGGCCTTCTCGGCTTACCTCAAGGAGGTCACCTGGCAGAAGGCCGAGGAGACTACCGACGGGGAGTAAATTGAATAAATAACACAAATAAACGGAGATTCCCTTGGGGAGTCTCCGTTTTTGTTGGGAGGAAAATGGGGGATGATTCTGCAATATTCAAATTTGGGGTTGTCGGTGGGTTTCTCCGTGAGCCTTCCCCAGCGGGGAAGGGGGACCACCGCAGGTGGTGGATGAGGAGAGCGGGGTTGATCTTTCATACGGGTGTATACGTAAAGTCCTTGATACGCCAAGAGAAATTATACCCGATACCAAACCGTAATTCACTCTCCTCATCCACCGCTTTGCGGTCCCCCTTCCCCGCTGGGGAAGGCAATGGAACGCACCGCTAAACCCCAATTTGAAAGCCGGTTGAATTGTTAGAAGGTATCATCCAAAGCCTCCTCGCGCCGATTCCCCCCTTACTCCCCCAACAGTTTCCCGCAAAACTCCTCGGTATACCCCTCCTTGGCCCGAAAATCCATGGCCGCGGCGTAGACGCGCTCCAGCTCGAAATGATAGGTGGCGGCGGTTGCCAGATGGCACAGGGCGGTATCGGTCAGCTGCTCCCGCAGGGTCAGGGTGCGGCGCAGCTCCCCGCGGACAGCGCGAAGTGCCTCGGGATCCGTATAGCGGCGGAGGGAGAGGGAGCGGGTGGGGGTGGTGTCTGTAGGTGCGGCATCACCTACCAGCACGCAGAGCCCCGTGTCGGGGTAGAAGAGGCCGTCGGCCTTATGGGGGTAGACGGGGTGGTAGGACACCAGCACCTCATGGCCGCGGACTGCCGAGACGGCCAGCAGGGCGGCTGTGAGACGGTAGCCCATACCGTAGCTCTCGTCGAGGATCAGCATACGGCGGGCGGCGGCCTCAAAGCTGTGGAGGGTATGCTTCCCCGCCATGCTCACGGCGCGGCGAAGGGCGGGGGTGGCGGTGAAGCTGTCCCCCGTGGGCTGATCCCGCAAAAGTCGGGCGGCCAGGGCCTTCAGGCGGTCATGGTTGACGCAAGGATCGGTCAGGGAGTCGGCAATGGCATCCATGCGCCCCGCGGCCGAGAGCGCGGCGTAGGCGTTGGCATAGGCGGTGGACTTCCCCTTGCCCAAGGCGGTGACGGTCTCCTTTTGCCCCATGAGGGCACGGGGATCCCAGAAGGCACCCAGATTGATCATCTCGTCCCTCGCCCCCGGGAGAATTGGCTCACGGGCGTGGGGTGGGGTACCGTCCAGAAATCCCACCGTGGGGGAACCCTCGCGGGACAGAAGCAGACCGTCCAGGGAGGCGGGGTCGGAGGAGCAGAGGTATTCGGTGACTATGTAGCCCCGCTCACGGGCGCGGCGGGCCACCACCTTCATGAAGTGGCTCTTTCCCGTCCCCGGGCCGCCCTTGATGATGTACAGGCGATCCACGCGGGTGTCGGTGAAGATGTCACCGTAGTAATTCTTGAAGCCCTCGCAGGAATTGGAGGCGGCGAAGCATTGGCGGGGGATGGGGGGACTTTGGGTCAAGGCGGTCATGACTGGCTCCTTTCGGGTTGGTTTTCCTTACAGAATATGCAGGATTTCCTCTGTGGGACAGTAGAAAGGAGCACTTGAGTCTCGGCTTTGACCTCACGGCGCATCAGCACCAGCACCGCCAGATTGAGGAGGGTCATGACCGCGATGGCGGCGTCGGCCACCGTCCACGCGAGGGTGGGTGCCGTCACCGACCCCACCGCCAGAGAGGCGGCCAGAACCACCACGTAGACCCCCTCGGCGAGCCTTTTTCCCCGCTCACCCCCGAACAGGTACTGCACGCAGGTCATGCCGTAGTGGGCCCAGCAGATGACGGTAGCCACCCCGAAAAGAAGAATGGACAGGGCGAAAAAGCCCCCCGCCCACTCCCCCAGCACCGAAGAAAAGGCGGCTCCCGCGGTGTGGGTCACGTCCTCCCCGTAGGCATGGGGGCCGCTGTCGCTGACCAGAATGCAGAGGGCTGTGACGGTACAGAGGAGTACGGTGTCCACGAAGACCTCCACCAGACCGAAAAGCCCCTGTCGGGCGGGGAGATCCACCTCGGCGGCGGCGTGGGCCATGGGGGCGGTGCCGCATCCCGCCTCGTTGGACACCAGCCCCCGCATGACCCCGAAGCGGATGCCTCTTGCCGTGAGAAAGCCCAGCAGCCCCGCACCCGCGCTGCTTGCGGTGAAGGCGTCCTTCCATATGGCGGTAATGGCGGCGGGGATACGGTCACGGCGCAGGATCAGCACGGCGGCGCAGACCACGAGAAAGCCCACCGTCATGAAGGGCACCAGCTTTTCGGTAAGGGCCGAAATGCGCTTGGCCCCGCCCAGTACGGTCACAACCGCCAGAACCGCCACCACGCCCCCCGTGATCAGGGGAGGGACCCCGAAGCCCGTCTCCATAGCCCCCGCCGCGGCGTTGATCTGGAGGAGACTGCCCATGGTAATGGCGTTGACCAGACAAAGGATGGCGAAAACCACCGCCAGGAGCCGCCCCAAGCGGGGCAGACCCCTGCTTTTCAGTCCGTCCTCCACATAGTAGGGCGCGCCACCCGTGAAGCCTCCCTCGGGGCTTGGACGGCGGTGACGGAGAGCCAGGGTGATCTCGGCGTACTTCAGCACCATAGCCAAAAGGGCACTGACCAGCATCCAGAGCACCGCTCCCGTGCCGCCGAGGTAAAGGGCGGAGGCCACCCCCACGATGTTCCCTACCCCCAGCGTCCCCGCCAGAGCCACGGTCAGGGCACGGAAGGGGGAGATCCCGCCCTCCCGCCTGCCGCCAAAGAGGAGGCGGAAACAGCGAAGGGGGTGGAGCAGGTAAAAGCCCCGCAGGGCAAGGGTATAGTAGAGTCCCACGCCGAAAAGCAGGATTGGCGTGGCGGTCAGAAGCAGATTCACGGGCATCACCTCGGTGGAGTGTATGCGGAAGGCGGGCAAAACATGAAGACGGCCGAGGGTGTCAAAACGGCGGGGTTTAAATAACACTATTTTTGTGTTATTTGACGAAGAAAAAATTCCTCCAAAGTATAGACGAATTCCCTTTTTTGTGGTATAATAAGGACAGAGAAGGGAGAATCCCTCTCCCCCATCAACCAACACAAATATCACATGAATTGAAAGGAGCTTCCCATGTCTCTCATCCATGTTACCAAAGATAATTTCGCTGAGGTCAAGGCCTCCGACAAGCCCGTCCTGCTGGACTTCTTCGCCACCTGGTGCGGTCCCTGCCGCATGATCGCTCCCTTCATTGAGCAGATCGCCGAGGAGCACCCCGAGTACGTCATCGCCAAGATCGACGTGGACGAGGAGCCCGAGCTGGCCCAGGAGTTCGGGATCCAGAGCATCCCCACCCTGGTGGTCATCAAGAACGGTGAGGTGGTCAACACCGCCGTGGGTGGCCGTCCCAAGGATGCCATTCTGGCTCTGCTTCAGTAAGCCACGGACAAAAGAAAACACACCCGAGACCTTCGGGTGTGTTTTCTTTTGCGGGAACCTACTGTATGATTCTTGATCATTCCTTGTCGCCGTCGTTCTTTCTGAAGCAAGCCACGGGGCAATCCTTGTCGCACTCCAGGAATGCCCAGTCGGGCTGGCTGGCACCCTCTCGGCCCAGCATCTTGTAGAGCAGGCGGTAGAGGATAATGGTCTCCTCCAGAGACAGGGGGTTGCACTTTCCCAGCTCCATGGGGATCCCGCGGGCCTTACTCTGCAGGGCTCTGCCCTCCTCGGTAAGAGACACGTTGAGGTTGCGCTCGTCCTTCACAGAGCGGGTACGGGTGATGACTCCCTTGGCCTCCAGCTTCTTGAGCAGGGGGGTCAGGGTACCCGAATCCAGGAACAGGTGGTCGCCGATCTCCTTGACGGTCAGGGTATCGTACTCCCAGAGAAGGAGCATGGCGATATACTGGGTGTAGGTCAGATCCAGCTCGTCCAGATAGGGCTTATAGAGCTTGATGACCTCACGGGAAGCGGCATACAAAGGAAAGCAGATCTGGTTCTCCAGCCTCAAAAGCTTGCAATTCGTACTGTCCATTGGGAAAAGACCTCCGTTGTTCATCGTTCGTTTTATATTTTATCACATTACAACGAAAAAATCAACCCTTTTTGTCATTTTTATTACTTTTTCATCATAAATATTCTTATTTTGCATGAAAACAGGATTTTTTCTTGACAATCCACCTACCATAGTTTATAATATAGGTAACTTCCCGCATGGGAAAATCCGGAAACATACAGGAGACCGACCATGGACAAGATCAAGGTTGCCGTCATCGGTTGCGGTACCATCGCAAACGCCGCCCACATTCCCTCTTACATGAACAATTCCGACGTGGAGATCAAGTATTTCTGCGACATCATCCCCGAGCGCGCCGAGGCCGCCGTCAAGCAGTACGGCTGCGGCACCGCCATCGTGGATTACCACGACGCTCTGAACGACCCCGAGGTGGAGGCAGTCTCGGTCTGTACCCCCAACAAGGCTCACACCACCATCACCATCGACGCCCTCCGCGCGGGCAAGCACGTCCTTTGCGAGAAGCCCGCCGCCCGCACCTACGCCGAGGCCAAGCTCATGCAGGAGGTCCAGCACGAGACGGGCAAGACCCTGAACATCGGTGTGGTCAACCGCTTCAACACCGCGGTCAACAAGATCCGCGAGCGGATCGCCGCGGGTGAGCTGGGGGAGGTCTACCACGTCTACGTCTCCTTCCGCGCTCACCGTTCCATCCCCGGTCTTGGCGGTGCCTTCACCACCAAGGAGATCGCGGGGGGCGGCGCGCTGATCGACTGGGGTGTTCATTACCTGGATATCGTCATGTACTGCACCGGCGACCCCAAGCCCGTAACCGTCTCGGGTCAGGCCTTCTGCAAGCTGGGCGTGGATATGGCGAACTACGTGTACACGAATATGTGGTCCGAGGTCACCAAGGATCTCAACGGCACCTACGACGTGGACGACAGCGTCACCGGCTTCATCCGCACCGAGGGCGGCCCCACCATCACCCTCAACGGCGCGTGGGCCCAGAACATCGGCGTGGGGGAGACCTTCATCGACTTCCTGGGTGACAAGGCGGGTATCCGTCTCAACTACGGTGGCAATTTCACGGTCTGGGGCACCAAGGACGGCAAGCTCACCGAGGAGGTTCCCGAGTTCGAGAGCGTCAATATGTTCCAGAATGAGATCGACAGCTTCATCCGTTGCGTCCGCACGGGGGAGAAGCTTCCCTCCCACATCGACCAGGTCATCATCACCGCCCGCATGATGCAGGCGATCTATGATTCCTCGGAGGCGGGAGAGGAGATCAAGCTGGAGTGGTAATGAGGCCATAACGGAGAAAGAGAGGCTGAAACAGGCCTCTCTTTTCTCTGTTATCAAGTGGAACTCATGACTGCCCGCTCTCTTGCCACGTCCTCGGTCATGGCGGCTCCCAGCGCGTACCCGGCACGGAAGGCGGCGATCTCGGAGGCCTCGGACAGATTCATCTCGGCGGTCTCCAATTCATGGAGCAAACGGCGGGTCTCCTCGTCGGTGATACGACTCTCCAGCTCCTTGCGGAGCTTGGACCAGGCGTCCACCAGCTTTTGGTTCTCGGGATTGCGGAGCAAGAAGCTTTCGGAGGGGCGAAGCTTACCGTGCCAAAGGGCGTTCAATGCGGGTTCCATAGAGTATCTCCTTTTCATATGAAATAGGAGCGCAATAAAAAAGTGCGCCCTGCAACGCAGAACGCACCCAACAGTACTTCCACATTGCTGCGACACAATTCCATATGGTTGCTCCAACAACAATTTCGCATAGCGAAAAAGGCTTACCAAACACATACGTCGTGGAGAGTACTTGTTGGAAAACCAGGATTGCTGTTTAGAGCAACAGCGGTCTTATGGAATTATGTCGCAAGAATATTGTACCACAAATACGGGCGGTTGTCAAGGGGTTTGGGGGGGATTTTCAAATTTGGGTTTGTCGGGGTGTTTCGATTGGCACGAACACCTGTAGGGAGCGACGCCCTCGTCGCTCCTAGAACTGAAAAGACTAATTTCTTTTTGTCAGGTCATTCTCCTACCCAAAACGAACAGAATTTTATTGGTATAGGAGCGACGAGGGCGTCGCTCCCTACGGCGGTGTTGGCAACCCAACAGCCCGATAAACCCCAATTTGCAAGTCTCATTCCTCCAACACAGAAAAGAGAGGCCTTTCGACCTCTCTTTTCCTTATGCGCTACAGGCTTTTTTATCAGTACATACCACCCATACCGCCGCCCATGCCGCCGCCTGCGGGAGCCTCAACCTTGGGCTCGGGCTTGTCGGCGACCACGGACTCGGTGGTCAGGATGACAGACGCGATGGAAGCGGCGTTCTGCAGAGCGGAACGGGTGACCTTGGTGGGATCCACGATGCCCGCGGACATCATGTCCACGTAGACCTCGTTGTAAGCGTCGAAGCCGTAGCCCACCTTGCCGGAGTTGACGATGGTGTTGACGATGACACCGCCGTCGAAGCCTGCGTTAGCGGCGATCTGGCGGACGGGCTCCTCCAGAGCCTTCAAGACGATCTTGACACCGGTCTTCTCGTCGCCCTCCACGGTCTCCAGGACCTTCTCCACGTCGGCGATGACGTTCAGGTAAGCGGTACCGCCGCCTGCCACGATGCCCTCCTCAACGGCGGCCTTGGTGGCGTTCAGGGCGTCCTCGATGCGGAGC
>JAFULU010000185.1 GCA_017483125.1 Clostridia bacterium
GCAATCCACCACCGTGTACCTTGTCACAGGTTACAGCGACTTGAGGAAGGGGATCGAAGGTCTTGCCGCCGTGGTGCAGGGCAGTTTGTCTTTGGATCCCTTCAACAAGAGTCTGTACCTGTTCTGCGGTCGCAGACGGGACCGCATCAAAGGACTGCTCTGGGAGGGAGATGGATTTCTTCTCCTGTACAAACGCTTGGACAACGGCGTATTTCGCTGGCCACGGAATGAAACCGAGGCAAGACTCCTCACCGAGCAGGAGATACGGTGGCTTCTGGAGGGCTTGGAGATCGAGCAACCCAAAGCCATCAAGGAATCCAAACCCGGGGTATTGTACTGAAAATCGCGCAATTACTGCGTAAAATCGCAGTCAAATCAAAAGTTAACAACCAGTTACGGAAATGTTTGCAGGAAGACTACAGACATTTCCGTGCTTTTGTTGTAGAATATTGGCGTAACAAATGAGTGCGGAAAGGGCGGTCTCGGCCATGTCTGAATTGGAACTGAAAACAGAAGGATTTCATGAGGACGAGGGGATCCTGTCTCCCCAAAAAGAAGCGGAGTTGCGGGGCAGATTAGCCGTTCTTGAGAGCAAATATGATTCGCTGGTCAGCCAAAACTCAGCTTTGCGGGATGAGAACGCCGAGCTCCGTCAGCAGCTCGCCAACCTGAAGAAGCTGGTCTACGGTCAGAAGAGTGAGAAGACCGAGGTCATCCTGGAGAACGGCGAGCAGCTTTGTATGTTCAACGAAGCCGAGGAGAACGCGAACAAGGAGGTACGCGAGCGAGAAAAGGACGTTGTTGTTCCCGAGCATAAGCGGAAGTCCAAGCGGACCCACGAGGAGGCCTTTGAGGATCTGCCCGTAGAGGAGGTCATTCACGAGGTGGAGGATAAGGAATGCCCCGACTGCGGCGAGCAGATGGAGACCGTTGGAAAAGAATTTGTAAGAGACGAGCTGGTCTACGTACCTGCCCGTTTGTTTCTGCGCAAGCATTACGCCGAGGTGGTCAAGTGCCCCGTGTGCGGTGAGGACGAAAGCCTGGATGCCTGTTACGCAGATGTTCCCGCCCCCGTATTCAAGAAGGCCACACCTCCGGCTCCCATGATCCCCCACAGCTTCTGCTCCCCCGAGCTGCTGGCACATATCCTCTACGAGAAGTACGTCATGGCGGTTCCGCTGGAGCGACAGGCTAAGGATTTTAAGGCTATGGGCATGAATCTGTCTACCGCCACTTTGGCCAACTGGGTGATCTATGCGGCGGAGCACTTTTTCACGCCCATTTACGACCGCATGAAGGCTGAGCTCCTGGCCTGCTCGGTGATCCACGCGGACGAGACGGTTGTGCAGGTGCTGAACGAGCCGAACCGCAAGGCCAAGACCGAATCACGGATGTGGGTATATTGCGCGGGTAAATATGAGGGTCATAGCAACATCCTGTTTGAGTACACGCCCACCCGCAGCGGCGACCACGCGAAAAGATTTCTTTGGGATTACAGAAAGCATCTGGTCTGCGACGGATTCGATGCCTACAACAAGCTTACGGATGCCATCCGCTGCGGATGCTGGCCACACGCCCGACGGAAGTTTGCAGAGGCTCTGCCCTTGGATGGTACGCCCGTAGAGGGATCGGCCGCCGCCAAGGGTTTAGAGTTCTGTAACAAGATCTTCACCCTGGAGCGTATCTTTGAGGGCCATGGCGAAGGCAACCGTATGCTGACCCCCGAGGAACGGTACGTAAACCGGCAGAAGCACAGCAAACCGGTTTTGGATGAATTCTTTGCGTGGCTCAGCGGGATCCATCCCGCCGGCGGCACCAAGCTGGCCCGTGTAGTGCAATACTGTCTGAACGAAAAGACCTACCTATGCCGATTCTTAGAAAACGGAAGCATTCCCGTGGACAACAACCGCGCCGAGAATGCCATCCGTCCTTTTGTGGTGGGACGAAAAAACTGGCTTTTCTCCACGTCGCCCAAGGGAGCAAAAGCCAGCGCGATCATCTACTCTCTCGCCGCCACGGTGGTGGCGAACGGACTGAATGTGGAGGAATACTTCACAGACCTTTGCCAAATGAAACAGATACTGCCTTGGAAGGAGGAGCCGAACCATGATTCCCAAGCTTGATCCCAACGACGCAAAATTATTCTACGACTTATGGATCCCTCTCCTGGATCACGTCAATCAGACGTACAACGTCAATCCGAAGCTCGGCAAAATGACGCGGGCCGATGGGCTGAATATCCAGGAGGTGCGGGTGGTAGCCGATTTCCTGTGGAGCCATCCCGCGGTCATTGACGGATACCTGGCCTCCGCCGAGTTACCGCCGGATCACCGCGAGATCATCGCGGGCTGGAAACGCTTTGTTTCGGGAGAGTTCATTTTGGAACGGCACTTGAAGCGTGGCTCGGTTTTCATCTCTTTGGAGGACGAACAGGTCTATATGGTCGATGGAATCTATACGAGCTGGGAAGAAATGATCCCACAAGCCGACCTTCCCATCCTTCTGCGGGCGACACTCATTCCCTTCAGGGACAAGATCATTTACGACAGCATCGTGACTTGCAGCAACGTGATCCTCGGGCGGGGTTACGCGGAAACCTTCAAGGATATCTACTTGTCGGCAAAACAGGCTAAAACCATTCACACCTCGCTTTGATCGATCCGAATATTTTGACCGGGCTCATGTACGTGGGCTCGGTTTTCTTGTGGGGGATGCGGGGGTATTTGGGGGTTACTTCCTGATTGTCTGTTTTGGACATGGTTACTCTTGATCGTAAATATAATAGAGAAAGCGGTTGCTCAGTACCTTTCGGTAAAAGCAACCGCTGTTTGATGGGGAGGTTGGGTGAATTGTCTAATGGATTATTATTCACTCTAGGAGTTTTGCCATGCTTTCGCATTCGATAGTACTAGACTTGGCGGGCAATACTCATAATGGAGAGGTCTGCCAATCTTAACTTTGGAGCATCAGTATACCATATAGATGCAAAGTTGTCAAAAAGAAATTTGTCGAGTGCAAACTTTTTTATGAATTTCTATATAGTTTCATATAGCGAGAAGGTATCCATATAGGTTTTGTCATCGTAAAGGAAAGCTACGCTATACCGCACTCTCGTTATAGCTACATACAATTTGCTTTGGGCTTTTTCGTTGGATGGTACTGTACCATCTTTGACAAATTTCTTGAAAGTGTCCGTGCAAATAATTATTACGTGATTATACGTTGCCCCCTTGCTCAGACCTATATTTCTCACCTCAACAGGGTAAGTTGTTTCGGGAATTTTAGATGCAACACTCCACCGCAAAACCATAGGATTATAGTCACGAACATACTCATCAAAGTCTTCTTTTCTCACAATATAAAGACCTTCGTGCTCGCATTTTTTGTCATTGAGCGACTTGGTCTTTTCGTCTATATTTGGGAATAATGAGTCCGACAGATCACAAATACTTTGTTTACACCGATAAGAAAAATCTCTAAACTGAACGGAGAGAAGTCCTTTCTTCTCAAGCTTTCTGAAGTAGTCAAGCAGTTTGCTACCACGATTTCCTTTGTTTTTCGGAGCATTACACGTATAATATATTGCTTGGCGAATATCACCTACGGCAACTATTCTTGCTTTAGAAGCATATAACAAGGCCAACAAGTCTAAGTCCTCGCCCGCCATATCTTGAACCTCGTCAATATATATAAGCGAATAAATGCTTTCCAAACGCTCGATGACTGCGTTATTGCTGAGGGTGTTGCACTTCAAAGCAAACTTCGTTGCACGATCTTTATATAGAGCATTATAGCAAGAAAAGTAAAACGCTTTTGTGTTTTTCTCAGGGATTTTTCGATTTGTAATTTGTGTTTCAAAATCAATTCGCTCAATTCTTCTGCCGTATGCAACGCTTCTAAATGGTCGAATACAATGCTGTAACAGAAAGCTATGCCAAGTCATTATTTCCACGTTGGAAGGAACAACCCCCACCTTAGCTTCGATATCCTTTTTTTACTTTCGGGTGTTGGCAATGGTATATGTGACAAGTAATATCTTATCGGTTGTATTCTTCGTAACCTCATCAACGATGTATGTTGTTTTGCCTGATCCTGCGGCAGCAATTAAAGCTATATTATCACAGGGCATTTTGCACCTCAGCTATATAAGAGATTGTTTAATGATAAAATCGTTAATTATCGCTTTGAATACTCTTTTGTTCCGTAGTAGATGGTGCAGTAGAATTATGAGCGAAAGGCATATTCTGTGCCAATTGTGCTGCTATTTTTGCCATTGCAAGCTGTCCTTGCTGATATTCCTGTTGCTTTTGTTCTGCATCAATCAACCCTTTGGGAACATACGGATTCTGTATGGTTTCCCAAGTAACTTTATCTTTATATCCTAACGATACAGCCATCGCCTCTATTAGCTTTTCTTGTGCTGTTTTTATTTTCTTTAACTCGGTATCGCTCGGATCTTCAACACAAAGCTTATCATAATACTCCTTCCAACGAGCACGAACATTTTCATCATCAGCAAACACAATGTCAATAATATTCAAAGCTCTAACGCTTTCTACAGTCCATCCCGTTCTCGACATCATTAGTGTCTTGAAAACATTGAGTTTGTCCTTGCGTTTTTCCGCACGATTTTGTAAGTGATGAGCCACCACAACAGATACTATTGGAATGGCAACAACTGCAAGTGTGTTTATAATCGTCATTACAATTTCAAAAGGTTCCATTTTAGTTCTCCTAACAATTTTACGCTTTTAATTTATAGAC
>JAFULU010000186.1 GCA_017483125.1 Clostridia bacterium
AAGGATACTCCTCCTTCCTCCATCTTTGCCGTATTCGCAAACCTGGCTAAGGACGAGCCCAAGGCAAACTTCACCATTGGTATCGTAGATGACGTCACCAACTGCTCTCTGGAAGAGACTGTGGCTCCCGACACCGCTCCCGCCGGCACCATCGCCTGCAAGTTCTGGGGTCTGGGCGGCGACGGTACCGTTGGTGCCAACAAGAACTCCATCAAGATCATCGGCGACCACACCGACAAGTATATCCAGGCTTACTTCCAGTACGACTCCAAGAAGACCAATGGTATCACCATCTCCCACCTGCGCTTCGGTGACACCCCCATCAAGTCTCCTTACTACATCAACAAGGCTGACTTCGTGGCTTGCCACAACCAGGCTTATATCAACCGCTACGACATCGTGCAGGACATCAAGCAGGGCGGTACCTTCCTGCTTGACTGCAACTGGTCCGACGAGGAGCTGGATGCCAACCTGCCTTCCGCTGTGAAGCAGTATATCGCCAAGAACAACATCAAGTTCTACACCATCAACGCTACCAAGCTGGCTCGCGATCTGGGTAACGCCAAGGTCAAGAACACCGTGCTTCAGTCCGCCTTCTTCGCTCTGGCAGCCATTCTGCCCGCAGCTGAGGCTATCGAATACATGAAGTACATGGCCACCAAGTCCTACCTGAAGAAGGGCCAGGCCATCGTTGACCTGAACCATGCCGCAATCGACGCCGGTGCCAACGCCTACCACGCCGTTGAGGTTCCCGCCGCTTGGGCTACCTGCGCTGACGATGAGGCCGCCGCCGCCAAGACCTGCGACCGCGCCGATCTGGGTGCCTTCGTCAACAACGTGGTGACCCCCGTCAACGCCATGAAGGGTGACAGCCTGCCCGTTTCCGCATTCGTGGACTACGTGGACGGTACCTTCCCCCAGGGCTCCGCTGCCTTCGAGAAGCGCGGCGTTGCCGTTATGGTTCCTACCTGGAATCCCACCAAGTGCGCTCAGTGTAACACCTGCTCCTTCGTCTGCCCTCACGCCGCCATCCGTCCCTACGCTCTGGATGCCGAGGAGGCCGCAAACGCTCCCGAGTCCACCAAGTTCACCGCTAAGATGATCGGTAAGGGCTGCGAGGGCTACAAGTTCACCGTCGCCGTGTCTCCTCTGGACTGCATGGGCTGTACCCTCTGCGTGAAGGCTTGCCCTGTCAACGCCACCGCCGAGAAGAAGGCCGCCGCCGCAGGCGAGAAGGTCAAGCCCGAGGATCTGGCCCTCTACATGGTGCCCCAGGCTCAGGAATCCGCACAGCAGGCTTCCTTCGACTACTGCGTCGCCAACGTCTCCAGCAAGGCTCTGCCCTTCGCTGACAACTCCGTCAAGGGCTCCCAGTTCAAGCAGCCCCTGCTTGAGTTCTCCGGCTCCTGCGCAGGCTGTGCCGAGACCTCTTACGCTCGCCTGATCACCCAGCTGTTCGGCGAGAGAATGTATATCTCCAACGCAACCGGTTGCTCCTCCATCTGGGGCGGCTCCTCCCCCGCAACTCCTTACACCGTCAACCGCGAGAGCGGCAAGGGTCCCGCTTGGGCAAACTCCCTGTTCGAGGACAACGCCGAGCACGGTCTGGGTATCGCCCTCGGTCAGAAGGCCGTCCGCGACAGACTCATGGCTCAGGTTGAGGAGATGATGAACTCCGACAAGGCTTCCGACGAGTTCAAGGCCGCCGCCAAGGCTTACCTGGACACCAAGGACGACGGTAAGGCTAACGAGGCCGCTACCAAGGCTCTGGTGGTCGAGCTGGAGAAGGCTGCTGCCGCAGGTTGCCCCGTGGCTCCCGCCATCCTGGCTGAGAAGGAGTACCTGAACAAGAAGTCCGTCTGGATCTTCGGTGGTGACGGTTGGGCTTACGACATCGGCTTCGGCGGTCTGGACCATGTCCTGGCTACCGGCGAGAACGTCAACGTCTTCGTCTTCGATACCGAGGTGTACTCCAACACCGGTGGACAGGCCTCCAAGGCTTCCAACATCGGTCAGGTGGCTCAGTTCGCCGCCGCCGGTAAGGCCATCGGCAAGAAGAACCTGGCTGAGATCGCTATGTCCTACGGCTACGTCTACGTCGCTCAGGTCGCTATGGGCTCCGATATGAACCAGCTCCTGAAGGCTCTGACCGAGGCTGAGGCCTACAACGGTCCTTCCCTGATCATCGGTTACGCTCCTTGTGAGATGCACGGTGTCAAGGGCGGTATGCAGAACTGCCAGCTGGAGATGAAGAAGGCTGTTGACGCAGGCTACTGGCATCTGTTCCGTTACAACCCCACTCTGGAGAACAACAAGCTGACCGTGGATTCCAAGACTCCTACCGGTGACTACACCGCGTTCATCAAGTCCGAGAACCGCTACGCACGTCTGGCCGCCTCCAACCCCGAGCGCGCAGAGGCTCTGTTCGCCAAGGCCGAGGCCTCCGCTGCCGCCAAGTTCGACAGACTGGAGAGAATGAAGAAGCTCTACGAGTGATCTCGTAACGAGTAATTCCTTACTCCTATAGCGGATTCAGTCCGAATCTGACTCAAAACCCTCCGCTTCGGCGGGGGGTTTTTTGTGTGGGGAGGGAAGGACAGTCTGAATTTTTCATTTTTATTTATGTCGTAGCTGTGCCGCTGTGGAGACGTGTAGGGGTTCAAATTGCAGTTTATCGGGGAGTTTGAGAATGCAAAATGCAAAATGCAAAATGCAAACTTGATGAAGCCTTTTGCTGACGCAAAAGCCTGTCTTGTGGTAAAGGTACGTGAATAAAAACCAGAAAAGTCATTGCCCCCGCAAGAAAAAATCATTTTGTTAGATTCTCACTTCGCCGACGCCCGTACTTCAATTTTGCATTTTGCATTTTGAATTTTGCATTTCGGGCGCAGCCCGACAAACCCAAATTTGACTGTGACTCACTTGATTTCCATCAATTCACAAAAATTTTACAACTTCAAAAACCCCATCATTTCCCACATTTTCACAGGTACGACATAGAGATCGGTTAAAAATTATCAAATGGGTATTGATTTTTGGGGTCATATATGTTATAATAGAGTTAATTATATAATATTATACGCGCGCGTGTGCGCGAGGCGGCTGTCTGCCTCCGCAAGGCGCGGTACAAGACGAAAAATACGACGGAAAGGAAATATTTTATGGCTTATATCGACGAGATTTCCCAAGTCTGGCATCTGGTGCGGGAATCCTTCCGCCCCGAGCTCAGCGACGTCATCACCGAGCTTTGGATGGGTGGATTGGAGGTGGTGGATTTCCAAGGCTCCACCGTCACCATGAAGGCCGAGTCCGAGGTCAAGATCCGCGTGGTGACCTCCAAATACAAGGCCGATATCGAGCGCCGCTTTTCAGATATGCTGGGCTTTGAGATCAAGCTCTCCCTGGTCTGCGAAAGCTCCCCCATCATTCCTCCCGAGGACTCCGACCTCATACGCCGCATGAACGAATCCCGCAATCAGGAGCCTCTGATCACCCTTCTTCCCGAGTCCTACGCCGATGCCCCCAAGGAGCCTCTGCCCATTCCCAGTCATGAGGATTCTCACACCCATCCCAACATCGGCTCCACCCTCCCCCCCTTCAATTTTGAGTACACCTTTGAGAACTTCATCGTAGGCTCCTCCAACAAGTTCGCCCACGCCGCCTGTATCGCCGTGGCGGACAGACCCGCCCAGGCCTACAACCCCCTCTTCATCTACGGCCCCAGCGGTCTGGGTAAGACCCACCTGCTCTACGCCATTACCAACGAGCTGAAGAAGAAGATCAACAACATCCGCGTCATTTACATCAAGGGCGAGGACTTCACCAATCAGATGATCGACTCCATGTCCCGTCAGGCCATGACCGAGTTCCGCGATAAGTACCGCTCCTGCGACGTCCTGCTCATCGACGATATCCACTTCATCGCGGGCAAGACCTCCACCCAGGAGGAATTCTTCAACACCTTCAACGCCCTTCACGAGGCGGGCAAGCAGATCATCATGACCTCCGACCGTCCTCCCCGGGAGATCAAGACCCTGGAGGAACGGCTCCGCACCCGCTTTGAGTGGGGCCTCATCGCCGATATCCAGCCCCCGGATCTGGAGCTGCGTACCGCCATCATCAAGAAGAAGGCCGAGGTCTTCAACGTCTCCATTCCCGAGGACGTGCTGGCCTTCCTCGCCGAGAATCTCCGCTCCAACATCCGTCAGATCGAGGGTGCCATCAAGAAGCTGGGCGCCAAGAGCTTTCTCACAGGCCGTCTGGTCACCATGGAGATCGCTCGCTCCTGCATTTCCGAGCTCTTGGGCGGTGCCGAGCCTGTGACCGTTACGGTGGACAAGATCTTCGCCGCGGTGTACAAGAAGTACAACATCAAGAAGGAAGAGATCGTCAGCTCCAAGCGCACCAAGGAGATTGCCAACGCCCGCCACATCACGGTCTACGTCATCCGCCAGATCACGGATATGTCCCTGCCCAACATCGGTAAGCTCATCGAGCGCGACCACTCCACCGTCCTTTCCTCGCTGGATACCATTGAAAAGCGCATGGTTCAGAACCCCGTTTTCCGTACCGAGATGGAGGAAATGATCAAGGAGATCAAGGGAAGCTGAGCCGCGACACGCTCCTACCCTTGTGGAAAACCCTGTTTTGTCCCAAGGCTTTTCCACCGATTCCGCACATACCCTGTGAATTTTCCCCCGACTTTTCCACAGGTTGTGGAAAACTGTGTGGAAAAAAGAAGTTTTACACAGGGGAAACAGGGAAAGTTTGTGGAAACCGACAAAATCACCCATTTTCCGCGAAAAAGCCGCTTTTTTCGACGGGTTACAGACCTTGAAGGTGTGGACAAACGATCCACAGCCCTGTGGAAAACCCACAAGCCGTGGTTTTCTCCACAGGCACGTTTGGATAAGTCCGCCCCGTACTCCACAGACGTCGGCGCGAAAATTATCCACCGCGACAGATCTGTCGCGGCAAAAGCCCCCCAAAAAACGTTGCGGAAGCGGAAAAAGAGGCGTTTCCACAAAACGTCCACCCGAAATACCCCGCTTATCCACACGAAAAGTGATTTTCACAAACAAAAAAACCTTGTCGTACATACAAAATCCCGTTTTCCACAGTTTCCACGGGATATACTGCTATCACTACTGGTCTTTCCTTATGTTATGTTGTGTTATCTTTGTTTATGGCGCGTGCGCGCGTGACGGACAGACGACCCCAACAGGACAGACCACGCCGACGGCGTTTCCCCTACCGACCCGCGTCCCGCTTCTCTGAAAGCGGTGACGAACAAACATAGAAAAGGAGTCAACCTATGAAAATCGTATTCCGCAGAGACGTGATCTCCGCCGCTGTCGCCCCTCTTATGAGCGGCGTTTCCACCAAAATGACCCTGGCTGCCACCGAGGGTATCCTCATTGAGGCCAGCCTGCCGAACACCTGCGTCATGACCACCTACGACATTGAGAAGGGTGTTCGCATCACCATCGAGGCCGACGTCATCGAGGCGGGCTCCGCCATTGTCAGCGCCTCCAAGTTCTCCCAGATCGTCCGTGTCATGGACGGCGACATCACCCTGACCGTGGACGACCGCAACTGCGCCACCATCGTCAGCGGTCGCTCCTCCCACACCATGACCGCTCTCCCCGCCAAGGATTTCCCCGAGATCCCCCGTCTGACCTCCACCCAGGGCTTTGTCGCCCCCCAGAAGGTGGTGCGCTCCATGATGGCCAAGTGCCTGTACGCCATGGGTGTCAACGACCAGAGACCCGTGCTCAACGGTCTGTTCTTCTCGGTTACCGGCGGTAAGCTCCACATGGTCTCCTGCGACTCCTTCAAGATGGCCACCTGCGCCACCCAGACCGATCTGTACGGCCTGGAGTCGGATCTGACCGTGGAGGACACCCGCTTCATCCTGCCCAACAAGTCGGTAAACGAGCTGTACAAGCTTCTGAACGACAAGGACGAGGAGGCCATCGTTACGGTCTACACCTCCCGCAAGAACATTATCTTCGTTATGGGCGAGCTGACCTTCTTCTCCAAACTCATTGAGGGTGAGTACATCGACTACAACCGCATCATTCTCCGCAACCACCGCATTACGGTCTACGCCGACCGCGAGTCGGTCATCTCGGCTCTGGAGCACGCCGCTCTGATCACCGAGGAGAAGGTGGCAGGCTCTGTGCGCTCACACGTCCGTCTGGAGGCTCAGGGCAATATCCTGAAGATCTCCGCCACCTCGGGCACCGGCTCCTCCTACGACGAGGTGGCCATCGGTCACGAGGGTGACGATCTGGTCATTGCCTTCAACAACCGCTACCTCATTGACAGCCTCCGCGCCTGCCAGGCCGACCGCGTCAAGCTCTCCATGTCCTCCCCCCTCTCCAGCATCAACATCGAGCCCAATGACGAGGATCGCTGCGCCACCGACGAGGATCTCTTCATGCTCCTGCCCGTCCGTATGAAGGACTGAGAATGGGAGAACGAGGGGCTCTGCCCCTGACCCCCGCCAAAGAACCTTTTTGAAAAAAGGTTCTTTGGAATCTCCAAAAACTTTTAAATAAGATCAAGATAGGCTGAAGGGAACTGATACCCGGAGCCGTTTTGGTGAGCCACATGGGGCCCCTGCCCCATTGCGATATTTGAGAGAACGATACCATAGAAAGCGAGGTGATCGGCACGGTCTGTCATAGCATAGAAATCGAGAATTTCCGCAATATCGGGTCGGCCTCGGTCACCTTTACCGAGGGGGTCAACCTCCTCCACGGAGACAACGCCCAAGGTAAGACCAACCTTTTGGAGGCGGTCTACTTCACCGCCCTGGGCAAGAGCTTCCGACCCGTGAGGGAGGCCGAGCTGATCCGTTTCGGGGAGGAGTCCGCCCACGTGGTCAACCGCTTCAGCGATTCGGTGCGCCCCCAGACCCTGTCGGTCCGTCTCTTTTCGGGACACGGACGGCGGGTGGTGGAGCAGAACGGACTGAAGATCGGGCGGATGTCCGAGATGGTGGGGGCTTTCCGCGTGGTTCTGTTCTGCCCCGAGCACCTCTCCCTCATTCAGGGAGGCCCCGAGCTGCGGCGCAATTATCTGAACGTGGCCCTCTCCCAGCTCCGTCCCGTGTACCTCCAAAGCCTCCAGCGCTACAACAAGCTGCTCAAGGAACGCAACGCCCTACTCAAGCGTGCCCCCGAGGATATGGCCACCTTCAAGGCCACAGAGCCTATGTGGTCGGCCCAGCTGGCCCACGAGGCGGCCACCGTCACGGTCCACCGTGCCCGCTACGTACGGCAGGTCAACGACCACGTCCGCGCCTGCTTCGCGGATATGATGACCAAGTACGAAGGCGGTGACGAGCTGCCCGAGATCACCTACCAGCCCACCCTGGGCAGTGAGTGGCTGGAGGCCCACAGGGATGATCCTCACCTCTTTACCGACCCACAGCGGCTGGAGGAGCGGTATCTGGAGCTGCTGACCACCCGCCATGACCGCGAGATCGGCGCGGGAGCCACGCTGTGGGGCATCCACAAGGATGACGTGCGGATCCATCTAAACGGCCGTCCTGCCCGTTTGTACGCCTCTCAGGGGCAACAGCGGTCATTGGCGCTGGCCATGAAGCTGGCCGAGGGCTGGGTCTCCGCCTACGAGTCGGGCGGGGATATGCCCGTATTCCTCTTTGACGACGTCCTCTCCGAGCTGGACACCCACAGGCGGGACTATCTGGTCCAGGAGATGAAGGGCCGTCAGGTCATCATGACCGCCTGCGACCCCGCGGCGGCGGATTTCGGCGGTGCCGTTCACCTCATCCACGTGGATGGCGGCCGCTACACACAGAAGGAGGTGTGAGGATGTACCTGCACATCGGCAATCAGATCAACATCCGCGAGCGGGACATTGTGGGCATATTCGACGCCGACCGCACCACCACCTCGTGGATCACCAGAAAGTATCTCTCCGAGGCCGAAAAGCGGGAGCTGGTCTCCTCGGCCAACTACGAGATTCCCAAATCCTTCGTCCTCTACCGCGACCGCGCCGACGGCAAATACAAGGTCTACTTCTCCCAGCTCTCCACCTCCGCCCTCATGGGACGGCTGGGCAGCTTTGGGGGAGAGGAACGGGGAACGGCGGGGAATGGGTGAATTCGTAATTCGCAATTCGTAATTCGTAATTGCGGATACCGAATTTTTAGAAGAGCCGTCAACCCCAAAAAACACAGTGTTTTCAACGCGTACCGTACAATCATATTTTCCATTAGACGATCCGTTTTCTAATTACGAATTACGAATTGCGAATTACGAATTATACAAGCGAATTGCTATTTACCATGAAAAGGAATCAGAAACATGGCTGACATTGAGAAGAATCAAGTAGAAGAAGAGGTCGTATACGACGAAAAACAGATACAGGTGCTGGAAGGCCTGGAGGCGGTGCGCAAGCGCCCGGGTATGTACATCGGTACGACCTCCATCCGCGGACTCCACCATCTGGTCTATGAGATCGTGGATAACTCCATCGACGAGGCCCTGGCGGGGTACTGCGACAAGATCGAGGTCATCATCAACGAGGGCAACAGCATCACCGTCATTGACAACGGCCGAGGCATCCCCTGCGGTATTCACCCCAAGCAGGGCATCCCCACCCCCGAGGTGGTCTACACCATCCTCCACGCGGGCGGTAAGTTCGGCGGCGGCGGCTACAAGATCGCGGGCGGCCTCCACGGTGTGGGTGCCTCGGTGGTCAACGCCCTGTCGGAATGGCTGGAGCTGGACGACGCGGTGGACGGTCAGCACTACACCGAGCGGTTTGAGAGAGGCCACGTGGCCCGCGCCTTCAAGTGCGAGGGTGCTTCTCCCGACAGGCCCCACGGCGTGAAGGTGACCTTCAAGCCCGACCCCACCATCTTTGAGGAGACGGTCTTTGAGTACGAGACCCTGCTCCGCCGTCTGCGGGAGCAGTCCTTCCTCAACGCGGGCGTGCGCATCGTTCTCCGCGACGAGCGTCAGGCCGACGAGAACGGCAGCTTCCGGGAGGATGACCTCTGCTTCGAGGGCGGTATCCGCTCCTTCGTCAGCTTCCTCATTGAGAACAAGCACGCCGATCCCATCCACGATAAGGTCATCTACATGAAGGGCGAGAAGGGCACCAGCATTGCCGAGATCGCCATGCAGTACAACGACAGCTACGAGGAGATCGTCCAGACCTTCGCCAACAACATGAACACCATCGAGGGCGGTATGCACGAGACGGGCTTCCGCTCGGGACTGACCCGCGCCATCAACGAGTACGGCCGCAAGGCGGGGATCCTCAAGGGGGACGATAAGCTCTCGGGCGAGGACGTCCGCGAGGGTCTGTGCGCCATTGTGTCGGTGAAGCTGGAGAACGCCCAGTTCGAGAGTCAGACCAAGGCCAAGCTGGGTAACTCCGAGATCCGTACTCTGGTGGAGAATACCGTCAACACCAAATTGGCCGAATTCTTTGAGGAGAACCCCCAAGTTGGCCGCGTCATCATTGATAAGGCCTTGGCCGCGTCGAGAGCCCGTGAGGCCGCCAGAAAGGCCAGAGAGACCAGCCGCCGCACCGCCCTGTCGGAGGGCTCCTCCCTGCCCGGCAAGCTGGCGGACTGCCACGAGCGCAACGCAGAATTAACCGAGCTGTACCTGGTGGAGGGAGACTCCGCAGGCGGCTCCGCCAAGACGGGGCGAAACTCCCGCTTCCAGGCCATCCTGCCCCTGCGCGGTAAGGTGCTGAACGTGGAGAAGACCCGCCTGGACAAGGTCTACGGCAACCCCTCCCTCCTCCCCATTATCCAGGCCATCGGCTGCGGTATCGGCGAGGAATTTGATATTAACAAGCTCCGCTACGGTAAGATCATCATCATGGCGGATGCGGACGTGGACGGTTCCCATATCCGGATCCTCATCCTCACCTTCCTGTTCCGCCATATGCGCCAGCTCATCGACGAGGGCCACGTCTACTTCGCCCAGCCTCCCCTCTACAAGATCACCAAGAAGAACAGCAAGAACAACAAGGAGGCCCGCTACGCCTTCTCGGACGACGAAAGAGATCAGATCATCGCCGAAATGGGCGGCCACAACATCGAGGCCAGCCGCTACAAGGGTCTTGGTGAGATGAACGCCGACCAGCTCTGGGAGACCACCATGGACCCCGCCACCCGTACCCTGCTGAAGGTCACCATCGAGGACGCCATCGCCTGCGACGCCATGTTCTCCCTGCTCATGGGTGACAAGGTGGAGCCCCGCCGCGTCTTCATCGAGGAGAACGCCAAGTTCGCCGAGAACCTGGATATTTAAGCTCTCCACAGGGGAGAAAAACAGCCCAAAAACGAATTATTCAGTCCCTGCAAGGATTTTTCAAAATCTGTCGTATCCTGTCGGATGAAGATTTTCCACAGGTTTTCCCACACTCTGTGGAAAACTCATGTGGAAAAGCGGAAAAGCCGAAAATATCCGTGAAAAAGCGGAAAAAATCCACTCAAAATCCCCGTTTCGGCGTCATTTTGTCGGTATGACAAGAGGAAAACCGCAAAATGTCACAGTTTTGTCGCTGAAATGTCGCAGCTTGTCCCAAAAAATCGGGACGGGTATGACAAGCCCCCGGGGCTGGGGACAAAAGTTTTCCACAGGTTGTGGAAAAGTCTGTGGATAAATTCGGCCCGTCCCGTGGGAAAAACGAAAAAGTATTCTCACGCAAGGGAATTTTCGGGTTTCTCACAGGCTGTGGAAAACTCTATGGAAAAGACCCTGTAAAGTGGGCCTGTCCTGTTGAAAAGTCACCGATACCGCCTTGAAAAGTGTCGTTTTTCCTGCTCTCCCAAGGATTTTGGGTATGACAAAAGATTTCCACAACGACACAGGTACGACATTTTTATTTCAAAACAATCGCAAAACACCAAAAAATCCTTTTCCCGTGAGGAAAATTCCCCATTTTTCCTCTCCCGTCCAGTCAATTTTCGGAGGTGAGCCGCATCAAACAGAGATTTTTCATAGCCTGCTTGGGGCTGGCTCTGGCCATTGCCCTGTTCACGGGGGTCTTCGCCGTGATGGGGTGGGGGTCACTCCTCTCGGACGTGGGCTCGGCGGTGCTCTACCCCTTCCAATGGGTAGGCGCCAAGGTGGGTAGGGGGGTCACGGGCTTCTTCTCCTACTTTGCGGACATAGACAGTCTGAAGGAGGAGCTGGAGTCGGTGAAGGCCGAAAACGAATCCCTCAGAAGCGAGCTCATCGACGCCGAGATCATGGCCGACGAGAACTCCTGGCTTTACCGCTACCTGTCCATGAAGGAGGAGCATGGGGACTACTCCCTCTGCGCCGCCTCGGTGATCTCCTCCTCCTCGGCATCGGGGGAGGGCGGGGACTACGCCCTGGAGCTGACCCTCAACCGCGGTACCTCCTCGGGGGTGCAGGCGGGGATGCCCGTGGTCACCTCCCTCGGTCTTGTGGGGGTGGTGGTGGAAACGGGACTCAACCACTGTCGGGTCATGACCCTGCTGGACACCTCGGTGTCGGTGGGAGCGGTCACCACCCGCGCCACCGAAAACGGACTGTGCGAGGGGGACTATGCGGTGCTCCATAACGGCTGTGCCACCCTCAAGGGGCTTCCCGAGGAGGCGGACGTACAGGTGGGGGATATCGTGGTCACCAGCGGGCGGGGAAGCGTGTACCCCTACGGCATCCCCATCGGCCGTGTGGTGAGCGTGCAGGCCAACGCCTACAGCCGTACCACCGAGGCCACGGTACAGCCCTTTACCGACTTTTCGGATCTGACTCAGGTGGTGATCCTCACCGACTACGTCCATTACGTGGACGGCTTTGAAAGCTCTGCGGGAGGCGCGCCGTGAGCCGCCGTCAGATTGGAGGCGGGGGCATCCGCTACACCGCCGTGGGCACGGGAAGGCCTGTGCTGGTGGAGCAGATCCGCCTGACCGTCCTGCTGATTCTGACGGGGCTGATCCTCATCGCCCTGGAGACCACCGCCCTGTCCCACATCAGGATCCCCCTGTTCGGCTGGCAGGCCGCCGCCCCCTCGCTGGGCCTCCTCTTTTCCATGGCCGTGGGATTTCTCCACGGAGAGAGGGAGGGAGGCGTCACGGGGCTTATCTGCGGGTGGCTGTCGGACGCCACCATGGGGGACGGTATGATGCTCTTTCCCCTGCTGTACTTCCTCTGCGGCTACCTGTCGGGTACCGTGGGAAAGCGGCGGCTGGCTCACAATCTCCCCTCCTTCGGGGTCTTTGCCGCCCTGGGCGGGGGACTCAAATGCCTCCTTGCGGTGCTGACCGCCACGGTGGAGCTGAAGGCCATCCCTCCCGCCGTGTGGGTGTGGAAGGGGCTGATCCCCTCGTTGGTGCTGACGGTTCTGTTCTCGGCGGCGGTGTACGGCATCGTCAAGGGGGAGCAGTGGCTGCTGAAGCCGAAAAATTAACGTATTGATTCTGTTAGTCATTCAAATTGGGTTTAGCGGTGAGTTTGAGAATGCAAAATGCAAAATGCAAAATTGATGAAGCCTTTTGCTGACGCAAAAGCCTGTTTTGTGGTAAAGGTACGTGAATAAAAACCAGAAAAGTCATTGCCCCCGCAAGAAAAAATCATTTTGTTAGATTCTCACTTCGCCGACGCCCGTAATTCAATTTTGCATTTTGAATTTTGCATTTTGCATTTCGGGCGCAGCCCGATAAACCCAAATTTGAAGATCGACTGAATAGCTACAGATTCACTTGAAAGCAATATTTTTATCATACACAATCGAAGTCTAACAACAATTTCACGGAGAAAACAGCATGAGCAAGAAGAAAGAAAGAGAGCTGCAAAGAGAAAACGAGTGCATCCTCTTTGAGAATCAGAAGGTCGTTGACGTGGATATGGAGCATGAGGTGAAGAAATCCTTCATCGAGTATTCCATGTCTGTCATCATCTCCCGCGCCCTGCCCGACGTGCGTGACGGCATGAAGCCGGGTCAGCGCCGTATCCTGTACACCATGTACGAGGATCACCTGACCCACGACAAGCCCTTCCACAAGTCGGCGGCCACCGTCGGTACGGTGCTGGCGCGGTACCATCCTCACGGTGACGCCTCTGTGTACGGCACCATGGTACACATGGCACAGCCCTTCAATATGCGCCACATCCTCATCGAGGGCCAGGGTAACTTCGGCTCGGTGGACGGTGACCCGCCCGCCGCTTACCGATACACCGAGGCGCGCATGGACAAAATCACCGACGAGATGCTCAGGGACATGGACAAGAACGTGGTCAACATGATCCCTAACTTCGACAACAGCCGCAAGGAGCCCGAGGTTCTGCCCGCCCGATTCCCCAATCTGCTGGTCAACGGCTCCATGGGTATCGCCGTCGGTATGGCTACCAACATCCCCACCCACAATCTGGGTGAGGTCATTGACGCCACCATCTACCGCATGGAGAACCCCAACTGCGAGATCCTGGAGCTCATGCAGTTCATTCAGGGCCCCGACTTCCCCACCTACGGTACCATCTACGGCACCAACGGCATCAAGGAGGCCTACCTCACGGGTAAGGGCCACATCATGGTCCGCGCCACCGCCGAGGTGGAGGAGGACAAGCGCCAGATCGTGGTCACCGAGATCCCCTACAGCGTCAACAAGAGCCTGCTCTGCGCCGCCATCGGCAATCTGGTCAAGGAAAAGCGGGTGGACGGTATCTCGGATATCCGCGACGAGTCCGACCGCAACGGTATGCGCATCGTCATTGACCTCAAGCGGGAGGCCAACGGCCACGTGGTGCTGAATCAGCTCTACCGCTACACCCAGCTCCAGGATACCTGCGCCGTCAATATGCTGGCTATTGTCCGCAACGAGCCCAAGGTGCTGAATCTGGCCCAGATCCTGGACTACTACATCGAGCACCAGGAGTCGGTCATCACCAACCGCGTCAAGTACGATCTGGCCGCCGCCCTGCGGGATGCCCACATCTACGAGGGCTACAAGCTGGCCATCGACAACATCGACGAGGTCATCTCCATCATCCGCTCCTCCCCCGACATCGCCACCGCCAAGGTCAACCTCATGAACCGCTTCAACGGCCCCGTCCGCAGCGGTGAGAAGCTGGATCTGGCCGAGTTCGCCGCCGACGAGAACCCCGGACTGTCCGAGGAGCAGGCCGCCGCCATCGTGGCCCTTACCCTGGGCCGTCTGTCGGGCATGGAGCGCCAGAAGATCGAGGACCGTCTGGAGTCCCTCCACGCCGCCATCAAGGAGTACCGCGCGATCCTGGGCGACATCAACCGCATCAAGCAGATCATCAAGGACGAGATGCTGGAGATCAAGGCCAAGTACGCCGAGCCCCGCCGCACCCGCATTGAGCAGGTGGAGAACGAGATCATCGACGAGGATCTGGTGGAGCGCCGCAACTGCGTCCTGACCCTGACCCACGCGGGCTACATCAAGCGCCAGGCCACCGACGTGTACTCTGCCCAGCGCAGAGGCGGTAAGGGCATCATGGGCATGGCCACCAAGGAGGAGGACTACATCGAGCAGGTGGTTTCGGTCCACTCCCATTCCACCGTCATGATGTTCACCAACACGGGTAAGGTCCAGTGCATCCGAGGCTTCCAGATCCCCGAGGCCTCCCGTACCGCCAAGGGCACCAACGTGGTCAACCTCCTCCAGCTCATCGAGGGGGAGAAGATCACCTCCATGATCGCCGTGAACGGCTTCAACGAGGGCGAGTATCTGGTCATGGTGACCCGCAACGGCGTCATCAAGAGAACCCTGCTGTCCGAGTTCGAGTACCAGCGCAAGGGCGGTAAGATCGCCCTGACTCTGGACGAGGGCGACGAGCTGCTCTACGTTCTCCATACCATGGGTGACAGCGAGATCATCATCGCCACCGCCGCCGGTAACGCCGTCCGCTTTGACGAGAACAACGTCCGTTGCATGGGCCGTACCGCCCGCGGTGTCAAGGGTATCTCCCTCCGCGAGGGCGACGGTGGCCGCGACCGCGTGGTGGGTGCCGTTGTGGTGGACGATGCCAAGCATCTGGTCACGGTTACCGAGCGAGGCTACGGTAAGCGTTCTCCCTTCGACGACTTCCGCACCATGGCCAATCGCGGCGGCTTTGGCGTCCGTTGCCAGAACGTCACCGAAAAGACGGGTCTTGTGGCGGGTATCGCCGCCGTGGACGGGGACAGCGATCTCATGATGATCACGGATCAGGGCACCATCATCCGTACCCCCGCCTCCGACCTGTCCATTCTCTCCAGAACCGCGGGCGGTGTCATCGTCATGCGCCTGCCCGAGGGTCAGTACGTGGCCAACTTCACCGTGGTGGCCAAGGAAGAGGAGGATGAGGCCGATACCGAGGCCGTGGAGGTGGAGCTTGAGGCAGAGGGCACCGAGGATGAGGTGATCCTTGCTGAAACTCCCGATGACTTCGCAGACGAGCTCTCGGACGAGCCCTCTGAAGAGCCCTCGGACGAGGTATAAGCCATGAAAAGAATACTCACTCTTCTGTTGGCGGTTCTGATGCTGGCGGGCTCTGTCATGGGTCTTGCCTCCTGCTCCGCCAGCGAGCCTGCCCCCGACATTGATCAGGTGTACGACCGATTGGTGCAGGTCATCGAGGCCTCCCACGAGGTCAACGTCCTGCTCTTCGGCGCGGGTCTGCCCGTTTATCCCCGCGGGGATGCCGAGGACGAGCTGGTGCACCGCTACTACGGCGTGGCCGACAACGGTCAGCAGTTCGTGACCCCCTACGCCAAGTACGCCAGCATTGCCGAGATGCAGGCCGCCATTGCCGCGGTCTACAGCACCGAGTACCGCGAATCCCTCTACGAGTCCCTGTTCACGGGCTTTGCCGCCGATGAGATGTCGGTGGTCATGCCCGCCCGCTTCTCCGAGGACGAGCGCTTCCTCTACATGAGCAAGTACGTGGATCCTCTGGTGGACGGGGTGCGGGTCTACGACTACGCCTCCATGGAGATTGTCAGCTACTCCCACTCCTCCCGCCTGCGGGTGTCGGTCAACTCCTATACCGAGGATCGTCCCGAGGAATGGAAGCGGGTCTACCTCTCCTTCGTCTACGAGAACGGGGACTGGTACCTGGACAGCCCCAGTTGCTGATGAAAATAAGGTCTCTCTTGCGAAAGGGAGACCTTTTCTCTGTTCTGTGGCATTTCGGCGGCGGGGACCGCATAGAATGGAGCATGGAAAAACGGGAATTTTGGAGAGCCTTCGCGGGGTGGAGCTGTGTGATGGCGTTCGCGCTTTGTTTGGTATTCTCCGCTCTGACAGTCTGCGGGAAAGGGGTTGAACCCGACTTGACGGTACGGCGGGAGGGGGAGGGCCTGTGGAGATTTCGGCTTTCACCCTCCTTGGTAGAGCGGGTCGGGGATGATCCGATGGCCCTGCTCATGGAGATAGACCCGTCTGGAGGGTGGCAGGTAAGAGAGATTGGAAAAGGGAAGGGAGCCGAGGGATTGGTGCTGACCCACGGGGATCTGCCCGCTGATCGGGTGCGGGTGCTTTTGGACGGAATTCTTTCGGAGGGGGAGCTTTTGTGGGTGGAGACAGAACAAAACCCCGCCGAAGCCCCCGAAGAGAGGGGTTACATGGGTGTAACGGGCGTGGATGGCGGGGAAGTGATCCTGCATGTCCTGCGGGAGGGTGGGGAAGTGGAGCGGATCCCCCTTTCGGTGGCGGTGGAGGAGCGGGAAACCGAGGGAGAGACTGCCGAGGAGGTGACCGACGGGGAGAGTGAGTCCTCCGAAGGGCCGCCTGAAAGTTCACCTACCGAGACCAAAGCCGTCACGGAGACTACGGACACGGAATCGGAGTCCCCCCCTGCCGAAAGCACCGAGGAGACTGACGGGCAGGACGGTGAACCTCCACCCCAACCTCAATTTCTGGGCTGTCGGGAGACGGGGATCACCGACGGGAGGTATACGGCGCAGTTTCTCTTCGCGGGGAAGGAGACCCCCGTGGTCTGTATGGCGGGCGGCGGGGTGCTGACCGTGGTCTGCGGTACGGCGGAGCCCCTGACGAAAGACGGCGAGGTTTGGTATACCTGCGCTTTTTCGGGTCTTTTGGCGGACAGACGGTACGTGTTTTTGGTGGGCACCGCGAAAGGGTGGGTCACGGCTGTGTACGAGGACGGAAAATTTGTGGGATACGGGCAGGATACGGCTATGGGTTACAGCGAAAAGGTACATTTTTGTTCGTGAAAATCACGAAATTTCAATGGAATCTTTGGTGATTGTCACGAAACCTCTTTCTTAACACGGAATTCAAAAAAAATTTATTGACTTTTGAGCGGTTTTGATATACAATATACTCAACGCATACTGCCCGTATGCAAATCAATCCAAAAAGGAGAAAACACAATGAACGCAAAGAGAGTTTTTGCGCTTGTTCTGGCTCTGCTGATGGTTGTGACCAGCTTCGCCGCTGTGATCAGCGTTTCCGCAGAGGAGGACAAGTTCGCTCCTACCAACGAGGAGAAGACCCAGATGTACACCGGTGAGCAGGGTGCCGCTTTGGGCGGCTTTGGCCCCGGCAAGTCCTTCGGTGCCATGGTCTCCGTCCCCGCCGGCAAGAGACTGACCCAGATCAACTTCCATGCTCTGGCAACCTACAACAACAACTCCAACTACATCGAGTTCCGCGCTTACCAGTGGGACACCGACTACAAGACCACCGTCAGCGGTCCTGTTCTGGCTATGGCTACCAAGCGCAACCAGGTGGACAACGCTCCTCTGGACGTGGTGTTCCCCACCAACCGCAATCTGACCGGTGACATCCTGTGGACCGCTACCTACGTTGAGGGTGGGTCCCAGATGACTCCTTGGGGTACCAACGGCGGCCCCGTGGGCTCCGCTGTCTACTTCGCAAACGGCTCCGAGTGCGCCGCCTTCTGCTTCTCCATCACCACCGCTGATGAGCTGACCGTGACCCCCGCGTCCTACACCGCTACCTTCGTGGCTGAGGGCACCGAGGTGGGTAAGGTCACCTTCCTGGAGGGTGATACCGTTCTGTACGACGCTCCCGAGGTTCCCGCCAAGGAAGGCTTCTGGGGCGACTGGGCTGAGTACACCCTGAACAACGCCGACATCACCATCGAGGCTGTCTACACCGACGCTTCCGGTGCTGTCAAGCCCGAGATCCAGGATGCTGCCAACATGAACGCCTTCTCTGAGGATCATGCCTCCTTCCTGCGTGGCACTCCCAACGTTTCCGACTCCACTGCTTCCTCTGTCTCCGTGAAGGTCAACCGCGACGGTTCCGTTTCCTTTACCGGTAACTGGGAGGTGGACGGCGATATCAACGCTTACGCAACCATCAACTACCTCCAGCTCATGAAGAAGCACTACGTGAACTTCACCGGCCAGAAGGATCTGCCCAACAAGGTCCACAAGTACAAGGTCGTTGCCGTTAAGGTCAAGGCTCCCGCAGTCTGCGCCGACTCTACCCCCAACATGACCGTGATCGTAGACCGCAACACCGAGATCTACGGTAAGGAGGTCGCCAACGAGATCAAGTGCGACGGTACCGAGGAGTACTGGATCTTCGATTTCTCCGACGAGAGCGATTTCTACAGTGGCGTCATCAACTCCATGTCCATCAACTGGGCATACAGCGTTGGTGAGGAGGAGAATCTGGGTGCCGAGTTCGTTCTGCTGGGCTTCCAGTTCTTCGACACTCTGGAGGATGCTCTGAACGCCACCGGCGGTGAGGAGGCTACCGAGGCTCCCACCGAGGAAAAGACCGAGGCTCCCACCGAGGCTCCTACCGATGCTCCCGCTACCGAGGCTC